>JAYRMP010000062.1:5010-17798 GCA_041912655.1 Novosphingobium sp. | reverse complement strand
CGGGCCGCCCGCTCCACAGCTGGCGCGAGGGAATGCGCTTGTTCGGGGCAAGCAATCCGCCCGCCGCGAGCATCCCGTCCGCCTCGATCACGCAGCCGTTCATGGTCTGCGCCGCGAAGCCGACGAAGCCGCGGTCCTCGATCACGGTGCCGTGGATCATCGCCATGTGCCCGATCAGCACGTCCTCGCCGATGATCGTGGGGTAGCCGTCTGGCGAGCCGGGCATCGGGCTGTCGCAGTGGATAACCGTGCCGTCCTGGACGTTGGTCCGCGCGCCGATCACGATGCGGCTGACGTCCGCGCGCAGCACGCAGTTGTACCAGACGCTGACGTCCGGCCCGATCTCGACATCGCCGATCAGCCGCACCCCCGGGGCGATGAAGGCGCTCTCGTGGATGCGCGGGGTCTTGCCGTTGAGGGTCAGAATGGTGATGTCGGAGCGGGTCATTGCGGCTTCCCCAGGAAATTGCGCCATTGCAGGTAGGGCAGGATCGATGCGTGATCATCGGTCCAGACCTGCGCGGCAGGTTCGGTCAGCGGGCGCCATGCCATTGCCGGGGCCCCGGCTTCAAGCGCCTTGATCTGCGAAGGCTCGCGGGCGATCGCCACCCAGGTCGATCCGGTGTAGCCGGTCGCCTCGTCCGGCACGGGATTGTCCTCGCGCACCGCGGCGTGCAGCCTGCGGCGGCGGACCTCCGCCGAA
Source organism: Novosphingobium sp. (assembly GCA_041912655.1). Classification (GTDB taxonomy): domain Bacteria; phylum Pseudomonadota; class Alphaproteobacteria; order Sphingomonadales; family Sphingomonadaceae; genus Novosphingobium. Next base: position 17,095 of record JAYRMP010000062.1, on the reverse strand, counting down.
AGCGGCGGCTCAAGATCGATGAAGCGGTTCGAAATGTGCACCAGCAGCACCCCACGCGGCGCAAGGGCATCGAGATAGATCCCGAAGGCTTCATCGGTCAGCAGATGCAGCGGGATCGAATCGGACGAGAAGGCATCGATTGCCAGCAAATCGAACGATCCGCGCAGCGCGCGCTGCAGCTCGATCCGCGCATCGCCGATCACCACCGGAGCCTGCGGCGTACAGCTGGACAGATAAGTGAACCGGCCCTGCCGCGACAGGTCCAGCACGACCGGGTCGATCTCGTAGAAGGTGAAATGCATCCCCGGCTGGTGGAAGCAGGCCAGCGTTCCGGTGCCGAGCCCGACCACCGCCACGCGCGGCTGCGGGCCAAACAGGGTTCGCGCCTGCCGCAGCACCATGCCCGCGCCCGATCCGGGGCCGTAATAGGTGCGGGGCACGCGGCTGAGCGCCGGATCGGTCGATTGCTCGCCGTGAAGGGTAGAACCGTGCGCCAGCGTGCGCAGCCGCTCCACCGGATAGTCGCGCACGGTGTAGATCCCGAAATAGCTGCGCGTGCGGATGCCTTCGCGGCTGTCATCGATGGTCAGCAGCCCGCCCTGGACCAGCATGATCCCCAGCAGCAGGCCCAGCACAAGGCCGCGCCAGGGGACGAGCGCAAGGCCGATCAGCACCCGAACGAGCGACCACACCCAATAGAACGGCCCCGGATCGACCATCATCGCAAGGTCATGGAGCAGCCAGCCGGCAAAGGCGGCGAAGGCCAGCAGCACGATCAGCGCCAGGCGCACCATCTCCGGCTCCAGCCCTTTCAGCCTGCGCCAGTCCGGCAGCGAACCGCGCGGCATCAGCGCGGCGGCGGCGAGCACCAGCAGCGGATGTTCCCAGACCCAGTCGAACACCAGCGGCGCGATCAGCGCGGTGAACAGTCCGCCCAGCGCCCCGCCCGCCGACATCGTCAGGTAGAACAGGGTCAGGTGCCGGGCATCGGGGCGCAGGTCGTAAAGCCGGGCATGGAGCGCAACGCAGACGAAGAACAACAGCGCCAGAGTGGCGAAAACCGGGATCAGACCCGCCGAATGCGTCGAGACCATGGCCAGCCCGCCCGCCCCCAGCATCACCACCCAGGCAAGCGCCGAAAGCAGCCGCGCCGCCCGCCGCCCTTCGGCAAACGCTACGGCAAAGCTCAGCAGGTAGATGCCCAGCGGAATCACCCACAGCAGCGGCATCGCGACGATATCGGTGGTGAGGTGCGTCGTGGTCGACAGCATCAGCCCCGAAGGCACCGCCGACAGCGCCAGCCACAGCGCGATCCGACGGCGGGGCACCGGCGGACCGGCCCGCTCCGGCTCCGCTGCCATCGTGACGTCGAGGCCCCGCCGCGTCCAAGCCGCGACGGCAATCAGCCCCAGCAGCAGCAGATAGCCCGCGCTCCACGCCCAGGCCTGCGCATGGAGGCTCAGCAGCGGTTCGGCCAGCAGCGGATAGGCGATCAGCCCGCCGAAACTGCCGAGGTTGGACGCGGCGTAGAGCGCCCAAGGCTCACCCGCCCCGGGATGGGCAGCGTACCAGCGCTGCATCAGCGGGGCCTGTGCCGAAACGAGGAAGAACACCGGCCCGATCGACAGCGCCAGCAGCGCCGGCACCCAGAACACCTCGCTCCCCGGCGCGGCGGGCGGCAGGTCGGCGAGCGCCACCGGCAGGGTCAGCGCGGCGAGGGCGAACAGGGCAAGGTGCAACTGCGCCTGTCGCCGCAGGCTGAGCCGCCCCAGCCAGTGGGCATAGCCATAACCCGCCAGCAGCAGCGCCTGATAGACCAGCATCGCGCTGTTCCACACGTTGGGCGCTCCGCCGAGGCGCGGCAGCGCCATGCGCGCGACCATCGGCTGGATCAGGAACAGCAGGAAGCTGCCGGTCAGGATCGTCGCCGCGAACAGCCAGCGCCGCACCGGCGGAACTGACGTCGCGGCGGCAGTCATGCCCGGCCCCAGTCCGCTCTGGCGAGACGATAGGCGACGTGCGGTCGCAGCGGGTCGTCGTCGGCCAGCTTTGGATGATCGAAATCGAGCCCGGGACAATGCGCCATGCCCAGCCGTTCCATCACCGCGCGGCTGCGCGTGTTGCCGCTGTGTGTGATCGCCCATGCGGCATCGTCGGGCAAATGGGCGAACAGCCAGTTTAGTGTCGCCCGTGCGGCTTCGGTGGTATAGCCCTGCCCCCAGCAATCGCTGGCGAGCCGCCAGCCGATCTCGGCCTTGCCTTCCACTGGCCCGGCGCTGCCCCGGATCACCCCGCACCAGCCGATCAGCCGTCCATCGGCACGGCGTTCCAGTGCCCAGAAGGTGTGGCCGAGCTCGCTTTCCAGGGCGCTCACCCGCTCGATCAGCGCGGCGGTTTCCTCGCGGCTCATCAAGGGGCCAAGCGTCGCCATCACCGCAGGATCGCTGCAGAACGCGTGAAAGGCATCAAGATCGTCCGCGCGCCACGACCGCAGCAGCAGGCGCGGCGTTTGAATCACGCGCCCAGCAGCCGCGCGGCGTGGGCGGCGTGGTAAGTGAGGATGCCCGAACAGCCTGCGCGCTTGAAGGCCAGCAGCGTTTCCAGCACCAGCGCATCGCGGTCCCCCGCCCCGGCGGCGGCGGCGTGTTCGATCATCGCGTATTCGCCGCTGACCTGGTAGGCGAAGACCGGAACCTCGAAGGTCTCCTTCACCCGCCGGACAATATCGAGATAGGGCAGCCCGGGCTTGACCATCACGCTGTCCGCGCCCTCGGCCAGGTCCAGCTCGACCTCGCGCAGGGCCTCCTCGGCATTGGCCGGGTCCATCTGGTAGGTCTTCTTGTCACCTTTCAGCAGCCCGCTGGAGCCGACCGCATCGCGGAACGGGCCGTAGAAGGCCGAGGCGTACTTGGCCGCATAGGCCATGATCTGGACGTTGACATGGCCCGCCTCTTCCAGCGCATCGCGGATCGTGCCGATGCGGCCGTCCATCATGTCGGAAGGCGCGATCACGTCGGCCCCGGCAGCGGCCTGGTTGAGGCTCTGCCCGACCAGCACCTCCGCCGTGGCGTCATTGAGGACATAGCCCGAGCCATCGATCAGCCCGTCCTGACCGTGGCTGGTATAGGGATCGAGCGCCACGTCGGTCAGCACGCCGATGTCATCGCCACAGGCCTGCTTGATCGCGCGGATCGCGCGGCACATCAGGTTGTCGGGATTGAGCGCCTCGCGCCCATCCTCGCTGCGGCGCTCTGCCTGCGTGTTGGGAAACAGGGCGAGGCAGGGAATGCCGAGCGCGACTGCTTCCTTCGCGCGGGCCGCGATCAGGTCGACCGACCAGCGCGAGACGCCGGGGAGCGAGCCGACCGGCTCTTCCACGCCCGACCCTTCGGTGACGAACAGCGGCCAGATCAGGTCTGCCGGGGTCAGGATCGTTTCACGATGAAGCGCGCGGCTCCAGGCAGAGGCACGGGTGCGGCGCAGGCGGGTGGCGGGGAACATTCCGGTCATGCCCAAGGCTTCTAGAGCCAAGGCGGGCGGAGGCAATCCTTTCTGCCTCGCGGCGGTGCGGACAGGCCATCCGGCCTGTCCTTGCAACACCGGCCCGCTCCCCCGCGAGGCGGAAAAAATCCCCCCTCAATCCAGCCGGTCGATCTCGCGCTGGGGTGCTGCGGCAACTGCGGCCTGGGTGGGCGCCATGCTGGCCAGCGCCGCGCCGGGCGTTACCGCCTTCAGCTGCGCCAGTCGGGCCTTGAAGCGGGCGAGTTCGGCCGGATCGACCTGGTTCGAGACGGTGAAACGCACCGATAGCGGATTGACCTTCTCGCCGTTTCGATAAAGCTCGTAGTGAAGGTGCGGACCGGTCGACAGGCCGGTCGAGCCGACATAGCCGATCACCTGCCCGGCGCGGACCCGCGTGCCGAGGCTGACGGCGATCCGGCTCATGTGGGCATAGCCCGTGCCATAGCCGCCGCCGTGCTCAAGCTTGACGTAGTTGCCGTGCCCGCCGTGCCAGCCGGCAAATGACACAGTGGCGTCACCCACCGCGTAGATCGGCGAACCATAGGCCGCGCCGAAATCGACCCCGCCGTGCATCCGGGTATAGCCCAGGATCGGGTGGCGCCGTGCGCCGAAGTTGGAGGTTATCCGCCCGACCACCGGCATGATCAGCCCGGTGCGCTGCTGGCCCATGCCCGATGCTTCGAAGAACTGCCCGTCGCTGCCCCAGCGCAGCAGCTGCGCCTGCGGCCGGCCGCCGCGCTCGAGCCCGGCGAACAGCAGCTCGCCCACCTGCGCCTGGCCCCCGGCGGAGCGCTTGTAGGCTACCACCAGGTCGAAGGTGTCGCCGGGCGCGATCGCGGTATCGAGGCTGAGGTGCTGGTCGAGCGCCTGGAGGTATTGCTGGATCGCCTCGATTGGCGCCCCCGCCGCGCGTGCCGAACGGTAGAGACTCGCACCCACCGTCCCGCGAATCCGCAAAGGTGTGGTATCGACCGCGATCGGGCGCGGCTGCGCGATCAGCACCCCGCCCGAACGGACGATGGTAAGATCGAGATCGAACCGCGCGCGGAAGGCCACGCGGTCGAGCGGGCGCGGCGCGCCCGGCGCGCTGCGGCGACCGAGAGTAATGTCGATTTGCGTGCCGGGCGCGATTCCGGCGGGCGGAATCGTCCCCGCCACCAGCGCGCTCGCGCGGTCGGCATCGCTGGCGCTCGCTCCGGCACGCTGAAGCAGCGCATAGAAACTGTCGCCCTGGCCATAGGTCGCAGTCAGCTGCACCATCGGACGTTCGGGAGCGGAGGCGAGCGGCACGACCAGCGCGGATGGTCCCATGCGGCGGCCGCTGTCGGCCCCCAGCGCCAGCGGCGCGATCATCTGGCTGCGGAATTCATCGCGCGCAGCGGCATCGAGCGGCATCGCCGGCGCCGCGACGATCGCGGTGAAATCGGGCCAGAACGACAGCGCGGCAAGGCTGAGGCCGAGCATCCCGCCCAGCCCGCGGAACCACCGCGCGCTGCCGATGTCGTCGGCAAGGTCGACCGTCCAGCCGCAGGCGTCGAGATCGGCGCGCAGCATCCGGGCGCGCTCCAGCAGGTTCCGGACATGTGCGGGAATCATGTCCGCACGGGTCAGGCTCAGCTGCGGCTGCGATAGCGGTTCTGACACTGGGCCCCCTGTTCGCCGCGCACAGGCGGTGCGGACGCCCGCTTTTCCTGCACCGGACAGGGTTAATGTTCGCCTAAGCCGGTCTGCTTTAACGACCATTGGGGAAGTCCTTCGCCCGCGCCTTGCAGGCTGGTCCGGCAAGCGCCAGATAGGAACGACGATGCCCAGCGCAGAGCAATCCCGCGTCAAGGCGGTGCTTGGCCCGACCAACACCGGCAAGACCCACCTCGCCATCGAACGGCTCTGCGCCCATTCGTCCGGCGCGATCGGCTTTCCGCTGCGGTTGCTGGCGCGCGAGGTCTATGACCGGGTCTGCAAGATCAAGGGGCCGGAACGGGTCGCGCTGATCACCGGCGAGGAGCGGATCGAGCCCCCCAACGCGCGCTGGCTGCTGTGCACGGCAGAGGCCATGCCGGTGGGCGCAGACCTCGCCTTCGTCGCGCTCGACGAGGCCCAGCTTGCCGCCGACCGCGAGCGCGGCCACCTGTTTACCGACCGCCTGCTCCACGCGCGGGGGCGTGACGAGACGATGCTGCTCGGTTCCGCCACCATCGAGCCGATGGTCCGGGCGCTGTTGCCAGAGGCGGAGATCGTCAGCCGCCCGCGCTTTTCCACCCTCACCCATGCGGGCGCGCGCAAGCTGTCGCGCATTCCCCCGCGCAGCGCGATTGTCGCCTTCTCGGCCGAGCAGGTCTATGCCGTGGCGGAGATGCTGCGGCGGTTTCGCGGTGGCGCCGCGGTGGTGATGGGCGCGCTTTCGCCCGAGACGCGCAACCGGCAGGTAGCATTATACCAGTCAGGCGAGGTCGATTACCTTGTCGCCACCGATGCCATCGGCATGGGGCTCAACCTCGATATCGATCATGTCGCCTTCGCCGGGCTCTCGAAGTTCGACGGCCAGCGCCAGCGCCGCCTGACCACGCCGGAAATGGCGCAGATCGCGGGGCGCGCCGGGCGCCACCAGCGCGACGGCACTTTCGGGACGCTCGCGGGGACGGGCGGCCACGACGCGGAGTTTACCGCCGAAGAAATCTACGCGATCGAAGAGCACCGCTTTCCGCCGCTCACCCGGCTCTACTGGCGCGAGGCGGAGCCGCGCTTCGATTCGCTCGGCCTGCTGATCGCCGACCTGGAGAGCAAGCCCGACCGCCCCGAACTCGCCCCAGCGCCGGAAGCTATCGACCTCGCAGTGCTGAAGCGGCTGGCAGAGGATGGCGCAGTCGCCGACACGGTGCGTGGCAAGACGTCAGTGCGGCGCTTCTGGGAAGTCTGCTCGCTCCCCGATTTCCGCAGCGCGGGCGTCGATACCCATGCGCGCTTCGTCGCGCGGCTGTGGGACGACCTGCGGCGCGGCCACCTCGGCGCCGAGTATGTCGCGCGCTCGATCGCCGAGCTCGACAATCCGGGCGGCGATATCGACACGCTGCAGATGCGCATCGCCGCGATCCGCAGCTGGTCCTACATCACGCAGCGCCCCGACTGGGTGCTGGCGCGCGAGGAAATGGCAGCGCGCGCGCGCGCGGTCGAATCGCGCCTGTCCGATGCGCTCCACGCCCGGCTGACCGAACGCTTCGTCAACCGCCGCACCACCGTGCTGATGAAGAAGCTCGGCCCCGATGCCGCGCTGCTGCCGGTCACCGTTGCCGATGACGAGGTGCTGGTCGACGGCGAGCACATCGGCCATCTCGCGGGCTTCCGCTTCCGGGTCGATCCGCAGGCGCGGCTGGCCGACCGCAAGCTGCTGCTCGCCGCCGCCGAGCGCCACCTCCCCGCGTTGCTGGCGGAGCGGGCGAACCGGTTGACCGAGGCGCTTGAGGCGGGCGGCGGCGAGATTCGGCTCGAGGGCACCGCGCTATGCTGGCACGCCGAACCGGTGGCGCGGCTGGTGGCGGGCCGGGCAGTTCTGGCGCCGCAGATCGAGCCCGATGCCGGACTGGACGCACTTGGCCCGGCCGTGCGGCAGCGGCTGCTGGCGGCACTCGAGGCCTGGCTGGGGCGCGAACTCGCGGCGCTTGAACCGCTGCGCCGGCTGGAGGCAGCCAGCGCCGAGTCGGCCGCCGGGCCGGAACTGCGCGCCCTGCTGATCCGCCTGACCGAAGCGGGCGGGGTGATGGAGCGCGCCGGGTCGGGGCTGGACCGGCTCGACAAGGCACAACGCGAACGGCTGCGGCGGCTCGGCGTGCGGGTCGGCGCGCTCGACCTGTTCGTTCCGGCCATGCTCCGCACCCCTGCCCTCATCGCATGGCGGGCCTTGCTGGCGGTGCGCGGCGTGGCGATTCCCGCGCCGGTGCCGGGCACGCCGCCGGTCGTGCCGCTGGCGGGCAAGGCCCCGCCCCCGCCCGGCTATCGCGCGCTTGGCCGGCAGGCTCTGCGCATCGACCTGGCCGAAAAGCTGCTGCGCACCGCTCACGGGGTACGCGTGGCGGCGGGCAACCGCAGCTTTGTGCTCGATCCCGCGCTTGCCGTTTCGACCGGACTGACCACCGCGAGCTATGCGCAGCTGCTGCGCCTGGCAGGCTTCCTGCCGGGCGTGCCGCGCCCGCTGGCGCCGGGCGCTTTCGGCCCTCCGGCCCCGGCGCGCTGGCGCTGGCGTCCGCCCCGGCGCGAGGCACGCGCCGCCGAGCGGCCTGCGCCGCCGCCCGGCAGCGCTTTCGCCGCGCTGGCCGCGCTGGTGCGGTGATGAGAATCGACAAGGCCCTGTGGTTCCTGCGTTTCGTCAAGACCCGGGCGCTCGCCCAGGCTCTGGTCGCACAGGGCCATATCCGGCTCAACGGCAGGCGGGTGGAACGCGCCGCCCAGGGGGTTGCGCCGGGCGACGTGCTGGTCCTGCCGCTGCCGCGCGGCGTGCTGATCGTGGAGCTGCTGGCCCTGCCCGCCCGGCGTGGACCGGCCAGCGAAGCACAAGGGTGCTATCGCACGCTTGACGAGCGCGGCGTAAATCCCATAGCAGGCGAGCAAACAACGCCTGAGGGAACAAATCTGCCATGACCTATGTCGTCACCGAGGCCTGCATCAAGTGCAAGTACATGGACTGCGTCGAGGTCTGCCCGGTCGATTGCTTCTACGAGGGCGAGAACATGCTCGTCATCAACCCCGCCGAATGCATCGATTGCGGCGTGTGCGAGCCGGAATGCCCGGCCGAAGCGATCCTGCCCGATACCGAGAGCGGCCTGGAACAGTGGCTTGAGCTGAACGCCAAGTACGCCGGCGAATGGCCCAACATCACCTCGAAGAAGGACTCGCCCGACGACGCCGACGATTTCAAGGGCGTCGATGGCAAGTTCGACAAGTACTTCTCGGCGGAACCCGGCGAGGGGGACTGAGGTTAAGCCTGATTCCCGCGCGGCGTCCGCCGCGGATTTTGTAAGCGAATCAAACTGTTCTGGCGGCCTTGGCGCCGTCCGGTCGGGCGCCTAAGTGCCTGTCCCGGCTTGGGATTCTCCAAGCTGGCAATTTTGTTGCAGATGCGCTATATAATCCCCGACTGCCGGGGCCGGATCGCCCTGCAAGGCAGCCGACGATCATTGAAAGGCAGGACGACAGCACGGTTGATGGGGGGCATCGGACCGGGCCGCTAGGCGCATTTTCCGTTTCCCAGCCATTTTCCCTGCACCGGTGCGCTGGGTCGCGCGCCTGTCCTGACGAATGAAAGGACGTTACATGGTGGCCAAGGCGCACGCCTTCGATGTTGGTGATTACGTTGTCTATCCCAAGCACGGCGTTGGCCGGGTGATCGAACTGCTTGAGCAGGAAATCGCCGGGATGACTCTGGAACTCTACGTGCTGCGCTTCGAGAAAGAGCGCATGACTCTCCGTGTGCCGACCAACAAGGTCGAAGCGATCGGCATGCGCAAGCTGTCGTCGGACAAAACCCTGCGCGAAGCGCTCGACACGCTGAAGGGCAAGCCGCGCGTCAAGCGCACCATGTGGTCGCGCCGCGCCCAGGAATACGAAGCCAAGATCAATTCGGGCGACCTCGTGTCGATCGCCGAAGTGACCCGCGACCTGTTCCGCGCCGACGACCAGCCGGAACAGTCCTATTCGGAGCGGCAGATCTTCGAAGCGGCGTCTTCGCGCCTCGCCCGCGAACTCGCGGCGATGGAAAAGACCGATGAACCCGCCGCGCTCAAGAAGATCCTCGCGATCCTCAACGAGCACGCGCCCAAGTACTATGCGGAGCAGGCGACCGCCTGACCCCTCGGCCAAGGGCTGCAAAAAGGGCTGTTCCCCGCGTGGGAGCAGCCCTTTTTCGTGCCCGGCTTGAACTCTCTGCCTTGGTGTATTATGTCACCACTACAGTAAGGCAGCAGACGGGAGTACGGCAATGGGCATCAATTTTAACCGGATGATCCGCGGGTTCGGCCCGATCATCGCCATCGGAATGGCAGCGTCCCTCGCCGGGTGCGACGGATCGAAGGTCACCTTCGACGGCGACAAGGGCAAGCCGCTGGAGGAACTGGACCTGACCGGCACCGCCCCGACCGGCGTAGCGCTGCTTGGGCCCGATACGGTGCGGATCACCCGGGGCGACAAGCTGGCGATCAAGGTCGATGGCGATCCAGAAACCGCGCAGGCCATGCGCTTCACCCTGAAGGACGGCAAGCTTGGCATCCTGCGCAAGGAGGGAAGCTGGGGCCGCGACAAGACCGTGGCGGTCAACGTAACCCTGCCCGCGCTGAACGAGATTGCGGCGATGGGTTCGGGATCGGTCAGCGCCGACCGCATCGGCGGCAAGGCCAGCGTCTCGATCGGCGGTTCCGGTTCTGTCGAAACCACCGCGGTAGAGGCCGAATCGCTGGAAGTCAGCATCGCCGGTTCCGGCAGCTATCGCGGCGCGGGCCAGGCCAGGGCGCTGGAACTCAACATCGCGGGCAGCGGCTCAGCCGAAATGGACGGGCTGAAGGCGGACAGCGCAGAGATCTCGATCGCGGGTTCGGGCAATGCCCGCTTCGCCTCGGACGGCAAGGTCAAGGCGAGCATGGTCGGTTCGGGCGAGGTCCGGGTGAAGGGCCGCGCCACCTGCACGGTCAGTGCGGTCGGGTCGGGCAAGCTGGTCTGCGAGAACGGAGCGACCGACGAGGACGCAGCGCCTCCCAGCCCGCCGGCTCCTCCACCGGCTCCGCAAGCGAAGAAGTAAGCCTCAGGCCGCGGCGCGGCGCAGGCGGTCCATGATCGCCGCGCCCACGCCCTGCCCCGGAATCGGCGCAACGGCGATCCGGGGCTGCGGCGCGGCAGCGGCCTGATGAAGGCAGGCGTAGAGCCGTGCCGCCGCCTCGACGAGATCGCCGCTCGCTGAAAGACTGATATCGCCCGCGATCGGGCCGAAGCCGATCAGGAACTCATCCGAAGCGGCCTTGTCGGCGTGCAGCCGCAGCGGCTTGCCCGGCGCGTAATGGCTGGCCAATTGGCCCGGTGCCTCGATCGCGGCTGACGTCACGGCGGCGGGCGGCGCGCCAAGAATGGCGGAAATCCGGGCTTCCTCGATCGGACCCGGACGCAGGACCTGCCACGAGCCATTGTCCCGCAGCGCAACAATGGTGCTTTCAAGCCCCGCGCTGCACGGCCCGCCATCGAGCACCAGCGGCACCGCCGCACCAAGCGAGGCCGCAACGTGCGCCGTCTCGGTCGGGCTGACTCCGCCGCTGCGGTTGGCGGAAGGCGCGGCCAGCGGCAGGCCGCTTGCCTCCAGCACCGCGCGCATGACCGGGTGGGCCGGGCAGCGCAGGGCAATGGTCGGCAGCCCGGCCGTCACCGCCGGGGCGATTCGCGCGCCATCGCGCAGCGGCAGAACCAGCGTCAGCGCGCCGGGCCAGAAGACCTCGGCCAGTTTTTCCGCGCGCTCGTCAAAAATCGCGAGCTCCCGTGCCGCTGCGGGCGCCGGGACATGGACAATCAGTGGGTTGAAATCGGGTCGCCCTTTGGCCCGATAGATCGACGCTACGGCATCGGCGCTGTCGGCGCGCGCCGCGAGGCCATAGACGGTTTCCGTCGGCAGCGCGACCAGCCCGCCACCGCGCAGGGCTGCGACTGCCGCAGCGATTCCCGCCGCATCGGGCGCGCGGATTTCAGGGACTGGCACCTTGCCGGACATTTCCTCCCGCTATAGTCGGTTGGCCGCAAAGCCAAGGGAAAGCGCGCCATGGATTTCACCGCACCCACTGCCGACCAGATCACCGCCATCCGCATCAACGCCGGAATCGCCGAACTCGCGGAGCACGAACGCTTCGCCGGCGCCAGCGAGGACATGGTCGGGGCCATCGTCGAAGGGATCGGCCAGTTCGCCGCCGGGGAATGGGCGCCGCTCAACCGCAAGGGCGACCAGGAAGGCGCGAAGCTGGCCAATGGCACGGTCTCGCTGCCGGACGGCTTTGCCGAGGCCTATCGCGCCTTCGTCGAGCAGGGCTGGAACGCGATTTCCGGTCCGGTCGAACAAGGTGGACAGGGCCTGCCCTTCACTCTCGCCACCAACGTGATCGAGAACCTCGGCAGCGCCAACATGGCCTTCACCCTGCTGCCCCTGCTGACCGTCGGCGCGATCGAGGCGATCGGCCATCACGGCAGCGATGCGCAGCGCGAGCTTTATCTGCCCAAGCTGATCAGCGGCGAATGGTCCGGCACGATGAACCTGACCGAGCCGCAGGCCGGATCGGACGTCGGCGCGCTGCGCAGCACCGCAACGCCGATCACCGAGGGTGAACACGCCGGGCGCTACCTGATCAAGGGCACCAAGATCTTCATCACCTGGGGCGAGCACGACCTTTCAGGTAATATCGTCCACCTGGTGCTAGCCCGCACGCCGGGCGCTCCGGCGGGGACGCGCGGGATCAGCCTGTTCATCGTCCCCAAGTACCACGTCAACGCCGACGGATCGCTGGCCGGACGCAACGACCTGCGCTGCGCGGGACTCGAGCACAAGCTG
>JAYRMP010000062.1:0-5000 GCA_041912655.1 Novosphingobium sp. | reverse complement strand
CCGACCTGCGTGATGAGCTTCGGCGACAACGACGCATGCATCGGCGAACTGATCGGGCACGAGAACGAGGGTCTGAAGGCGATGTTCACGATGATGAACTCCGCCCGGATCAATGTCGGCAACCAGGGCGTCCAGATCGCCGAGCGCGCACTGCAGCAGGCGCGCGGCTATGCCCGCGACCGCGTGCAGTCGGCCCGCGCCGGATCGCCCGACAAGACCCCGGTGGCGATCATCGAGCATCCCGATGTGCGGCGGATGCTGCTCAGGATGCGCGCCCTGACCGAAGGCTCGCGCGCGCTGCTCTACTATACTGCGGGGCTGGTCGATCGCGGCGCTTTGGGGATCGAGGGCGCACAGGCCCGCGCCGATTGCCTGGTCCCGCTGATCAAGGCCTGGGGCACGGACGTCGGCTGCGAAGTCGCCAGCCTCGGCGTGCAGATCCACGGCGGGATGGGCTTTGTCGAGGAAACCGGCGCCGCCCAGCACTATCGCGACGCCCGGATCGCCCCGATCTACGAAGGGACCAACGGCATCCAGGCCGCCGATTTCGTCACCCGCAAGCTGGGCTATGAGGGCGGCGGTGTCGTGACGTCGTTGCTGGTGGATGCCGCGCGCGACTGCGCCGATGTGCCCGCCATGGCGGCCCTTGCCAGCGAATGCATCCAGATCGCGCGGTGGATGGCGAGCGAGGCCAGCCTTGATGACAAGCTGGCAGGATCGGTTGCCTTCACCACAATGAGCGCGGTGGCGGTGGCTGGCTGGCAGCTGCAGCGTCAGGCCCGCGCGCTGACCGACGAAAACAGCCCGCTCGCCGCGGCCAAGCAGGTCGTGGCCCGCTATTTCGCCCAGCATATCGCGACCGAAGCCATGGGCCTGAAGGCCGCCGCCACCGCTGGCGCCGACCTGCTTTATGCGCTCGATGCACAGGCGCTGGCGAGATGAGCGATCAGGGAGACCCGCTCGCCCGGATCGCGGAAGCGCTGGAGCGACTGGCGCCCCCGCTGCCGCTCGCAATCGACTGGACCGGTGCGCCGGCCTATGTCTGGGACGGCGCAGCGCGCGCGGTGCCGCAGCTGATCGCCCCGCCGCTGGGCCTGCTCAAAGGGATCGACGCCCAGAAGGAAGTCGTAACCGCGAACATCGCCCGCCTCGCCGCCGGATACGCCGCGCACGACATGCTGCTGTGGGGTTCGCGCGGCATGGGCAAGTCGGCGCTGCTTCGCGCCGGGGTCAGCGCCGCGCAGGCTGCCGATCCGGGCTCAATCGCGCTGGTCCAGGTTGCCCCGGAGGCGCTTGTCTCGCTCGCCGGGCTGTTCGGCCAGCTGCGCGGAGAGGCGCGCCGGTTCCTGGTCTTCATCGACGACCTCGGGTTCGAGGATGGCGACACGAGCGGGCCGCGCGCGCTGCGATCCTGGCTGGAAGGCGGGGTAGAGGCGCGCCCGGCGAATGTCCGGCTGGCCGTCACTTCCAACCGGCGCGCGATCGTGCCGCGCCATCTTTCCGAACAGGACGATCCGATCAACCCGCGCGATGCGGTGGACGACCGGTTGGCGCTGGCCGACCGCTTCGGCCTGTCGATCGGCTTCCACAATTGCAGCCAGGACGATTACCTGGCGATCATTGGCGGGTACTGCACCGCCCACGGGCTGGACTGGGATCAGGGCGAGGCGCTGGAATGGTCGAAGCGGCGCGGCGCCCGTTCGGGCCGGGTCGCCTGGCAGTTCGTCACCGAACTGGCCGGGCGGGCGGGCAAGCAGCTTTAGCCCGACAAGACGGTCCACCTGAATTCTGTTTCAGCGAGACTGAAACAGGGCAACACCGGCCCGCTCCCCCGGCCCGACCACCCACAGGGTATCTTTAATGGGTGGTCGGGCCGGGGGAGCGGGCCGGTGTTGTTTCCACGCAAGTGGAACAGACCCTACTGCTGGCGGACCGTCTCGTCCTTCTTGAACCCGGCCGAATAGCGCGCCGCGGGATCGCCTTCGAGCGAGCGCTGCGGCGGCATCCGCGCCGTCACCACGGGCTTTACTGCGGCGGCAGGCGCCGCGCCCGGGGCGATTACGCGCCAGATGATCCCGGCGGTATCGTCGCTGACCAGCAGGGCGCCGCCCTTGTCGAAGGCCACCCAGGTAGGCCGGCCGCGCGTTTCGCCATCGCCATTGAGGAACCCGGTCAGCACCGGCACCGGCAGGCCCTGCGGATTGCCATTGGCATCGAACTTCACGAAGACCACGTCATAGCCGGACAGCGGCTTGCGGTTCCACGAACCATGCCGGGCGATGAAGGCGCCGTTGGCGAAATCCGCTCCCATCCGTTCGCCGCCACGCACGAAGGCGAGACCGAGCGAGGCGGTGTGCGCGCCCAGCGCATATTCCGGCTTGCGGACGTAATCATCGAAATAGTCGGGCGGCAGCGAGACGACGCGGTTGTCGTCGTACTTCTTCCAGTAGACCCACGGCCAACCATAATGCGCGCCGACGGGCACGTTGGTGAGGTAGTCGGGGACGAGATCGGGGCCGAGCATGTCGCGCTCGTTCACCGTGGTCCACAGTTCGCCGCTCGACGGGTTCCAGGCGAGGCCGTTGGGATTGCGAAGCCCTTGCGCGAACTGGCGCGGATACTTGCCGGAACCGATCACCAGTTCCCAGATCGCAGCGCGACCCTTTTCGATCTCCATGCCGTTCTCGGCAATGTTCGAAGCCGAACCGACCGCGACATAGAGCCGCTTGCCGTCTTCGCTCAGCAGCAGGTTGCGCATCCAGTGGTTGCCGCCGCCCGGCAGGTCCATCAGCTTGGTGGGCTCGCCAGTCAGCGCGGTCTCGCCCAGCTTGTAGGGGAAGGCCAGCACGGCATCGTGGTTGGCGACGTAAAGCGTGTCCGCCGCCCAGGCGAGGCCGGAGGGCGAAACCAGGCCGTTCTTCTCGCGCAGCACGAAGCGCGCCTCAGCCTTGCCGTCGCCATCGGCATCGCGCAGCAGCACCAGCCGGTCCGCCGAGACACCGTGCGCCCCGGCGCGTTCCATCAGCCACTTGCCGACCGTGGCGACCAGCCCGCTGCCCATGTTGCCTTCGGGCGCATCGGCCTCGGCCACGATCACGTCGCCATTGGGCAGGGTGTGGATCACGCGGGGATGGGCCAGCCCTTCGGCAAAGCGCGCCACGGCCAGCCCCTTGGCAGGCAACGGCGCCTCGCCCGCCGCCCAGCCGATCGGTTTGGCGATGCGGACGCTCGGGATCTTCTCTTCCTTGGGCTCGGCAATGATCGGGTCCCTGCCGGAAAGCTGTTCGATGGTGTGCTCGGCGGGAACCCCGCGCATCAGCCAGAACACCAGTCCGGCGATGACCAGCAGGAAGACCCCCAGGGCGACAAGCAGTTTGCGTTTCGTCGACATGGGCGCAGTGGATAGGGCGAAGCGGCCTAGGCGGCAACTGCTGACGCGGTTAGAAGCACCGGATGTTTGCTTTCGAACCCGATCCCGACCAGCCCAAGGCCGAACTCTATCGCGAACTGGTAGAAGCGGCGCGCGCATTGACGGATGGCGAGCCTGACGGTGTCGCCAATATGGCCAATCTGGCCGCGCTGGTCTGGCAGTTCGTCCCCCGGCTCAACTGGGCCGGGTTCTATCGCATGGTCGATGGCGAACTGGTGCTGGGGCCGTTCCAGGGCAAGCCCGCCTGCATCCGCATCGCGCTGGGCAAGGGCGTGTGCGGCGCGGCGGCGCTGAGCGGCGAGACCCAGCTGGTCCCCGATGTCCATGCCTTCCCCGGGCATATCGCCTGCGACGGCGCCAGCGCTTCGGAACTGGTGGTTCCGGTGCGGCGTGACGGCACGGTAATTGCGGTGATCGATCTCGACAGTCCCGAGCTTGCCCGCTTCGACCCCGAAGACGCGGCGGGAATCGAGGCGCTGGCAGAGGTGATCGCGCCGCTGATCTGACGCTGCGATCCTGCTCCGAATCGGGACAGCGCGCAGACAAGACCCTGCCTGCCCTTGGTTATCCGCGGATTGCGATGCTAAATTCCGGCTTAACGCGGGAATCGTCCGCCAAGGGGGCTGCCATGCCGATTGCACTTGATCCCATTCGCCTGCTGGGCGCCGCTGCGCTGGCCGGAACGCTGGCGCTGGCCGCTCCGGCCGCCGCCCACGAGCAGATGCCGCCGCTGCCTCCGCCGGGCAGCAATGACGCCAGCAGCGATCCGCGTCCGGAATGGCGCGGCGGCCCGGCCCTGCCCGGGCAATACGGCCAGCCGGGTCCCGGCTATGACCAGGCCCGGTTCGATCAGGCGCGGGCCGACTGGCTCGCCGAATGCCGCAGCCGCCACGGCAACGGCAACAAGGTCGGCGGCGCGATCGTCGGCGGGGTGCTAGGCGGTGTGGTCGGGCACGAAGTCGCGGGCCGCGGCGACAAGACGCTGGGCACCGTTGCAGGCGCTGCCGTCGGTGCGGTGGCAGGTGGAGCAATCGGAGCGAGTGCCGACCGGCGCAGCCGGATGGACTGGTGCGAAAGCTATCTGGAAAGCCACATGCAGCGCGGTCCGGGCTGGGGCTATGGCTATGGCCAGGCCTATCCGGGCTATGGCTATGCCTATGCTTACCAGCCGGTCATGGTTCCGGTGATGATGCCGATGATGGCCGTGCAGATGCAGGCCGCGCCGGCTCCGCGCCAGAAGGAATGCAAGGAAACCATCGTCACCGAGGAATGGGTGCCGGTCGCCCGCCCGCATCGCCGCTATATTCCGGCGCGTCCGGTGCCGGACAAGCGGGTGCGGATCGTCCCCGACAAGCGCGTCCGGGTGAACTGAGCTGCAACGACAAAGGGGGAGAGCCACGGCCCTCCCCCTTTCGGAACATTGCAGAGGCCCCCGGCGCAAACCGGGGGCCTTTTCGCATCAGAGCGAGCGGCCGATCAGTTCCTTCATGATCTCGCTCGTGCCGCCGAAGATGCGGGTGACGCGGGCGCCGCGCCACTGCTTGGCGATCGGGTATTCGTTCATGAACCC
>JAYRMP010000061.1:0-18257 GCA_041912655.1 Novosphingobium sp. | reverse complement strand
CAGCTCCGCCTCCAGCATCGCGGGATGAGGCTTTGAGGGGTGGAAATCGGCGGTCTGCAGCGTCATGAACTGGCGCGTCAGGCCGTGTGTGGCCAAGCAATGTTCCAGCCCGCGCTGGCTCTTGCCGGTGGCAACGCCCAGCAGCCAGCCGCGCGCGGTCAAACCTTCCAGCAGCAGGGCAATCCCCTCGTAGAGCGGTTCGCTGAGATCCCCGCGCAGGCGGGCGGCGCGGAAGGCTTCGCGATAGGCCTGGTCGATCGCCCCGCGCAGGGCCTCGTCCTCGTCTGGCAGCAGCAGGCGGATCGCCTGCGGCAGGCTCAGCCCGACGATCCGGCGGACCTGGTGGTGGTCCGGGGCAGGCATCCCGACCTCGGCAAAGGCCACGTCCATTGCCCGGCAGACCGCCGCCTGGCCATCGACCAGCGTTCCGTCGCAATCGAACACGGCCAGCCTGTTGGTCATGGGGCGAGTGTCCGCATCAAGTGGGCGATGGCGTGGGCGCCTTCGCCCTCCAGCCCTTCGGCGACGCGGGCGCGCTGTTCAGCGGACTTGTCCTGGCTCAGCTTGATCGTCTCGCGCCAGGCGAGAATTTCAAGTTCGAAGCCGATCGTTCCGGCCAGCAGGCCGCGCAGCCGCTCGGGCGCGAGGTCCTCCATCTGCCACGGCTCGCCCGCCGCGATCCGCGCTTCGTGGCGGGCAGTCAGCGCTTCAAGCATTCCGGTCAGCCCTTCGGCGTCCATCCGCCGCACCCGGCCTTCCAGTTCCAGCGCGACATAGTTCCAGGTCGGCACCTGCCCCGGCTGGCCATACCAGCGCGGAGAGACATAGCCGTCAGGTCCGTTGATCACGGCCAGCACGGTCATCCCGTCGAGGTACTTCGCCATGGCGTTGCCGCGCGAGAGGTGGAACTGCAGTGCGCCGTCCCCCGTGGAAAGCAGCGGCACATGAGCGACGCGCGGCCCGTCGGGCGTCTGCGCGAAGACCATGCCGAAGCCGATCTCCTCGATCAGGGTTTCCATCAGCGCCCGCCCCACATCCTCGCGTGCGCCGTGGCGGTATGCGGAATTGGGATGCATCAGGATGCCTCTCCGAAGGACCTCTTACCTTTCGTCATTGCGAGCGAAGCGAAGCAATCCAGAGGCGGCATAAACCGCTCCTGGATTGCTTCGCTTCGCTCGCAATGACGAAGCCGGGTGTGGTGGGCGCTCATGGCTGCTTTCCGCGAGGTGCCGAACGGGTAGCAGGCTTCCCCGCCGGCTTGCGGGTCGACTTGCGGGCAGGCTTGGCCGGGCCGTCGCCCGCGCCGCGTCCGCGCCGTTCGCCCCGGCGTTCCTTGCGGTACTGCTTGGCGTGGGCCTTGGCGGCGGCCTTCTTCTCCTCCTTGCCCGGCGGGGGCGGAGTGGGGGGCAGGGCAGCGCCATCCGCCTCGTCGAAACCAAGGCTGTCCATGCTCGCGGCGAAGTGCTCGGGCAGGGGAGCGGTGACGTCGAGCCTCGGCAGGCTGCCCGGCTGGTCGATCAGCAGGCGCCGGGCGTGGAGGTGCATCTTGCGGCTGATGGAGCCCGACAGGAACGCGTCCTTGCCGCCATACTTGCCATCGCCGACGATCGGGTGACCGATCGCCGCCATGTGGACGCGCAGCTGGTGGGTGCGTCCGGTCAGCGGTTGCAGCTCCACCCAGGCGGCGCGGTTGCCCGCCCGGTCGAGCACGCGGTAGCGGGTGCGCGCCGGCTGGCCCTCGCCGCTTTCGTCGACCATCATCTTCTCGCCGCCGGTGCCGGGCTGCTTGGCCAGCGGCAGTTCGATCAGCCCGTCGTCGATGTCGGGCACGCCCATCACCAGCGCCCAGTAGATCTTGCGCGCCGAACGGCCGGAAAAGTGCTTCGAGAAATAGGCCGCGCTGCCGGGCGTGCGGGCGATCAGCAGGACGCCAGAGGTATCCTTGTCGAGCCGGTGGACGAGGCGCGGGCGCGGTTCGTCCTCTCCGGCATAGGCATCGAGCAGCCCATCGACGTGTTCGTGGGTGCCGCTGCCGCCCTGAGTGGCAAGGCCGGGAGGCTTGTTGAGCACCAGCGCAGCATCGCTGCGAGCAATCACGATGCTTTCGGCCAGCTCGATCTGCGCCGGGGAAAGGGGTTTGCGCACCCGGCCGCCCTTGCGTTCCGGGGCATCGCCCCCCGGCGGCACACGCAGGACCTGCCCGGCGCTCAGCCGATCAGCCGGATCGGCGCGCTTGCCGTCGACCCGGATTTGCCCCGTGCGCGCCCAGCGGCTGACCGTGGCAAAGCCGATCTGCGGCAGGTGACGCTTGAACCAGCGGTCCAGCCGCACGCCTTCATCGTCAGCCCCGACGGTGAACTGGCGCACCTGTTCGCTGGTGGTCTTGTCGCCGCTCATGCCAGTCCCCGCATCGTCATCAGCCCGGCGAACAGGCCGAGCACGCCCGCCAGCACCGAAATCAGCGCATAGGCAAGGGCGAGGCCCAGCGCCCCGCGCTGCGCCATGTTGGCCAGTTCCAGGCTGAAGGCGGAAAAGGTGGTGAAGCCGCCCAGCACACCCACGCCCAGCAGCAGGCGCCAGTGCTCGCCCCCCGAGAAGATCCCGGTGCCGCCATGGCGCGCCAGCCATCCGGCGAGCAGGCCCATGGCGAAGCTGCCGCTGGCGTTCACCAGCAGCGTGGCCCAGGGAAAGGCGCTCGCCGCAATCGGCCCGATCGCGGCCAGCGTCGCGCGGCTGGCGAGATAGCGCAGCCACGCGCCCGCCGCGCCGCCGGCGGCGACGAGCAGCGAGGATGAAAGGAAAGTCGGCTGGGCCATCGGCGGTGCCTTAGCGGCTTGGCGCGGATTGTGCCACTCCCTTGCCCGGGGTGCTGAGGCACACGGCGGCGGCGACCAAGGTTCCGATCACCAGCTGCCAGGGGAAGGCGACGCCTTTGATGGCAAGCGGCAGGCCCAGACTGTCGATTACATAGGGCTGGAAGGCCAGCACTGTCAGGAACCCGGCGAGGAACGCCGCGATCACGCTGGCCGAAGAGCCGCGCCGGCTGAACAGGGCGACCCCATAGACCCCCAGCAGCCCCGAATAGGCGAAGGCCATCACCCCCAGCACGAAATCGAGCAGCGCGGAATCCGCATAGCGCTGCCAGTAGTAGGAGAGGATCGCCATGGCGAACAGCGCCAGCCCCAGCACCACGCTGGCGATCCGGCCCATGCGGACGAAATGCGCCTCGCCCCGCTCCCCCGCGAAGGGGCGGTAAAGGTCGTTCACCAGCACGGCGGACATCGAAATCAGCCCGGAATTGATCGCCGCCGCGGCGATCACGCCGACAGTTACCAGCCCGCGCAGCCCGGGCGGGATCTCGGTGAGGATATAGTACATGAACACGGTCACCTTCTCGCCCCGGAAGCTTCCCGTGCCGCCGCCCTGATAGTGCAGGTAGAGCAACGACCCGATCACCAGGAACAGCAGGATCACCGGCAGGCTCATCCACACTGAGGCATAGAGCGAGCGCGCGCCCTTCTTCGCGTCCTCGCAGGCAAGCAGGCGCTGGGTGATGTCCTGATCCAGCCCGGAACTGGCGAGGTTGAGCAGCATGACCCCGGTCAGCACGGCCAGCAGCCCCCACGGCGCGGACAGATCGAGGGTGGGATTGATGAGCGCCAGCTTGTCCTTGCCGTCGGGGGCGTGCGCGAGGGCATCGATGGCCTCGGGCAGGCTCATCGGCAGGCTGCTCCACAGCGTCCAGGCCACCACCAGCGCCGCGCCGACGTAGAGCACGACCTGCACCAGATCGCTCCAGATCACCGAATTGAGCCCGCCCATGAAGGTGAAGACCAGCCCGAACACCAGCAGGCCGAAGGCGGCAATCGCGATGTGCTGCGGCGTCACGTCGAGGAACAGGATCATCGAGACGGCGATCGCGGCAAGGTAGAGCCGCGCCCCGCTGGCGAAGATCCGCCCGACCAGGTACATCGCCGCCGCCGCGCGCCGGGCGCGGGCATCGAAGCGAAGTTCCAGCAGCTCGTAGACCGTGGTCACTTTCAGCGCATAGAATCGCGGGATCAGCACGTGGGCGACGATCCACGCCGCGATCAGCGCGGCCAGCACCCCGCCAAGGTAGGTATAGTCGCCGCGAAACGAATTGTCCGGCACGCCGAGGAAGGTCGCTGCCGACTGGACGGTCGACAGCACCGAGATCGCCACCAGCCAGGCGGGCGCATGGTGCCCGGCAAGGAAGTAGTCCTCCGCCTTCATCCCGCGCCGGGTGGTGAGCCAGCCGGCCACGGCGAGCAGCAGTACATAGAGGCCCAGCACGGCCCAGTCGGCATTGGTGAAACTGGTATGCATGGCGCGGCGCTTCCCCCGGGCGGCGAGACACCACGTTTCGCAGCGCGTTGCAATTGCCCGTCAGTGCTTGCCTTACCCGCGACTCTCTGCTAGCCGCCCGCCGGTTCGAGCCGATCCGTGTGGATTCGGCGCGCTCTGGTATTGCTTATCATCAGGTGCTCCCCCGCGCCGGACTTACGCGGGGTTCTGACCTTTTGGCTCAAAGAGGTGTTTCGGTTTATGCAAATTCTCGTCCGCGACAACAATGTTGAACAGGCCCTGCGTGCGCTCAAGAAGAAGCTGCAGCGCGAGGGCGTGTACCGCGAGATGAAGCTGCGCCGTCACTTCGAAAAGCCGTCGGAAAAGCGCGCCCGCGAAAAGGCCGCTGCCGTGCGCCGCGCCCGCAAGATGGAGCGCAAGCGGGCGGAACGCGACGGCGTCAAGTAAGCGCGAGAGCGCTTGCTCCCTTCGAGCCGTTGAGCCATGAGGGCGCGGACGAATCCGCGCCCTTTTTGCTGCGCGTAACAGGAAGAAACGATGACCGAGATCACCCGCGTTCCGCTGCCGCCCATCGCCAGGGGCGCGCTTGGCAAGCTTTGGCTGGGGGTGGCCGCTGCCGCGCTCGCCGCTGGCGGCCTGGCCTGGGCCGGCCTTCCGCAGACCGTCAGCATCGATGTGCTGAAGGCCGGCACCGGCCCGTCGCCCACGGTCGAGGACGTGGTGCTGATCAAGTACAAGGGCACGCTGCCCGACGGCAAGGTGTTCGACCAGCAGGAACAGGCCGCCTTCCCGGTCGAAGGCGTGATCCCCGGCTTTACCGAGGCGCTGGTCAAGATGCAGCGCGGCGGCAAGTACAAGGTCTTCATCCCCTCCGAGAAGGGCTATGGCGACAAGACCGCTGGCGAGATTCCGCCCAACACCGACCTGACCTTCGAAATCGAACTGCTCGATTTCCGCAACCGGGCCGAGGTGGAGCAGCAGATGCGCATGATGCAGCAGATGCAGCAGCAGGGCGGGGCCGGTGGGGCCGGTAGTCCGCCGCCGCCGCCTCCGGGCGCGGGCATCCCCCAGTAAGCCAGCTTGAAGCAGCCGGGCGGCGATGCTAGCGCCGCCTGGCAAAAACCAATTGAAGGAACGCCATGTCGGTCGATACCGCCACCGTGGCCCGGATCGCCTCGCTTGCCCGCAT
Organism: Novosphingobium sp.; assembly: GCA_041912655.1. Taxonomy (GTDB): domain Bacteria; phylum Pseudomonadota; class Alphaproteobacteria; order Sphingomonadales; family Sphingomonadaceae; genus Novosphingobium. Next base: position 12,742 of record JAYRMP010000061.1, on the reverse strand, counting down.
CAAGGTGAGCGAAGCCGAGCTTGAAGCCATGGTTCCCGAACTCAACGGAATCCTTGCCTGGGTTGAACAACTCGGCGAAGTCGACGTGACGGGGATCGAGCCGATGACTGCGGTGATCGAAAACCACCTGCGCCTGCGCGATGATGTGATCGGCGCCGATCCGCTGACCGCCGGCGGACGCCGCGATGCGGTGCTGGCCAATGCTCCTGCGGCCGAACACGGGTTCTTCGGCGTTCCCAAGGTGATCGAATAATGACCGACCTCACCGATCTGGGCGTCGCGGCGATCCGCGACGGCGTCGCCTCGGGCGAATTCACGGCGGTGGAAGTGGCCGAGGCGTTCAACGCCAATGTCGCCGCCGCGCAGGCGCTCAACGCCTTCATCGTCGCCACTCCCGAAGCCGCGCTCGAAGCGGCGCGCGCCACCGATGCCCGCCGCGCGGCGGGCCAGCCGCTGGGCAAGATGGGCGGCGTGCCGATCGGGATGAAGGACCTGTTCGCCACCAAGGGCGTGCAGACCACGGCGGCCAGCCACATCCTCGAAGGGTTCAAGCCCGAATACGAAAGCACCGTCTCGCAGAACCTGTGGGATGCGGGCGCGGGCATGCTGGGCAAGCTCAATCTCGACCAGTTCGCGATGGGCTCGTCGAACGAGACCAGCTATTTCGGGAACGTGATCTCGCCCTGGCGGCGCAACGATGGCGGCAACGCCGCGCTGGCGCCGGGCGGCTCCTCGGGCGGCAGCTCGGCGGCGGTTTCCGCGCGGCTCTGCCCGGCGGCGACCGGGACCGACACCGGCGGCTCGATCCGCCAGCCCGCTGCCTTCACCGGCATTTCGGGGATCAAGCCGACCTATGGCCGCTGCAGCCGCTGGGGCGTGGTCGCCTTCGCCTCCAGTCTCGACCAGGCCGGGCCGATGGCGCGCGACGTGCGCGACTGCGCGATCATGCTGGAAGCGATGGCCGGGTTCGATCCCAAGGACGCGACCAGCCTCGATATGCCGGTGCCGGAATGGGAAGCGGGCCTCAATGCCGACCTGCGCGGAAAGAAGGTCGGCGTGCCGCGCGAATACCGGGTCGACGGGCTGGATGCGGATGTCGCGGCCAGCTGGGACCAGGGCATCGAATGGCTGAAGGACGCCGGGGCCGAAGTGGTCGAGGTTTCGCTGCCGCATACCAAGTATGCGCTGCCGACCTATTACATCATCGCCCCGGCCGAAGCTTCGTCGAACCTCGCCCGCTATGACGGGGTGCGTTACGGCCTGCGCGACCTGCCCGATGGGGCGGGCCTCCAGGACATGTACGCCGCCACCCGCGCTGCCGGGTTCGGGCCGGAGGTCAAGCGCCGGATCATGATCGGCACCTACGTGCTTTCGGCCGGGTTCTATGACGCCTATTACACCCAGGCGCAGAAGGTCCGCACACTGATCAGCCACGATTTCAAGAACGCCTTCACCCAGTGCGACGTGATCCTGGCGCCGACCGCGCCGACCGCTGCATTCGGGCTGGGCGAAATGGTGTCGGACCCGCTGGCGATGTACCTCAACGACGTGTTCGCCGTGCCGGCCAGCCTGGCGGGCCTGCCCGCCATGTCGGTGCCGGCGGGGCTCAACCGCGAAGGGCTGCCGCTCGGCCTCCAGATCGTCGGGCGTCCGTTCGATGAGCAGGGCGTGCTCAACGCCGGGCTCGCGATCGAAAGCCGCGCTGCCTTCACCGCCCGGCCGGAGCGCTGGTGGTAACAGCCGGGGCGGCTGCGGGCGGGGAGCCGGGCCGCTTCACCGCGCTCGATTCGCTACGCGGGATCGCGGCGCTGGGCGTGGCGCTGTTCCATATCCAGGCGGTCGCCGGGCCAAGCACCTTGCCGGTGTTTCGCAACGGCAACCTGTTCGTCGATTTCTTCTTCGTCCTCTCGGGCTTCGTCATCGCCGCCAGCTATGGCGAACGATTGGCAGGCGGGTTCGGCATGACGCGCTACATGGCGCTGCGCCTCGGGCGAGTCTGGCCGCTGCATTTGTTCATGGTTGGCGCCTATCTCGCGCTGGAACTGATTTCGGTGGTGATCGGCAGTTTCGGCCTCGCCCCCGGCGCGCCGTTCACCGGCACCCATTCGCTCGGCCACCTGTTTACCGGCATTTTCCTGCTCGACGGCTACATTCCGGATCGCGGCAATTTCTACAGCGGGGCGGGCTGGTCGATCTCGGTCGAACTGCTGCTCTATGTCCTTGCCGCATTGGCGTTCCGGCGGGGACGGACGGGCCTTGCCCTGCTGTTCGCGCTGGGCGCGGTAGCGCTCGCCGCGCGGATCGCGGAGATCGACTGGCCACTGTTCACCCGCGCGGTGCAGCGCGGTCTTGCCGGGTTCGCGACCGGCACGGCCTGCTGGCTGCTTCACCAGCGATTCGCCGCGCGGCGCCTGCCGCAGGCGGGGCTGGTGGAACTGGGCGCGCTGGGCAGCCTGCTGACCTTCCTGTGGTTTGCCGGCCGGCACGATTTTTCGGCGCTGGTGGTGATCCCCGCCGCGCTTACCGTGCTGGTCTTCGCGCGCGAGCAGGGCGCGCTCAGCCGCGTGCTGCTGGGCTGGGGCTGGGTCTGGCTGGGGCGGCTGTCCTATGCGCTGTACATGGTCCACGCCTTTGTCTTTTCGCGGGTGATGGAGGCGCTGATCCTGGCCGGACGCAAGACCGGGCAGACCTGGGCGATCTACACCATGGATGGCGCCGTGCCGATCAAGCGCATCGTGCTGCCGCTGGTGCCCTCCACCTTGCTCCAGCTGACGATGATCGCACTGGCGCTCGCCGTGTCCTGGGCGGCGTGGCGCTGGGTGGAAGAACCCGCGCGGCAATGGTCGCGCCGCTACGCCGCAACGCTTTGACCCCTTTCCATCCCCGCATCGGCAATCTATCGGCAGAGCCATGACTGACACCGCATATCGCATCCACGGCGCCACCGGCGAATGGGAGGTCGTGATCGGCCTCGAAGTCCACGCGCAGGTCACCTCGCAGTCCAAGCTGTTCTCGGGCGCGGCCACCGCCTTCGGGGCAGAGCCGAACAGCCAGGTCAGCCTGGTCGACGCGGCGATGCCCGGCATGCTGCCCGTGCCCAACCGTGAATGCATCCGCCAGGCGGTGCGCACCGGCATGGCGATCAACGCCCAGATCAACAAGTGGTCGCGGTTCGACCGCAAGAACTACTTCTACGCCGACCTGCCGCAGGGCTACCAGATCAGCCAGCTCTACCACCCGCTGGTGGGCGAGGGCAGCCTCGAGGTGGTGCTGGACGAGAAGAACCCCGAAGGCTCGACCAAGACCATCGGGATCGAGCGCATCCACGTTGAGCAGGACGCGGGCAAGCTGATGCACGATCAGCACCCGACCATGTCCTACGTCGATCTCAATCGCTCGGGCGTGGCGCTGATGGAAATCGTCAGCCGTCCGGACATGCGCAGCCCGGCAGAGGCCGGGGCCTATCTCGCCAAGCTGCGCCAGATCCTGCGCTATGTCGGCTCGTGCGATGGCAACATGGACCAGGGCTCGATGCGCGCCGACGTCAACGTCTCGGTCCGCCGTCCGGGCGAACCCTTCGGCACCCGCACCGAAACCAAGAACGTCAACTCGGTCCGCTTCGTCATGGCCGTGGTGGAAAGCGAAGCCCGCCGCCAGGTCGACCTGATCGAGGACGGCGGCGAGGTGGTGCAGGAAACCCGCCTCTACGATCCGGACAAGAACGAAACCCGTTCGATGCGCAGCAAGGAAGACGCGCACGATTACCGCTATTTCCCGGACCCGGACCTGCTGCCGCTGGAACTGGACGACGCTTTCCTGGAAGAGTGCCGCGCGAGCCTGCCCGAACTGCCGGACGCCAAGCGCCACCGCTATGAGAACGCGCTCGGCCTCAGCGTCTACAACGCCGTGGCGCTGACCGCCGACGTCGACATGGCGCGCGAGTTCGAGGCGCTGCTCGCATCGGTCGCCAAGGCTGCCGGCAAGGGTGAGGCGGATGTCGCCAAGCGCGTCGCCAACTGGGTGCTGTCGGAGCGGCCGGGCCTTCTCAACGCCAACAATATCGCGTCGAGCGATCCGAAGAATTCGATCGAGGCCAACACGGCGATCGTCGTCGCGACGGAAAGCGGCCAGATTTCCGGCAGCAAGGCCAAGGAAATCTTCGAGAAGCACCTCACCAGCGACATCGACCTCGCCGCCGAGATCGCCGCCAACCAGCAGACCACTGACACCGGCGCGATCGAAGCCGCGGTGGACGCGGTTCTGGCCGCCAATGCCGACAAGGTCGAGCAGTACAAGGGCGGCAAGGAAGCGCTGTTCGGCTTCTTCGTCGGTCAGACGATGAAGGCCATGCAGGGCAAGGGCAATCCGCAGCTGGTCAACCAGGTGCTGAAGGCCAAGCTGGGTTAAGGGCGCGCCCCGCTGCGGCGGGGCGCTATCCGATCAGGCGAATTCCTCGGTATCGATGGTCTTCTGGATGACCTCGCCATAGCGCGGGCCGCTGACCGTCGACTGGTTGATGAGCGCGTCGAGTTCGGCTGCGACTGGAGCCGGAATGTCCCAGTCCCACCGCGCGATATTCTCTTCCAGATGCGGGATCGAGGCGGTGCCGGGGATGGTCACCACGTGATCCCCGCGCGACAGCACCCAGGCCAGGCTGAGCTGCGCCGGGGTGACGCCCTCGCGCGCGGCAATCGCGTTGAAGGCATCGACCAGCGCCAGGTTCTTCGGCCAGTTCTCCGCATTGAAGCGCGGCATGGTGTGGCGCAGGTCCTTTTCCGGCAGTGCGGCAACGTCGCGCACCCCGTTCGCCAGCACCCCGCGCGCCACGGGGGAGAAGGCGACCAGCGTCGTCCCCAGCTCGGCGCAGGTTTGCAGCACGCCGAGTTCCGGATTGCGGGTCCACAGCGAATATTCGGTCTGCACGGCGGCGACCGGGTGGACGGCATGGGCGCGGCGAAGCGTTTCCGAGCTCATTTCCGAGAGGCCGACCGCGCCGATCTTGCCCTCGCGCACCAGGTCCGCCATCGCCCCCATCGAATCCTCGATCGGCGTCGAAAAGTCGCGGCGGTGCATGTAGTAGAGGTCGATGTGATCGGTCTGGAGCCGGGTCAGCGACTCCTCGACGCAGCGGCGGATCGTCTCGGGCTTGCAGTCCACCCCGCGCCGCGCGCCGTCGACGATGATCCCCATCTTGGTGGCGAGGAAGAACTCGCTCCGCCGGCCCTTCAGGGCCTTGCCAACCAGCGTCTCGTTGTGGCCCAGCCCATAGATGTTGGCGGTGTCGAGATGGTCATAGCCCAGGTCCAGCGCGCGGTTCAGCAGCTGGAGCGCATAGTCCTCCGACGGGGGCGTGCCATAGGCCCAGGACAGCGACATGCAGCCCAGCCCCACCGGGTTGGTTTCACGTCCGTTGATTGTCCGCCGTCCGACCATCACATTCCCTTTCGTCATTGCGAGCAAAGCGAAGCAATCCAGGGCGGTTTATGCAACCCTGGATTGCCGCGCGGCTTCGCCGCTCGCAATGACGAAGCCGGACAGGGACGAAGCGGGGACCGCTGGCCACTGAACACGAACCCCGACGATTGACCGCCACCGGTCCCGGGTCAAGCCCGGGACGACGGCCGGGTTCAGCGCGCCGCTTCCAGCTGCTTTTCCAGCTCGCCCAGCACGCGGTAGCAATCGAGCACCTTGCCAACCGACGAGTTCGGCTCTCGGCCTTCCCGAATGGCGGCGATGAATTCGCGGTCCTGCAATTCGATACCGTTCATCGACACATCGACCTTGCTGACGTCGATCGGCTCTTCCTTGCCGTTCACCAGGTCGTCGTAGCGCGCGATGTAGGTGGCCGTGTCGCCGATGTAGCGGAAGAAGGTGCCGAGCGGGCCGTCGTTGTTGAACGACAGCGACAGGGTGCAGATCGCCCCGCTTTCGCTCTTCAGCTGGATCGACATGTCCATCGCGATGCCCAGTTCCGGGTGGTGCGGGCCTTCGATGGCGTTGGCCTGGACGATCCGGCCCGCCTGATAGGCGAACAGGTCAACTGTGTGCGCGGCATGGTGCCACAGCAGGTGGTCGGTCCAGCTGCGCGGCTCACCCTTGGCGTTGATGTTGCGGCGGCGGAAGAAATAGGTCTGGACGTCCATCTGCTGGACGTTGAACTCGCCCGCCTTGATCCGGTTGTGCACGTACTGGTGCGACGGGTTGAAGCGGCGGGTGTGGCCAACCATACAGACCAGGCCCGTTTCCTGCTGCTTGGCCAGCACCGCCTCGCTGTCGGCCCAGCTGTCGGCCAGCGGGATTTCCACCTGCACGTGCTTGCCCGCGTTCATGCAGGCGATGGCCTGGGCAGCGTGCATCTGCGTGGGGGTGCACAGGATCACCGCGTCGACGTCGTCGCGGGCCAGCGCATCCTCAAGTTCGGTCGAGCTATGCTTCGCGCCGTACTTTTCGGCCACGGCGGCGGCCTGCTCGCCTGTGCGGCTGATGATCGAGACGATCTCCACGCCGGGGATGTTCTTCAGGCCGTCGAGGTGCTTTTCGCCAAAGGCGCCGGCGCCAGCCAGGGCAATGCGGATGGGAGCATTGGACATGGTGAGTTCCTTATTCTGCGTCGTCCCGGACTTGATCCGGGACCGCTGGCAGGCCGGCGCGAATGCCGCGCATCAAGGCCAGCGATCCCGGCCTGCGCCGGGATGACGGTTTCAGTCTGCGGGTTCCAGTACAAGGTGGCCGATGGCCGTGTTGCTGCAGGGAATGTGGTAGTGGCGGTGCAGGCGCTTGACCTTGCGGCCCAGCGCGCCGCGCATGATCAGCCACATCACCATCTCGATGCCTTCGCTGCCGGTTTCGCGCAGGTATTCGATGTGCGGGATGTGCCGCGCATCATCATTGTCCTGTTCCAGCAGGTCGAGGAACCGGTTGTCCCACTCGCGGTTGAGCAGGCCGGCGCGTGGGCCCTGGAGCTGGTGGCTCATCCCGCCCGTGCCCCAGATCTGCACGTTGAGGTCTTCCGGGAAGCTCTCCACCGCGCGGGCGATTGCCTCGCCCAGCGCCCAGCAGCGGTTGCCCGAGGGCACGGGGTAGGTGACGACGTTGACCGCCAGCGGCACGACCTTGCACGGCCACTTGTCGGGCGTGCCGAACATCATCGACAGCGGGACGGTGAGGCCGTGGTCGACGTCCATCTCGTTGATGATGGTCATGTCGAATTCTTCGAGGATCAGGCTTTGCGCGATGTGCCAGGCAAGGTCCGCGTGGCCTTCCACGTCCGGCACGGGGCGCGGGCCCCAGCCTTCGTCGGCGGGCCTGTAATGTTCGCCGCAGCCGATCGCGAAGGTCGGGATGATGTTGGCGTCGAACGCCGAGGCGTGGTCGTTGTAGACCAGGATCACCACGTCGGGCTTCTGTTCTTCCTCCCACTGCTTCGTCCAGTCGTAACCGGCGAAGATCGGGCCGAAATAGTCGTCACGGGTCTTGCCCTGGTCGACCGCGACACCCAGCAGCGGCACATGGCTGGAGGCGACGCCGGCGGTAATGCGGGCCATGTCAGTAGCCTCCCTTGATCGAGCGGTTGCCCTGCGGAGAGCGCCCGCCCTTGTTCATCATCTCGCGGTATTCGGGGAAGGTCATGTCGGTCATGGTGCTGACCGCTTCCGCGAAGCTGAGGCCGTCGGTGCTGAACAGCTTGGCGAGGAAATAGACGTTCCCGCCCAGATCCAGCAGGCGGTTGTAGTCGCGCGCCAGCAGCGCTTCCTTGGCCTCGTCCGACAGCTTCCACTCGTCGAGATAGGCCTTCTCGTCGGCCTTGAAGCGCTCGCGGTTCTCCGCCTTCATCAGGCTCATCGCGAACTGGTTGATCCAGTAGCCCTTGCGCGCGCGGGCCGCCGTGTAGACCCGGGTGCCGGGGATGTCGTCGAATTCGGCGAGGTATTCGTGGATGTTCTGGGTCACAGGCCGCGCTCCTTCAGCTGGGCGTCGAGCCGTGGGAAGACCCGGCGGGCATTGCCTTCGAAGATCGCGTGGCGCTCTGCGTCCGAGATGTCGAGCGCGTCGACATAGCGCTTGGTGTCGTCGAAATAGTGACCGGTGGTGGGGTCGATCCCGCGCACCGCGCCGACCATCTCGCTGCCGAACAGGATGTTCTTGTTGTCGATCACGTCGGCCAGCAGGTTGATCCCCGGCTGGTGGTAGACGCAGGTATCGAAAAACACGTTGTTCATCAGGTGGCCCGACAGGTCCGGCTTCTTCAGCATGTCGGCCAGCCCCCGGTAGCGACCCCAGTGATAGGGCACCGCACCGCCGCCGTGCGGGATGATGAAGCGCAGGTTCGGGAAGCGGCTGAACAGGTCACCTTCCAGCAGCTGCATGAAGGCGATGGTGTCCGCCGCGATGTAATAGGCGCCGGTGGCGTGCATCGCCGGGTTGCAGCTGCCCGAAACGTGGATCATCGCCGGCACGTCGAGCTCGCACATGGCCTCGTAGAACGGGAACCAGTACTCGTCCGTCAGCGGCGGATGCCTGAAATGCCCGCCGCCCGGATCGGGATTGAGGTTGCAGCCGATGAAGCCCATGTCCACGCAGCGCTTCAGTTCGGCGATGGAGCTGGTCATGTCCGCCTCGGGTGACTGCGGCAGCATGCACACGCCGGCGAAGACCTCGGGGTAGAGGCCCACCACCCGGGCGATCAGGTCATTGCAGACCTGCGCCCACTTCACCGCGACGGTCTGGTCGCCGACGTGCGGGGCCATCGCGCTGGCGCGGGGGGAAAAGATCGTCATGTCCGCGCCGCGTTCCCTGATCAGGCGTAGCTGGTTGCTCTCGATCGTCTCGCGGATCTCGTCGTCGGAGATTGCGGGGTAGGGCGGGCATTCGCTCCCGGCCTTGAACGCGGCCTTCTGCGCCTCGCGCCACTCGTCGTGGGCCTTGGGGAGCACGGTGTAGTGGCCGTGGCAGTCGATGATCATGGTCATAGGTTCAATTTCCTCCACCGCCGTTCGCATCGAGCGTAGTCGAGATGCCGCGCGCCGGTGTCTCGACTTCGCTCGACACGAACGGAGCCAGGGTTTGCTGGGCTGCCTGTCGCTGGCGATAGACGGTGCCGCGCGTCATCACCGGGGGGACCCCCAGCGCCAGCAGCGTCTTCGCGCTTTCTTCCATTTCCGCAGCGCGCCGGGCGCCGTGTGTATGCATCCGTTCAAGGTTGTAGGCGGCCTTCTGCGCCCACGGCATCGTCTTCTCGCTGGCGTCGAGCGAGGCGAGAACCTCGTCCGTGACCCCAGCCGACTCGGCCGCCGCCATCATCTCGTCGGTCAGCGCCTCGATGCCCTTGACCATGACCGAGCGGATCATCTTGATCGCACTGGCCCGGCCCACTTCCTCGCCGACAATGCGCAGGTTGGTGAAGCCGAGCGCCTGCAACTGTTCAGCCGCATCTCCCGCCGCCGCGCCCGCCAGCAGCAGCGGTACGGCCAGCCGCGCCGGATTGACCGGGGCAAGGATTGCGAGGTCTACATAGCGCCCGCCCGCTGCCTCGACCGCGCGGGCTGCCGCGCGCTTGGTTTCGGGGGCGACCGAATTGCCATCGCACCACAGCGCGCCGGGGGCGAGGAGGGGGGCATAGTCCTGCGCCGCTGCCAGCGCCTGGTCGGCGGTGACGAGCGAAAGCACCAGCGGCGCGCCGGACAGGGCGTCTTCCACACTGGCGGCAGCCGTGAAACCCGCTTCCATCATCGCCGCGCGGCGGGGCTCGAGCCGGTCCCAGCCGCTCGCGCGGGTGCGCCAGTCGCCGGCCTTGGCAAAGGTCGATCCGGCCTCGCCGAATCCGATCAGGGCAATGTCGCAGCTCATCGCCCTGCCCCTCGCGCGGGGGCGCGCTGCCCGCAAATCGAATGAAGCGCCGGGTTATCGCTTTTTGCGAATCAGGCCTGTTCGCGCGCCACCGCGCGCAGCAGGCCAAGGAAGTCCGCCTGCGCCGCCGTCGGACGCCAGCCGGGGCGGGTGGTGATGCCGATGGTGCGGGTGACCGGCACCGGGGTCGGCATCGCGGCGAGGACGCCGGCCTCCAGTTCGACCGCGACCTGCCCGGGGGAGAGCAGGGTCAGTGCATCGCTGTCCAGCAGTAACTGGCGGATCATCATCACGGAGCCGCACTCCACCTGGACGTGCGGCACTTCGCGGCCAAGGCTGCGGATCATGTCCTGCCAATAGCGGCGCAGCGGCGTCTCCGCGCCGGGCATCAACCAGGGATGGGCCAGCATCGCTTCCGCCGGGTTCGCGGCGGTCAGCAGGGGGTGGCCCGCACGCATGACCAGCGCCGGCCGGTCCTCGAACAGGGCTTCCTGCTCAAGGTCCTCGGCCCGCGCGCCTTCGCGCAGCGCGCCCAGCATCAGGTCGATCTCGCCATCGCGGAGCGGGCCGACCAGCTCGACATGGCTGCCTTCGTGCACCGCCACGTCGATCCCGGGATGGGCCGCGATGAAGCGCGTAATCGTCTCGGGCAGCCAGCGGGCGCGGCTGAGCGGCATGGCCCCGACCGCGATCCGCCCGCCGGATTTCCCTTGCAGCGCAGCGACTTCCGATAGCCCCGCGCGCAGTTCCGCCATGGCGAGGCCGAACCCGCGCGCGCGCCGTTCTCCCGCCGGGGTCAGTACCAGCGCGCGCCCGCGCCGCTCGATCAGCCGCTGCCCCAGCGCGACCGCGAGGTCGGCCACCGCGCGGTGGAGCGAGGCGGCGGAAATGCCCGTCGCCTCCGCCGCGCCGGAATAGCTCCCTGCGCGCACAACCGACAGGAAGGCGCGCAGCTGGGTGCCGGTGACGCGCGGGCTGCCGATGTGCTCGATCGCCGCCTCGGCGCGCGGGGCCAGCAGCAGCGCCGCCTCGGTCGGCGCCATGCCCTGCGGGCCGCGCTCGAACAGGCTCGCCCCCAGGCTCGCCTCCAGTCCGGTGATCGCCTGGGTGAGGGCGGGTTGAGACAGGTTGACCGCGCGCGCCGCGCGACTGAGGCTGCCGTGACGCACCGTCGCGGCGAGCGCGGCGAAGTGGCGGATGTTGGGCGGGCGGCTCAGCATGGCGGCCGCGTGATTAGCAAATATTTATGCCCGCCGCCACGCCGCCGCGAGACGATCAGTAGATCGTGTAGCCCCCGTCGATCACGATGCTGTCCCCGGTGTGGAACCGCGAGGCGTCCGAGGCGAGATAGACCGCGATTCCGGCAAAGTCCTGACCCTCGCCCCAACGGCGCATCGGGACGCGGCCGATCACCTTGTCGTTGAACTTGTCCCAGCTTTGCAGCTTTTCGGTCATGTCGGAGCGGATCCAGCCCGGCAGCACGGCGTTGGCGCGGATGCCGTAGCGGGCGTATTCCACCGCAAGGCCCCGAATCAGGCCGAGCACGGCGGTCTTGCTGGAGGAATAGGCCTCGTTCGCGGGCGCGCCGTCGATCGCGGAGGTAGAGGAGGTGACCAGCAGCGAGCCGCCCGGATCGCCCGCCTGCGCGCGCTCCAGCATGTGTTTCGCTGCTTCGCGCAGGGTCCAGAACACCGCGTCGAGGTTGATCGCCATCACCCGGCGCCAGTCCTCGGTGGTGGTTTCGTGGAACGGCCCCGCGCCGCCGCCGCCGATCCCGGCATTGGCGACGCAGAAATCGAGCCGCCCGAACTTCTCGACGACCTCGGCGATGCCCGCCCTGACTGCGTCCTCGCTGCCGACATTGACGCGGCTGACCAGCACTTCGCCGCCATGCGCCTTCAGCGCGGCTTCGGCAGCGGTGTTCTTGTCCGGATTCTGGCCCCAGATCGCGACCTTCGCGCCCGCTGCTGCCAGCCCTTCGGCCATGCCGAGCCCGATCCCGCCGTTGCCGCCGGTGACGAGCGCCACCTTGCCGGTGAGATCGAAGGGGTTGAAGGCCATGCGTGCTGTTCCTCTCGCTGTTCTTTCCGGTCGCCTTAGCGCGCGATCCGGGCGCGAGGAAAGCCCCGTTCAGGCGGGCAGGTCAGGCTGGCGGCGGCTTCTTGAGGTTCATCAGCGTCACCATCTCGTCATAGAGGGCGATCAGGTGGCTGTCGTACCACTGGTCGAGCACGCATTTGACCCGGCCGAAGAAGCCCGCGACCTCATCCAGCACATAGGTTCCGCGCAGCGCGGGCGAGGCATCGTCGCCGTAGCGGCTGGGCGGGGCGACATCGAGCGCCTGCCCCTTGAGGTAAGCGGCGATCTCGTCGACGTGCTGGCGCAGCGCGGCGCGGCGCAGGTCGTTCGATCCGCTGCGGGCGTGGCCCAGTTCTTCCTTGGCCTTGTCGAGCAGGCCCATCAGGTAGGCATAGACCCGGTCCATGTTCTCGCGCTTCAGCGCGATCATGGTGTCGACATAGTCCTTCTTGACCCGCAGCGCGGCCGTCTGCGGGTGCTCCGAGCCATGGAAGCCCTGGCTCCAGTTTGCGGGATTGTCCTGAATCATGGGAGCTTATCTAGGGTCCGGACCCATAAATGGGATTCCCTGCTTGGTTGGGATGTGATTCACTGCACCGCGTCAAGGAGGTGCATTGGATGGCGGATTTCTTCTGGTTTTCAGATGAGCAGTGGTCGCGGATCGAGCCACTTTTGCCGCGAGATACGCGGGGGATGCCTCGGGTGGATGACCGTCGGGTGCTGTCCGGCATAGTCCACGCGCTCAAGAGCGGTGGCCGATGGGGTGACTGCCCTGAGCACGTCTACGGACCGAAGAAGACGCTCTACAACCGTTTCC
>JAYRMP010000060.1:0-18746 GCA_041912655.1 Novosphingobium sp. | reverse complement strand
GCCCGGGTGGTGTCGGTCCACATCGTTGAACTCCCGAAGTTTGTTGCAAAACCCCGTGAATCAGCGACTTGGGCTCGCGTCAAGCTAACCCGCTGGCACCACTCAACTTAATTTCGGATCAGGCTCTTAATGGCCGCCCCTGAAATGGAAATGAGCGCATCCGGATCAAGAACTTTCTTAATGAGGACAGTCTTGCCGCTCTTCGAGGGACCAGACAGTGACGTGATCATTTTTGGGGTTCTAAGAGCATTCCGGAGGGCAAGTTCTAGGCCCCGTTCGCCTCGATCTACGTAGGTGACCGTAGGAGTATCGGTTGGCGTAAAGACCTGGAAGACGTTCATGACAATACCTTGTCTGCGAATCGAATTTGGCAATCGTAACCTACACTAAAGCGAAGCCAAGTTGCTGATTGTCGTGAGGGAAGCCAGTGCTGGCGTAAGCCAAAGTCTGCTTGCGGCCATCTAAAATGGCGCACCAAAAAGTCGTTATTGCCACACAATCGAGATGTTCCCCTCTGAATATGCAGCCACCCACCCCATCAATCCCCGCCAACGCGCTCGATCTGCGCCCCTACCAGCGCCAGCTTTTCCTCCAGCCGCTCGTAGCCCCGGTCGAGGTGGTAGAGCCGGTGGACCTGGGTTTCGCCTTCGGCCGCGAGGCCGGCGATGACCAGGCTCATCGAGGCGCGCAGGTCGGTGGCCATGACTTCGGCGCCGTGGAGCTTCGGCACGCCGTGGACCACGGCGGTGCGGCCCTTGGTTTCGATGTGGGCGCCCATGCGGTTGAGCTCCGGCACGTGCATGTAGCGGTTTTCGAAGATCGTCTCGGTCAGCACCGATGATCCCTGCGCCAGGCACAGCATGGCCATCAGCTGGGCCTGCATGTCGGTGGCGAAGCCGGGATAGGGCGCGGTGGAGAGGGTGACGGCCTTCATCGGGCCTTGCGCCGCGACGAACAGCCCGCCGGGGCGCGGTTCGACGAAGACGCCGGCATCGCGCAGCGCCTGGACGGTGGCGTCCATTTCCTCGACCACGGCGTGTTTCAGGAACACCTCGCCCCCGGTGATCGCGGCGGCGCAGGCATAGGAGCCGGCCTCGATCCGGTCGGACATCACGCGGTAGGTCGCCCCGTGCAGGCGCGGCACGCCGTGGATCGTCAGGTCGCTGGTGCCGATCCCTTCGATCTGGCCGCCCATCGCGACCAGCAGGTTGCACAGGTCGACGATTTCCGGTTCGCGCGCGGCATTGTGCAGCACGGTCTTGCCGTTGCACAGTACGGCGGTCATCAGCGCATTCTCGGTCGCGCCGACGGAGACGACCGGGAAGGCATAGCGCCCGCCGGGCAGGCCGCCATCGGGGGCGATCGCGCGGACGTAGCCGGCGGCGAGCTCGATCGTCGCGCCCATCGCTTCCAGTACCTTGAGGTGCAGGTCGATCGGGCGGTTGCCGATGGCGCAGCCGCCGGGCAGCGAAACGGTCGCCTCGCCCATGCGGGCCAGCATCGGGCCGAGCACCAGGATCGAGGCGCGCATCTTGCGCACCAGTTCATAGGGGGCGACGGTGGAGGTGATCCGGGTGGCTTCCAGCGTCATCACCCGGCCGAAATCCTCGGGCCGCGAACCGGCGATGCTGGTCGATACGCCGAACTGGTTCATCAGGTGCTGGAACCCGTCGATATCCGCCAGGCGCGGCAAGTTGCGCAGGGTCAGCGGCTCTTCGGTGAGGAGCGCGCAGGGCAGCAGGGTGAGCGCGGCGTTCTTTGCGCCCGAGATCGGAATGGTGCCGGAAAGGCGCTTGCCGCCCGCGATGATGATCTTGTCCATTGGCGCGGTTTAGCGCGAATTCGCCCCCCCGCAAGCTGGGGCATTGCACGCATGGGGGGAAACCGCTTTAACGCGCCCGAAACAACAGGATGGTTTAAGCGACCGCATGAGCGACAAGTCCCTCCGCAAGCCCATCAGGAAGGCCGTGTTCCCGGTTGCCGGGCTTGGCACGCGCTTCCTCCCCGCGACCAAGGCGATCCCCAAGGAAATGCTCCCGGTGATCGACCGCCCGCTGATCCAGTACGCGGTGGACGAGGCGCGCGAGGCGGGGATCGAGCAGCTGATCTTCGTGACCGGACGCGGCAAGACCGCGATCGTCGAGCATTTCGACATGGCGTTCGAACTGGAAACGACCATGGCGGGGCGCGAGAAGTCGCTGGAAGTGCTGGAGCCGACGCGGATCCAGCCGGGCAACCTCGTCACCGTGCGCCAGCAGGTGCCGCTGGGGCTGGGCCATGCGATCTGGTGCGCGCGGGCCATCGTGGGGGACGAACCCTTCGCGATCTTCCTGCCGGACGAGCTGATGATCGCCCACAAGGGTTCCACCGGCTGCATGAAGCAGATGGTCGAGGCCTATGAACAGGTCGGCGGCAACCTGATCTCGGTACTGGAAGTGCCGGAGGAAGAGGTGTCCTCCTATGGCGTGATCGCCCCGGGCCGGCAGGAAGGCGCGCTGACCGAGGTCACGGGGCTGGTCGAGAAGCCCAGGCGCGAGGACGCGCCCTCCAACCTGATCATCTCCGGCCGCTACATCCTCCAGCCCGAAGTGATGCGCGTGCTGGAAAGCCAGGGCCGCGGCGCAGGCGGGGAAATCCAGCTGACCGACGCGATGGCCCGGATGATCGGGGAGCAGCCGTTCCACGCGGTGACCTTCGCCGGCAAGCGCTATGACTGCGGCAGCAAGACCGGCTTCGTCGAGGCGACGCTGGCCATCGCCCTTGAGCGCGAGGACATGGCCGACGAAGTGCGCGCCATCGCCCGGCGGCTGCTGGCCGAATAGGCCCTCAGCCCGGCTTCGCGTCCGGTCCGCCGGGCATGACGTGCGGGGCGTTGCGGATCAGGACCGAGAGGCGCCTCACCAGCATTCCCGCGATGGCCAGCGCCGCGCCGGGCGCGTGGGCGCGGTGTTTCCAGATCAGGTAGGCGTTCTGGCGCGGGTCTTCGCGGCCGGTGAGGCCCTGGCGCAGGCGGCGCCACAGGCCGTGGCGGCTCGGCACACCCACGGCGCGATCGTCGCACCTGCCGATCCAGCCGGGCGCGACGAGCAGGCGCTCGCCCCGCCGCCGGATCGAGAGGCCAAGGTCGATGTCGCCGAAGCTGTGCCAGTAGAACGGATCGTTGCCGCCCAGCTCCTCCATCGTCGCCGCCGGGACGAGCACGAAGTTGGCGTTGAACGTGTCGCAGGGCTGCGGCTGATCCCCCGGCTCTACCCGCGCGAGCGAGAGCACGCGGTGGCGGCTGGTCTGGCGGTAGCCGGAATAGGTCGTGCGCGGCTCGCCGTGGGCGCGGGTGGCGCCGATCAGCGTCGCCGGGCCAGCGGCGTTGAGCTCGCTCCACAGCGCCACGGCACGCTCTACTGCCGCCGCATCCACCGCGACGTCATCGTTGAACATCAGGTAGGCGTCATAGGAGCCGTGGGCGCGCGCCTCGCCGAAGATGCGCCGCATCCCCCGGTTCCAGAACAGGTCGCCTTCGCTGACCACCACGTTGACCGCCGGGTGCGCCGCCTTGACCAGGTCCCCGGTGTGGTCGGGCGAGGCGTCGTCGAGCAGGTGGACATCGAATGTGCACGGCGCGGCCTCCAGCGCGGCGATCAGCGCGGCCATGTTGGGCAGGGTGATCCGATGCCGGTTGAAGCAGGCGACCAGCACCGCGATGCGCGGGCGGGCGGGCGTGGCCGCGGCGCTCATGCCCGCACCCCGCGCGCGGTGCGGGCGTGGTCCATTGCCTGCGCCGCCGCCTGCCAGATCGCCCGGCCCATCGCCGTGCGCCGCGCCGCCCCCGCGGCGATCAGCGCCTGCGGATCGGTGGCAGCGCGCGGCGCCGCGCGCAGCATTTCGCGCATCGCCGCAGCCAGCGCGGGGACATCGTCGAGCGGGAAGTAGCGGGTCACGTGGTCCTCGATCTCGCGGTTGACCGGGATGGCCGAGACCAGCGAGGGCACCCCCAGCGCCACGGCATCGAACACTGCGCCGCCGCCCGGCCCGCCCTCGAACGCGGTCGGCTGGACCACGGCGAGCGCGCCGCGCAGCAGCGCGATCTGGTCCAGCTTGGGCACCAGCCCCAGGATATGGACCCGCCCGGTCATGCCCTGCCGCTCGATCAGCGCCTCGATATCGGCAAGCCGGGTGGGCGCGCGCGGGTCGTCGGTCGCGCCGGTCAGCACCAGCTCCAGCCCCGGCTCTTCCCGCGCCACTTCGGCAAAAGCCTCGATCGCCACTTCATGCCGCTTGTGCAGCCAGAACTGGTTGGAAACGATGAAATAGCGGTCCCCCACGCCATAGGCGCGGCGCGTGGCGGCGGGATCGGTCGCCAGCCACTCGGGCTTGGGCGCGGCGGAAAACGGCAGGGCCACCACCCGCTGCTCCAGCCCGGGAAAGCCCTGCGCGCAGTCGCGCTTCACGTCGGCGGCGTTGACCACCACCGTGTCGGCCATTTCCAGCATCCGGCGAAACAGGCTGTCGCGCCCGGCGATGGCTTCGGCGGTGAAGAACTGCGGCAGGTGGCGGTGCTGGAAATCGAACAGATAGCCCAGCCACGGCATCGGGAACTTGCCGAACGGGGGGTTGGTGAAGGGTCCGATCACGTCGATCCCCTCGCGCCAGCACAGCCGGATCAGCGAGCCTTCGTCGCGCGCCACGGTCAGCACGCGCACCTCGGGCAGGCCCGCGCCCAGCAGCCGTTCGTGCAGCACACGCCAGTCGGGCGCCGGGGCGAGCGGCCTGCCGGTCAGCAGCGCGCGGACGCGCCGCGCCGCGCTGCGCCACGACAAGATCGGCGGCGCGGTGCGATAGACCACCACCACGTCACGCCCCTCGGCGGACCGCAGCAGGCCATCGACATAGCTGACGATGAAATCGGTCGCCCCGGCCAGCTGGGCAAAGTCATCAGCCAGCACGCCGATCCGCTGCGGTCCCGCCTGCATCGTGGCCGCCTGTTCCGGCTCAGCCGCGAACCATGAAGGTGCGGATCGCATCGCAGATCCGGTCGACGTCGGCGTCGGTCAGCCCGGGCCAGCTCGGCAGGTTGATCCCGCGCCGGGCGATATCCTCGGCCACGGGGTGCGACTGGAAGCGCTGGGCGTACATCGGCATGGTGTGGATCGGGTAGAACACGGGCCGCGTTTCGACTCCCGCCGCGTCCAGCGCCTCGCGCAGCGGATCGCGCTGGGCGGCGTCGGGCACCAGCAGCGCCACCATCCAGTGGCTGTGCACGCCGCCTTCGGGCTCGCCCTGGAAGGTCAGCGGCAGGTCGGCCAGGTTGGCGCGGTAGCGTGCCGCAACGCGCGCCTTGTCGGCCAGGAACTGCTCCACCCGCTCCAGCTGGGCAACGCCGATCGCCGCGCAGATGTTGGTCATGCGGTAATTGAAGCCGATCACGTCGTGCCAGTACTGGCGGTGCGCGGCCAGGCCCTGTCCCTTGAAGTGGACCGCGCGCTCGTGCAGCGTCTGGTTGCCCGATACCACCATCCCGCCTTCGCCGGTGGTGATGGTCTTGTTGCCGAAGAAGCTGAAGGTCGAAATGTCGCCAAAGGTGCCGACATGACGCCCGGCGTGGCGGGTGCCGATCGCCTCGGCGCAGTCCTCGATCACGAACAGGTCATGCTGACGCGCCAGCTCCATCAGCGCGGTCATGTCGCAGGCCCCGCCATAGAGGTGGACCGGCATGATCGCGCGGGTGCGGGGGGTGATCCGGGCGGCGACATCGGCCACGTCGATCTGCCAGCCGTGGCTTTCGGAATCGCAGAACACCGGGGTCGCGCCGGTATAGGCCACCGC
This sequence comes from Novosphingobium sp., assembly GCA_041912655.1. Classification (GTDB taxonomy): domain Bacteria; phylum Pseudomonadota; class Alphaproteobacteria; order Sphingomonadales; family Sphingomonadaceae; genus Novosphingobium. The sequence continues at coordinate 12,926 of JAYRMP010000060.1, read as the reverse complement.
ATTGGCCGAGGCGATGTAGGTCAGCGTCGGCACGATCACCTCGTCCCCCGGACCGATGCCCAGCGCCACCAGCGCAAGGTGCAGCGCAACCGTGCCATTGCACACCGCCGTGGCGAAGGGCGCCCCGGTGTAGTCGGAAAACGCGCCCTCGAACCGGGGCAGGAATTCGCCCTTGGATGAGATCCAGCTTGAATCGAGGCATTCGAGCACATTGTCGCGCTCGCGCTGCCCCAGGCTGGGCGCGTAGACCGGTATGCGATTATCCATGGTGTCAAGCTCTTCCGGACCGTCTGCGCCTGCGCCGGACCGCCGGGTGCGGACCGTCGGGCGATCAGGTCGCGATTAACCGGTTTGCACTTGCGAAGGCAAGGCCGATGCGCCGGAGCGGGTCAGATCAAGGTACTGGAATGACTGGCCACCTCGGCCGCGGTCATGGCCTGCGCCACCCCGGCGAAGTCCATCGCCGCGCGCCAGCCAAGCCGTTCCAGCGCCTTGTCCGGCCGCCCCGCGCTCCACATCAGGTCGGCAGCGCGCAGCAGCGCAGGATCAACCTCCACGTGGTCACGCCAGTCCAGACCAGCAGCGGCAAAGGCGGCTGAGGCGAACTCGGCCAGGCTGTGCGATTGCCCGGTGGCGATCACGAAGTCGTCCGGCTGCTCCACCTGGAGCATGCGCCACATCGCATCGACGTAATCGGGCGCCCAGCCCCAGTCGCGCACGACATCCAGGTTGCCCAGCCGCAGCCGCTCGCCCGATCCGCTCGCCCGATCCGCCCGCGATCCGTGCCGCCGCCGCCGCGATCTTGCGGGTGACGAAGCGTTCGGGGCGCAGCGGGGATTCGTGGTTGAACATCACCCCGTTGACCGCGAACAGGCCGTGGGCGGCGCGGTACCGGGCGACCAGCGCGTGCGCCTCCGCCTTGGCGAGGCCATAGGGGCTGAGCGGATTGAACGGGGTTTCCTCATCCGCGGGTCGCCCAGCCAGGTTGCCGAAGCATTCGCTGGAGCTGGCGTGGAACACCCGCTCGCCGCGCCCGCGCTGGCGCACCGCTTCCAGCAGGGTGTGCACCGCGCCGACGATGCTTGCCCGGGTTTCCGCCGGCCGTTCGAACGACAGGCTGACCGAACTTTGCGAGGACAGGGCATAGACCTCGTCCGGCTCCGCCCAGTCGAGCGTATCGCGGACACTGGCGGGATCGTCCGGCGTCATCGAGCGCAGTTCCACCCGGCCCTCCAGGCCCAGTTCGCGCAAGGCCGCAAAATCCCGCGCGGCGACATCGCGCGAGGTGCCCAGCACCCGGTAGCCAGAATCGAGCAGCAACCGGGCAAGATAGGCCCCGTCCTGCCCGCCGATCCCCGTGATGAGCGCCCGCGCCACTGCTTCAGATCAGCGCGCGGTAGGATGCGGCGGTCCGCGCGGCGGTGCGCTGCCAGGAAAACGCGGCGGCCTGCCGCCGCCCGGCGCCGATCATCGCGCGGGCGCGGGCGGGATCGTCCAGCACGCGCTCGATCCCTTCGCGGAGCGCCTCGGCCGATCCCTGCTCCACCAGCAGCGCCGCATCGCCGCAGACCTCTGGCACCGAACTGACATTCACCGCCACCACCGGGCAGCCGCTGGCCATCGCTTCCAGGATCGGGATACCGAAGCCTTCGTACAGCGATGGATAGACGAACAGGCTGGCGCGGGCATAGCAGCGGCGCAGCACCGCATCGTCCGCCGGGAACTGGCGCACCCGGCCCGCCAGCCCCAGCGCGGCAATTGCCTGTTGTTCGGCGGGGGCGAAGGGCGATCCGCCCGCACAGACCAGATCGAAGTCGCGCACAATGCGCGGCGAGGCGGCATAGGCGTGCAGCAGGGCGGCGAAGTTCTTGTAGGCTTCACGCGGGCCGACGTGGAGGATGAACGGGCGTTCCGTCGCTGCGCCGCCCTCCCGCTCGGCAGCCGCTGCCGCAAAGCCGGGATCGCAAGCCAGGTGGATCACCTCGCTGCGTTCTTCCGCCTCGGGATAGAAGCGCAGCAGATCGCGCCGGGTGCTGCGGGAGATGCAGTGGATCCGGTCCGCCCGGGCAATCGCGGCGGCCTTCAGCGCGCGGGTCTGGGGATCGTCCAGCTGGTCGGGGAACAGTTCGTGGATCATGTCATAGACGGTCAGCACGATCCGCGCGGCGGGCGGAGCCTCGCGCCGGGCGCCGAAATAGGTCTCGTGAACGATGTGCGGGCGCAAGGGCCGGGTCAGCAGCGGCCCGGCCAGCGCGTTGACCCGCAGCGCCAGCCGGCGGCTGCCGCGCAGCGAAGGGATGCGCAAGCCGCGCACCAGGGCAGGCGGCAGGTCCGGCAGATAGGCGTTGTGATGCAGCGGCGCGACGACGCGCGCCTCCACCCCGTGCTGCCCCAGCTGCGGCACGATCCCCGCGAAGTAACGGGAAATGCCGCCATAGGCCTGGACCGCAAAGATGCGGTGATCGAATGCGACCCGGATCCGTTCCGCAGACATGCGGCCCCCCTGGTCCGGTTTGACCGCCCCCCGTGGCCGGTCACCGGCTGTGTGTCAGGATTGGCGGCCGGGCGCAATCCCGCTCCGCGTTCAGGGCGCGGTTCCGGCCTGCATCCGCCGCAGCGAACCCCGGATCGCGTAGGCGGTGAACGGCACCCCGATCAGCAGGTAGGCCACCACCGTCGCCCAGATCACCCCGGGCAACCCGAACAGCCCCGCCCACCACACCTTGAGCGCGATGCTGAGCGTCACGTTGGCCAGCGCGGCAACGATCTGGATGCGCAGCGCGTTGATCCCGTTGAGGAACATTGCCCCGGCGTTGCCCCCCGCCTCGATCACCTTCCACACCCCCAGCCCCAGGATCAGGGCAAAGGGCACGGCCACCGCGTCGCCGACCCACCAGTGGATCAGCTGCGGCCCGGCGAGCACCAGCACGGTCGACATTGCCGCCGCCGCCCCCATGCCCAGCACCAGCGAGCGGCGCAGGGTGCGCCGCGCCCAGGCGACATCGCCGCGCGCCACCGCATCGCCATAGGCCGGCCATAGGGGGGTCAAGGCCATCGCCAGCACCATGCCGACAATACCGAACATCCGGTCGGGCACGGCATAGGCGGCCACGGCGCTGGCTCCCAGGACCTGGGCGATGATGAGGGCGTTGATCTGGAACATCAGCGCCGCGCAGACCTGCAGCACCAGGAACAGCGCGCCGTCGGTCGACAGGCGGCGCACCGCACCGGCATCGAAGGCCGCCACGCGGGGGCGCAGGTCGGGGCGGCGGCGCAGGAAGAAGTCCAGCGTGTTGAGCAGATTGACCAGCACCGGCGTGCCCGCCAGCGCCAGCACCAGCCAGGGCAGCGAGGCTTCCAGCCGGGTCGCCAGCACCAGCGCGCCAAGCGCCGCCACGCTGCCCCCGCCCTGCCACAGATTGGCGCGGAAGCCCTGTTGCAGGCCCAGCTGCACGCGGGTGACCAGCCCCAGCGGGGTGGTCAGCGCCAGGATCACGAAGAACAGCGCGGCGGCCGGTCCCGCCTCTGCCGCGGCCTGGGCAGTGGTCACGTTGAACAGCCGGTCCCAGGCTACGAAGGGATAGGCCAGCGCCAGCAGCGCGAGGATGATCGCGGCAATCCCGCTCATCGCCGCATAAGCAGAAGAGATCTGCTGCCTGAGGCCTTCGGGATGTTCGCGCCCGGCGCTGTGGGCAACGGCGGTCAGCACCGAATTGCCGATTCCGAAATCGGTGAAGCTGAGCAGCGCCGAGAAGGCGCTCAGCGTCATCCACATCCCGTAGCGTTCGGTGCCGAGGTAATGCAGCGTCAGCGGGACCGAGACCAGCGCGGTCAGGATCGCGACCCCCCGCGCAAAGGCAGAGGCCAGCGCGGTCAGCGCAATCGCGCGGTGGCGGGCCTGGGCGCGGCCGGCCTCGGTCGCAGGATCGGCAGGCGCGCGCAGGCTGTCGACCAGGGCCGCGATCAGGTCGGTGATCCGCCCCCGGCCTGCCGGTCCCTGCTGCTCGCCCACGGGCGCGTTCCGCTGCGCTTAACGCGTCGGCACCGGCGCGTCGCCGGTATAGTCATAGAAGCCGCGCCCGGTCTTGCGGCCCAGCCAGCCGGCCTCGACGTACTTCATCAGCAGCGGCGCGGGGCGGTACTTGCTGTCGCCGGTGGTGTTGTAGAGCACCCGGACGATATCGAGACAGGTGTCCAGCCCCACGAAGTCCGCCAGTTCCAGCGGCCCCATCGGGTGGTTCAGGCCCAGCCGGCAGCCCTTGTCGATGTCGGCGATGCTGGCCGTGCCCTGCCCCAGCACGAAGACCGCCTCGTTGATCATCGGCAGGAGGATGCGGTTGACCACGAAGCCAGGCTCGTCCTCGGCCAGCACCACCTGCTTGCCCAGCCCTTCGGCGAAGGCGCGGGTGCGCGCGACGGTGTCCTTGCTGGTCGCGAGCCCCGGGATCACCTCGATCAGGCCCATCACCGGCACCGGATTGAAGAAGTGCAGCCCGATGAACCGCGCCGGATCGGGCGAGGAAACCGCCATGCGGGTGATCGGGATCGAGCTGGTGTTGGACGCCATGATCGCGTCCTCGCGCAGCACCTTGCCGGCGGCGGCGAAGATCCTGTGCTTGATTTCTTCCTTTTCGGTCGCCGCCTCGATGATCAGGTCGGCATCGACCATCGGCGCGTAATCGGCCACCGGGGTGATCCGGGCGAGCGCGGCGGTAGCTTCATCGGGGGTCAGCTTTTCGCGGGAAACCAGCCGGACGAGGGCCTTCTCGATATTGGCCTTCGCCTTTTCGGCCAGCGCAATGTCGACGTCGGACAGCAGCACCTTCATGCCGAACTGGGCGACGGTCTGGGTGATCCCCGACCCCATCTGACCCGCACCGATAACCGCCACTGTCCGCATGATCCACCTCTTCGCAAGTGCAGCAAAGGCGGCTGGTTAGCGGCGAACGGTCGCGATGACTAGCGGTTTTGTCCGGGAACCCACTGGACGTCCCCGCTGCCCGCCGCGTTCACCGCGCGGGCCAGCACGAACAGGAAATCGGACAGGCGGTTGGCATAGGCCAGCGCCGCCGGGTTGACCGGCTCGGCGGAGGCCAGCGCGGTCATGCAGCGTTCCGCGCGGCGCACACCGGCGCGGGCGACATGGACGCGCGCCGCCGCCTCGCTCCCGCCCGGCAGGATGAAGCTGGTCAGCGGGGCCAGCCCCTCGTTCAGCGCGTCGATCCGGCCTTCCAGCCATTCGGCCTGCGCCGGTACGATCCGCAGGACCATTTCGGACGGGGCGAAATCATCGCCCGGGGTGGCAAGGTCCGCGCCCAGATCGAACAGGTCGTTCTGGATGCGGGTGAGGACGGCGGCGTGCGGGTTGCCCTCCAGCGAAACGACCGCGAGGCCGATCGCGCTGTTCGCCTCGTCCACCGCGCCGATCGCTTCCATGCGGGCGTCATGCTTGGCGCGGCGGGTGCCGTCGACCAGACCCGTCGTCCCGTCATCCCCGGTGCGGGTGTAGATCTTGTTGAGCTTGACCAAGGGTTTACTTGGACGCGAAGAGGATCAGCGCGACGATCAGCACCGCGCCCGCCTGAAACAGGATGCGGTTGAACATCATCTTGTTCTGCTTCAGCTGCATCGCGCTGGGGCCGGTGCGGTCACTTTCCAGATCCTCGCGGGTGGATTGCAGGAAAGCCGCGATGCCGCGCACCAGGCTGTAGAGGACGCCGCCCATCAGCGCGAGCAGCACGACAATCAGGAAGTAGGTCATGCCTCCGCTTCTACGCCCTTGCCGAGCGAAAGGCCAGCCGGGAAGCGCCCTTCGCGCAGCGCCTGCCCCAAAGTACGTCCATCCTGCCCCGCCCGGCGCAGGTCGGCGAGCGCGGGCGAGCCGCGCCGCTTGGCCAGCTTGCGCCCGTCGGCCTCGACCAGCAGCGCATGGTGGTGCCACACCGGTACCGGCAGGCCGAGCAGCGCCTGCAGCAGGCGGTGGACGTGGCTGGCGGCGAACAGGTCTGCCCCGCGCGTGACCAGCGTCACCCCGTCCGCCGCATCGTCGAGCGTGGCGGCCAGGTGATAGCTGGCCGGGGCCTCCTTGCGCAGCAGCACGACATCGCCGAAGCGCTCCGGCTCTGCCCGCTGCACCCCGGCGAGTTCGTCGGTCCAGTCGAGCGGCCCGGCCATTTCCACCGCGCGCGCCATGTCCAGCCGCCAGGCCGCGCCTTCCGGATCGACGCCGCGCCCCCGGCAGGTGCCGGGATAGACCGGCCCGTCCGGCCCCACCGCCTGCGCGGCGGCCAGCACCTCGGCGCGGGTGCAGCGGCAGGGATAGAGCAGGCCCAGCGCCTTCAGCCGCTCTCCCGCCGCGCGGTAGCTGGCAAGGCGCGCCGACTGGAACACCACCGGCCCATCCCATTCGAGGCCCAGCCATTCCAGATCGGCGAGGATTTCCGGGACCAGGTCCGCCCGGCTGCGGGTGCCGTCGATATCCTCGATCCGCAGCAGGAAGCGCCCACCCCGCGCGCGCGCCAGGTCGTGCGCCACCAGCGCGGCATAGGCGTGCCCCAGATGGAGCGCCCCGTTAGGGCTGGGTGCGAAGCGGGTGACGGTCACGCCGCTTCTCTCCTGTGGATTGCGTGCGCGTGCAAGCCTTGACGGCAGGCCCGCGGCAATGTTCATTCCAGCCCATGGCGGGTCATGCAGTTGTCATAGTCCGAGGCCACAGGAGGCCATGCTCAAGTCGGAGCTGATCGAGCGCGCGGCCCGGTTCCGCAGCGCCGGGGAGGATCCCTCCCGCCACCTGTCCGATTGTCCTGCGCTTGTCCTCAACGCCGATTACACCCCGCTCAGCTATTACCCGCTCAGCCTGTGGCCGTGGCAGACCGCGATCAAGGCGGTGTTCCTTGAACGGGTCGACATCGTCGCCAGCTATGCGCGCGAAGTGCACTCGCCCAGCTGGACCATGCCGATCCCCAGCGTGATCGCGTTGCGCCAGTACGTGAAACCGAGCGAGTTTCCCGCCTTCACCCGCTTCAACCTGTTCCTGCGCGACCGGTTTACCTGCCAGTATTGCGGCAGTCCCCACCAGCTGACCTTCGACCACGTGCTGCCAAGGCGGCTGGGCGGCCGGACCAGCTGGGAAAACGTCACAACGGCATGCGCCCCCTGCAACCTGCGCAAGGGCGGGCGCACGCCCGAACAGGCCGGAATGCCGCTGCTGCTCAAACCGATCCGCCCGACCAGCTGGCACCTCCAGGAACGCGGCCGCGCCTTCCCGCCGGGCTACCTGCATGAAACATGGCGCGACTGGCTGTACTGGGATGTGGAGCTGGAGGCGTAGGGTCTACGTCAGCCGTCTGCACCGCACCTCCCCCATCCCGTCACCCCGGACTTGATCCGGGGTCCCGCTTTTTGGCCGCAACCACCGCTCGTGCCGCTGGAAGCTGGACCCCGGATCAAGTCCGGGGTGACGTTGCCTGAAGGGTCGGGACGCTATCCCAACAGCGCCCGCAGGATCAGCACCAGCACCACGACCGGCAGCGCCAGCGCCGCGAAGCCGAGCAGGAACAGGCGCCAGACGGTCAGCGCGGGCTGGCTACCCGGCCTGCCCGAATAGATCAGCGCGGCCAGTACCGTCCCTGCCAGGATGAACGGGATCGTGACGAACGAGACGCCGTAGCGCAGCGGCACCAGCAGCCGGTCCGCGCGGCCCACGTGGGGCGCGGCGTGGCTGAGGCGGGTGAACTGGCCGTAACCTTCGCGCCCGGTCCTTGGCGGCCGCGGCTCGGAATACTTGTCGAGATCGACCCCACTGACGCCGAACAGGTCGCGGATCGCGCGCTGCGCGAGGCCGTAGATCGCATCGTCCGGTGCGGGATCGATTCTGATGCCGCCTTCGGGAGTATAGGTCACCTCGGCCAGGCGGATGCTGCCCGCCTCGTCCTGCAATTCCGTGCGGAAGCGCAGGTAGCGCAGCGCACCCCCGTCGGCCATCGCCGCCATGGCATAGTCATCGTCGGTAACTTCGGCGGCCAGCACCGGCACGGCGAGCTGGCGCGACAGGGTGGCCGCGCGGTGGATCAGGTCGAAGCTGACCTCGTGCCGCTTCATCCCGCGCAGGCGGCTTTCCCCGGCCAGCAGGCGTTCCAGCGGGGCAAGGTCGATGCGGTGCCCCTCGCCGCGTTCCAGCAAACCACCGAAGTCCGGTCGCCGGGCCAGCGGCGTGATATGGGCGGTCAGGTAATACAGGCCGGTGCGGTCTTCCCGGAACAGCTGATAGCCGTCCTTCAGCCGCGCCAGCTTCTCCCGCGCGGGCAAGTCCCCCAGCACCACGAAATGCGCCCACCACATGAGCCAGAGGTAGGTTCCCGGCGCCCGGGCGGCAAGGTCAGGGCAGAGGCTACCCCCACGCCCCCAGCACGGTCAGGTGAACCAGCGCCGCGCCCAGCGCCAGCACCAGCGCGACCGTCACGCGCGGCCCCGGGTAGAGCGAAACCTGCCGCTGGGTCGGGAAGCTGAAGGTCGTGGGGATGCCGAGCAGCTTGTAGGGGTGAACCTCGCGGAACAGCGGGTCCGATGCCATCCGGATCATGTCGCGGCGGCTGCGGTAGCGCATCAGGCCGAAGATCGACCAGCCGGGATCGCGCTCGACCCGCCAGGCGTCGACATAGGGTCCGACTTTGCGCCCGACCATACCGGGATGCCCCCCGCGCGAGAGCAAGCGGCGCACGAAGGGATCGGAATAGCGCCGCATCATCGCCACGCCGGGGACCGGTTCTCCGGTCTGCGGATCGGGGACCTCGCCCGGTTCGATCTTCACCAGGTTGAGCATCACGAATTCGCGCCCGTCGTCCGCCTCAAGAAAGGCGCGCAGCGCGGCGGGATCGTTGGTCCCCTCGCCATACTGGCCCGCGACCGAGGCGAAGAAGGCGTCGATCTCCGCTTTCGTCAGCGGCCCGCGCCAATTGTCGTACCACAACCGGAACGCGCCATAGAGCGCCAGCGCCGTGCCCCAGATAATCCAGCCGTTCATCCCCTGCCCCCCGTTGTGGTGGGCGGCATCCTGCGACGGTTCGCGGGCGAAGGCCAGCCCCTCTGCGACCCAAGGGCGGCGCAAACCGCTCCTGGATTGCTTCGCTTCGCTCGCAATGACGAAGAGTGTGCGGCGAAGCTAGGCGCGCAAAGGAACAATTCCCCCACCGACTTCGTCATTGCGAGGCCCGCAGGGCCGCGGCAATCCAGGGGCGGTTTACGCCGCCTTCAGTGAGGAAGGGATCGAGACCTAACGCGCGAAATCGCCCGCCGTCAGTCCCGGACTGCCCAGACCATCCCGCCCATAGACGTCCGGGCGGAAGGCAACCCCGCCCTTCGCGCCGGGCTGGGCGGTCAGGTAGGTGATGTAGACCGGCACGATCTCCGGCAGTTCCAGCCGGGTTTCGGGCTGCTTCGAGCGCGGCAGCGGCTTGCCCATCAGCCAGCGGCCCAGCCGCTGCGCGTCTTCCAGCCGTACGCAGCCGTTGCTGTACTGGCGCGCGTCATGGCGCAGCAGCTCGCGCTCGGGCGTGTCGTGGAGGTAGATGCCCTGCGGGTTGGGGAACATGAACTTGACCGCGCCCATGAAGTTGGCGCGCCCCGGCAGCTGGCGCACGCGAACCGTCTGCTGCCCCGCCGCGACTGCCTGCCAGTCGACCTTGCGCGGATCGACCACCTCGGCATCGGCATCCCAGCTGGCGAGCACCTGATAGCCCTGGCTGGCCAGCACGCCAGGGCCGCTGCGCAGCACCTTTTCGGTCACCCGGCTGGGCATCAGGTCATCGGGCATGTTCCAGTAGGGATTGACGATGGCATAGCGCAGGAACCCAGCCATCGCCGGGGTCTGCGTCTCCGCCTTGCCGACCACCACCTTCATCGATCCGACCGGCTTCGCACCTTCGTACATCCACAGCCGCGCGCTGGCCGCGTCGATCAGCACCCAGCGACCCGAAGGAATCGGCGGCAGCGCACGCAGGCGGGCAAGGTTACGCGCGATCAGATCGGCCTGCGCTGCCGGATAGCGGCCCGAGGCGAGCTCTGCGCGGAGCGGCGCATAAATCGGGTTCATCCACGTCATGCCCCGCACCTGCGCCTCGATCGGCGCGCCCTTGCCCAGCGCGGCAAGCGCCGCGGCCGCGGTCGGCACCACCGGGGCGAGCGCCTGCGTCTCATAGATCATCGGCTCGCGCGGGGCCTGGCGCAGCGCCTGGACATAGCGGACATAGCCCTGCGACAGCGCGATCTCCGCGCGGGCGAGTGCATCGGCGCTGCCCTTCTCCTCCGCCTTCGCCAGCGTCTTCTCGAGCGCGGCGGGCTTCAGCTTGCGGGGGTCCAGCCCGTCGAGCGCCGCGCCGCGCATCTGGCGGATCAGCTCTCCCGCAGCAGGAGAAATGCGCCCGGACCCGTCCAGCCACAGCGGGCGATTGCCCCGCGCCGCGTAGAACCCGCGCAGGTCCTTCCCCGCCCTTGCCGCAATCGCAGCCCGGATGGCCGCGCCCGGCTGCGCAGCCTCGGCTGCGTAAGCGGGAGCAGGAACCGCCGCCAGCGGCATCAGCCCCAGCGCGAGGAGCGCGGGCAGCCAGTGCCGCCCGCGCCCCATTGGTCGTCCAAGTCGCCCCGCCATCGGCGCTTAGCCCCGTTCGCCGGACCGGTAGGCGGTCTGCTGGACCACCGGCGCGCCGGAATAGTAGCGGCCTTCGCGGTAGTACCCGTCGACGCAGCCGTCGTTGTTGGAATCGGCCCAGACCGCGCCGGCAAGCCCGCCGACCGCCGCGCCGACCAGCGCGCCCGCGCCCACGCTGACGCCGTCAGCCAGCGCGCCGACGCCAGCGCCCGCGGCCGCGCCGACCGCCGCGCCGGTCAGCGCGCTGCCGCCGATCGAGGGGCAGTTGGTCCGGGCTGCGACCCGCGTCGTGTCCGGCGCACCCGGATAGTACTGGCCGTTCTGGGTATAGCCATCGACGCGGCCATCGCCGTCGCGGTCAGCCCAGACCGCGCCAGCGATCCCGCCAACCGCGGCGCCGATCGCCGCACCGGTCAGCAGATCGCCGCCCGCCAGCGCCGCAACGCCGGTTCCGGCAGCCCCGCCCAGCGCGGCGCCGGTGGCGACGGTCGCCAGGGTCGAACGGTCATTGTCCATGGTCGAGCAGGCGCCCAGCGGCAGGGCCGCGGCGCCGATTAGGATGAGGATCTTGGTGTTCACGGGTGAAACTCCTTCACAGGACTTGGCGCCCGGAACGGGAAGAGGTTCCGTGGAGCCCGTTTGCCCCCGCGTTTCAAACCTCATGGTTCGCCGAGAGTTCCACCTGGGAGGAGGCGCAGCTTGCTCGCGCCTCGGTTCACCGCATTCCGGCGAGCTTCTTCTGCCGGCGCCGCTGGATCGACGAGCCTAGCCCGATCGCCTCGCGGTATTTCGCCACAGTCCGCCGGGCGAGGTCGTAGCCGCGCTCCTTCAGCAGATCGACCAGCGTGTCGTCGGAGAGGATCGCGGTCGGCTCTTCGGCATCGATCAGCTGCTTGATCGCCGCCTTGACTGCTTCGGCCGATGCCCCGCCCTCGCCGTCGACCGCGCCGACGCCCGAGGTGAAGAAGTACTTCAGCTCAAACGTGCCGCGCTCGCAGTGCAGGTACTTGTTGGAGGTGACCCGGCTGACGGTCGATTCGTGCATAGAAATCGCCTCGGCCACAGCGCGCAGGGTCAGCGGGCGCAGCGCGGAAACCCCGTGGCGGAAGAACCCGTCCTGCTGCTTCACGATTTCAGCGGCGACCTTCAGGATCGTCCGTGCCCGCTGGTCGAGCGCTTTCACCAGCCAGTTGGCATCCGCCAGCTTTTCCGACAGCCAGCCGCGCGCCGCCTTGTCGTCCACCGCGCCGCGCATCTCAACATAGTAACTGCGGTTGACGATCAGGCGCGGCAGGGTCGCCTGGTTGAGCGACAGGTCCCAGCCGCCATCGGCGCCCGGCACCACCAGGATATCGGGCACCACCGGCTCCCCCCCGCCGCTGGCAAAGCGCAGCCCGGGCTTGGGATCATAGCCGCGCAGTTCGGCCAGCATGTCGGCGAAGTCCTCGTCATCCACCCCGCACATCCGCTTGAGCCGGGCCAGTTCGCCGCGCCCCAGCAGATCGAGATTGTCGAGCAGGCGCGCCATGCACGGATCGTAACGATCTGCCTCTTTCGCCTGCAGCGCCAGGCATTCCGCCAGGCTCCGCGCGCCGACCCCGGTGGGATCACACGACTGGACCAGCGCCAGCCCCGCTTCCGCCGCGGCCAGCGCCACGCCCAGTTCATCCGCGATCTCGCGCAGGGGAACGGTGAGGTATCCCGCATCGTCGAGCTGCCCGGCGATGTGGCGGGCGATGAAGGCGCTCTGCGGATCGCGCGCCGCCGCGCCGATCTGGGCGTGGAGGTGCTCGGCCAGCGTGGGCGCGTCACCGGCGCGTTCGTCGATGCCGGGGCCGTCCTCGCCCCCGCCCAGCCGCAGGTCGGCGCTCCAGTCGCCAGTATCGCGGTCCGTGTCGAGCGCGGCGGCATCGATGTCGAGCGGACGGTCGTCCGCGGCGCGGCCCTCGGAGACCAGCTGGTCGACCGGCGAGCTTTCCAGCGTGGTGCGGCGCAGCTCCGGCGCTTCCTCCACAGTCTCGACCGGCGCAGGCGCAGCCTCGCCGATTTCGAGCAGCGGGTTGCTGTCCAGCGCCTCGCCGATGAAGGTCTCGATCTCGAGGTTCGACAGCGCCAGCAGCTTGATCGCCTGCTGCAGCTGCGGCGTCATCACCAGCGACTGGCTCTGCCGTAAGTCGAGGCGAGGCCCCAGCGCCATCAGTGCATGGTCCGCCGCAACTGGCGTTGCGGCTTGCGCCACTCACCACCCCGCACCCCCGGCCCAGCCACCCATTGATGGTAC
>JAYRMP010000059.1:0-19633 GCA_041912655.1 Novosphingobium sp. | reverse complement strand
CGGCCCGCCACCCATATGCGCGATCTCGACGACCGCGCGCTCGCCGGGCTGCAGCAGGGCGTGCAGCACTACGTCGAGAACGCCAAGGTCCACAAGGCGGCGCTGGAAGCCGGGGCCGATGGCGCGGCCCAGGGTTGAATTCCCGCCCGCCGATGCGATCCGCGCGCTGGCCGATGGCGAGGGACGGCTGGCGCTGCGGGTCACCCCCGGCGCGCGCAGCGAAGGGATCGAGATCGCCGATGGCCGGGTGCTGGTAAAGGTCCGGGTCAAGCCCGAGGACGGCAAGGCCAACGAGGCGGTGCTGCGAATGCTCGCCCAGGCGCTGGGGATCGCGACGTCACGACTGCGGATGTTGCGCGGCGCAACCGGGCGCGACAAGCTGATCGGGATCGGGGATTAGTCGCGCCGCTATTGGCTGGGCGGCAGGCGCGTGGCCCAGCCTGCCAGCAGCAGTGCCCAGCCGGAGGCGAGCCATAGCGCCAGCGACGGGAGATGGGTCCATGCCAGCGCCCCGGCCACCGCGCCCAACGACAGCCCCAGCCATAGCAGCAGCCATCCCGCCCAGGCCTCTCCGCCGGTGCCCATCAGCCTGGCCGCCAGCCCCTGGCCCATGCGCACCAGCGCGCCGGTCATGTAGGTGAGGCCGACCGACACCTCGCCATTGCGCTGGAAGGTGTTGTTGATCGCGCCCATCGCCAGCACCAGCAGGCCCAGCATTGCTGCATCGGAGTGCAACTGATGCGCCAGCGCGGCCAGCGCCAGCAGGGCCGCGACCGCCGAGAAGATCACCTGTTTGCGCCTCTCGCCCGCTTTCGCGGCCAGCACGGCCCCGCCGGTCACGCCCAGGACGAACCCGGCGATGAGCGCCGCCGGAACCCAGGCGCGGGCCGGGAACTGGACGAGGTCCACCCCCAGCCGGGTAGTATTGCCCGACATGAAGGAGACGAAATAGCGGTTGGCGGACAGGAACCCGGCGGCATCGACGAAGCCCGCCAGCCCGGCGGCGGCAATCGCGAGCCTGCGGCGGGAGCGGTCGATCCGGTTCATGCGCGGCAGGCTAGAGCCTTGCGCGCGGAAAAGCGAGGGTCAGCTGCGCGCCATGCCCTTGGCCATGCGGTCGAGCACGTCGGCCATGGCATCGGCAATCTCACGGTCGGCGACTTCGCTGTCGGCAATCGCGCGGCGCATCGCCTCGGACCATTGTCCGGCAGTGTCGCGGTTGATCGCAAAGCCGCCGTGGACGCTCATCATGCATTTGCCGGGATTCGCCTCGAACCAGTCGCGCGGTCCGCCCGCCCAGCCAGCCAGGAACAACGGCAGCGAGGCGCGCATTTCGGAAAGGTCCGGCGCGTGCATCGCGCGCAGCTCGGCATAGGCCGGGTCCTCGTCCATCAGGTCATAGAAGCGTTCGCAGATCGCGCGCAGCACCGGATGGCCGCCGATCCGCTCGAACGGAGAGGTCGCGGGGGCTTCGGCAGTAGCGGCTTCGGTCACGTCAGGGCTCCGGCTGGCAGATCGGGTCAGCCTAGCCCTAGCAGCCCCCCACGGGGAGGGGATTGACCAAAATCAATCGCCGTCGCCGTTGGTTTCGTCGCTGGTTTCCGGCGCCGCCTTAGGCTTGCGCTTGCTGCCAGCCGCCGCCTTCTTCGCCTTGCGATCGAGCTTGGGCGGGGCCGGGGTCAGCTCGAAGCCCAGCGCATCGTCCTTGACGCTGACGTGGACTTCGCCGCCGTGGCGCAGCTTGCCAAACAGCAGTTCCTCGGCCAGCGGCTGCTTGACCTTCTCCTGGATCAGCCGGGCCATCGGCCGCGCGCCATAGAGCTTGTCATAGCCGCGCGCGCCCAGCCAGGCGCGGGCATCGCTGTCAAACTGGATGTGGACGTTCTGCTCGGCCAGCTGCAGCTCCAGCTGGAGCACGAACTTGTCGACCACGCGGCTGACCACTTCGGTGCCGAGGTAGGCAAAGGGCACGATCGCATCGAGCCGGTTGCGGAATTCCGGGCTGAACATCCGCTTCACCGCCTCGTCGCCCGCGTCCGCCTTGGACACGTCGCCGAACCCGATGCCCTGCTTGGCCATGTCGCTGGCGCCGGCATTGGTGGTCATGATCAGCACGACATTGCGGAAATCGACCGTCTTGCCGTGGTGGTCGGTCAGCCGCCCGTTGTCCATCACCTGGAGAAGGATGTTGAACAGGTCGGGGTGCGCCTTCTCGATCTCGTCGAGCAGCAGGACGCAGTGCGGCTGCTGGTCGATCGCGTCGGTGAGGAGGCCCCCCTGATCGAACCCGACATAGCCCGGAGGCGCGCCGATCAGGCGCGAGACCGAGTGGCGCTCCATGTATTCCGACATGTCGAAGCGCTGGATCGGAATCCCCAGGATCGCGGCGAGCTGCTTCGAAACCTCGGTCTTGCCGACGCCGGTCGGGCCGGAGAACAGGAACGAGCCGATCGGCTTGTCCGGATCGCGCAGCCCGGCGCGGCTGAGCTTCATCGCGCTCGACAGCACCTCGATCGCCTTGTCCTGCCCGAACACCACGCGCTTCAGATCGCGTTCGAGATGTTCGAGCGCCTGGCGGTCGTCGGAACTGACGGACTTGGGCGGGATGCGCGCCATGGTTGCGATCACCGCCTCGATCTCGCGTGCGGTGATGGTCTTCTTGCGCTTGCTCGGCGGGACCAGCATCTGCATCGCGCCGACCTCGTCGATCACGTCGATCGCCTTGTCGGGCAGCTTGCGGTCGTTGATGTAGCGCGCGGAGAGTTCCACCGCGGTCTTGATCGCGTCGGGCGTGTACTTGACCTTGTGGTGTTCCTCGAAGGCGGTGCGCAGGCCCTTCAGGATCTTGACCGTGTCCTCGACCGTCGGTTCGTTGACGTCGATCTTCTGGAACCGGCGCAGCAGGGCGCGGTCCTTTTCGAAGTGGTTGCGGAATTCCTTGTAGGTCGTCGAACCGATGCAGCGGATCGTCCCGCCCGACAGCGCGGGCTTGAGCAGGTTGGACGCATCCATCGCCCCGCCGCTGGTCGCGCCCGCGCCGATCACGGTGTGGATCTCGTCGATGAACAGCACCGCGTGGGGCATCTTTTCCAGTTCCGAGACGACCTGCTTGAGCCGTTCCTCGAAATCGCCGCGATAGCGGGTGCCGGCCAGCAGGCTGCCCATGTCGAGCGAATAGATCACCGCTTCCGACAGCACTTCGGGCACTTCGCCTTCCACGATCTTGCGCGCAAGGCCCTCGGCGATGGCGGTCTTGCCCACGCCCGGATCGCCGACATAGAGCGGGTTGTTCTTGGAGCGGCGGCAGAGGATCTGGATCGTCCGATCCACTTCCGGGCCGCGTCCGATCAGCGGATCGACCTTGCCGGCCAGCGCCTTCTCGTTGAGGTTGACGCAGAACTGGTCGAGCGCGGTTTCCTTCTTGTCCTTGGCCGAGGCTTTCTCTTCCGGCTGGGCCGGGCTCTCGCTTTCGCTGCCCTTGGGGCTGCGATCCTCGATCCGGCGCCCGCCCTTGCCGATCCCGTGGCTGATGAAGCTGACCGCATCCAGCCGGCTCATGTCCTGCTGCTGCAGGAAATAGACGGCATAGCTGTCGCGTTCGGAAAACAGCGCGACCAGCACGTTGGCGCCGGTCACGGTATCCTTGCCCGAGGACTGAACGTGCAGGATCGCGCGCTGGATCACCCGCTGGAAACCGGCGGTGGGCGAAGGATCGCCCTTTTCCTCGGTCTTGAGCGACTGGTATTCCTGATCGAGATAGGTGCGCACCACGTCGCCGAGTTCGCCCAGCTCCACACCGCAGGCCTGCATCACCTGCGCGGCGTCGGGATCGTCAATAAGCGCCAGCAGCAGATGCTCCAGCGTGGCATATTCGTGGCTGCGGTCCGAAGCGTTGGTCAACGCGGCGTGCAGCGTCTTTTCGAGGCTCTGGGCGAAACTGGGCATCTAGCGCTCTTTCCCGGGCAGGAATGGTCTTCCCGTTGCGGGAAGATATGAACAGATTTGGTTAACCGGACCTATACGAAGTCCTATATGGGCTTTGGTACCTGTCGGGTTCGTGGAACCTATATGGGGAGGGGCCGCAACGGCGAAAGGGGCGGCCGCGCCGATCATGACGATCGCGGCCTGAACAGAGCGTCTGCGGCAGCGCGGTGGGCGCTGGCGCGGTCGCGATGGGCACGGACCCGCTCGATCTCGGCTTCGAGCAGGGCGATCCGTTCGGCCAGCTCGTCCTGCGAATAGGAATCGAGGCTTTCCTTCGCCAGCAGGCCGGCGGCATCGCTTCGGGGCCGGGGCAGGTCGTCGTCCATGAAGGGCAGAATCGGACGCGTTGCGCTTGCTGTCAACCGGTTGCGCGGTTAGGAAACCGCCTGCGGCATCACGGCAACAGGGACTTGCAAATGATTGAAACCCTTCCGCAAACAATGGAAGCGGCGGGATTTGACGCACCCGGAGGGCCGGAAGTGCTGCGGATCGAGCGTCTGCCGGTGCCGGTTCCGGGCCCGGGCGAGGTGCTGGTCCGCGTCGCCTTTGCCGGCGTGAATCGCCCCGATGTGATCCAGCGCCAGGGGTTCTATCCGCCGCCGCCGGGAGCCTCGCCGATCCCCGGGCTGGAAATCTCCGGTGACGTCGTGGCGCTGGGCGAGGGGGTTCAGCCCGAGCTGCTCGGCCAGCAGGTCTGCGCGCTGGTTTCGGGCGGGGGCTATGCCGAATATTGCCTCGCCCATGCCGAGCATTGCCTGCCGGTGCCGACGGGCCTGCCGCTCGATATGGCCGCGGCGCTGCCGGAAACGCTGTTTACCGTGTGGCACAACGTGTTCGAGCGCGGATGGGCGAAAGAGGGCGAGACGCTGCTGGTCCACGGCGGCACCAGCGGGATCGGCTCGATGGCGATCATGCTGGGCAAGGCCTTCGGGCTGAGCGTGATCGTTACCTGTGGCGGAGCGGACAAGTGCGCCGCTGCGCTCGCCATCGGCGCAGACCACGCGATCGATTACAAGGCGCAGGATTTCGTGGCGGAAGTCGCCCGGATCACCGGCGGCAAGGGGGTGGAGCTGGTGCTCGACATGGTCGCGGGCGACTATGTGATGCGCAACCTCAAGTGCCTTGCCGACGATGGCCGTCATGTGACCATCGCGGTGCAGGGCGGGGTGCGCGCGGAGCTCAACATGGCCGAAGTGATGCGCCGCCGCCTGACCCTGACCGGATCGACGCTGCGCCCGCGCTCGGCCGAGTTCAAGGCGCTGCTCACTCAGGAGATCGCGCGGCTGGCCTGGCCACTGGTCGAAGCGGGCAGGCTGCGCCCGGTGATGGACCGGACCTTCCCGCTGGCGCAGGCCGCGGCAGCCCATGCCCGGATGGAGCAGGGCGCGCATATTGGCAAGATCGTGCTGGCGGTCTCCGGGCAGGGCAGCAACGGATAATCAAGGCTTTACCTGTAGCTTCAGGGGCATGAAAGCCCTGTTCCGCCTTTCGCTTGGCGCCTGCGCCACCCTCTTGCTGGCTGCCTGCGGCGGGAATCCCGAGGATTTCGCGGTCGATACCAAGGCCTCGCCCGCCGAGGTCGCGGCGGCGCTGGCCGGGGTCAACCCGCAGGAGGCCGAGCTGCTGTTCGGCAAGGTGCCGGTGACCCGCAGCAAGCCCGGCGAGGGCCAGACCCAGTGGACGGTGCAGAGCAGCGATCACCTCGACAAGCCGGGCGATCCAGGCGTGATCCTGTTGCGGCTCGAACCGCTGGAGAACGGCCAGTCGACGCGGATTCACGTCTCCATCTCCGTCCCGCCGGTGAAGATGCTGATGGGCAAGGCCAACATGGTGCTGAGCGAGGCCAAGGTCGAGGCCGAGTACCGCAAGCTGCTCGAGCGGATGGCCGGAAAGCTCGACCGCCGGAGCGGCACTGCGGCAGAGGCTGCCGAGATGGGCCAGCTGATCGGCGCCGTCGCCGTCGCGGCCAATCCCAAACTCCAGGCTCGCGCCAACGAGCTCAATCGCAAACCCCAGCTGCTCGACATGTTCGACGGCGACGGCCTTACTGCGGACCCGCCCGCCGAATCCGTCGATCCGGTTGAAGCGGAACCCGCCGAGACGCCCACGGGCGCTGAAGTGGACGCCGAAAGCGCTGAACCGCTGGAGGAAAACCCCGCCTGAAACCGCGCAAAGTCGGCGCCCAGCGACGGTAACACTTGCCCGAAAGGGCGAATCCTCCTACATCGCGCGCGACTGGCCGCTCCGTGAAGGGGCGGCCCTATTATTTTCTGCCGGAGATTTCCCGTGACCCAGCCCACCCCGCTGATGCCGCACGCCACGGCCTCGTGGCTTGTCGACAACACCGCGCTGTCGTTCGAACAGATCGCCGAATTCTGCGGGCTCCACATCCTCGAAGTCCAGGCCATGGCCGACGATCTCGCCTCCAGCAAGTACACCGGGCGCGATCCGGTGCGCGCGGGCGAACTGACCATGGCCGAGATCGAGAAGGGCCAGGCCAATCCGGCCTATGCGCTCAAGATGCAGAAGGCGCCGGTCACCGTCAGCCGCACCAAGGGACCGCGCTATACCCCCGTGTCGAAGCGCCAGGACAAGCCGGACGGCATCGCCTGGATCCTGCGCCACCACCCCGAGATTTCGGACGCGCAGATCGGCAAGCTGATCGGCACCACCCGCAACACCATCGCCGCGATCCGCGATCGCAGCCACTGGAACATCGCCAACATCCAGCCCAAGGACCCGGTCACGCTGGGCCTGTGCTCGCAGCGCGAGCTCGACGGGATCGTCGCCAAGGCGGCCAAGAAGGCCGGTCTCAATGACGAAGCGGGCGACGATGCGCGGCTGGGCGATGACCGCGTGGCGCTGATCGAGGAACTGCGCGCCGAACGCGAGGCCCAGTCCAAGGCCGCTTCCGAAGCTGCCCAGGAAGCCGAGGCCCAGGCCTGGCTCGAAGCCAAGCGCGCCGCCGAAGCCGCTGGCGAGGAGTGATTCGATCGCGGGCGGGGCGGTGCATTCGCTTGCCCGCCGCCCGCGCCTGCGACTAGACTGGCGGGGTGACTGAAACGCCCCCCGGCGAGCCGTGGCTCGCGCACTACGTGCACCCCTGCGACTGGCGGATGGAGCTGCCGCCGCTGTCGCTCCCGGATTTCTTCGCGGCCAGTGTGGCGGCTCATGGGTCGCGGCTCCTGGTCGACTTCATGGGCCGCGTCTACAGCTATGCGCAGCTCCATGCCGAAGCGTTGCGCTTTGCGGCGGGGCTGCAGAAGCTGGGGATCGCGCGCGGGGACCGGGTTGGGCTGTTCCTGCCCAATGTCCCCCACTACGTCGCCGCCTATTATGGCGCCTCGATCGCCGGGGCGACGCTGGTCAATTTCAGCCCGCTCTACACCGCTGCCGAACTCGCCGCGCAGGTCGCGGATTCGGGCACGCGGCTGCTGGTGACGGTCGATTCCGCCGCCCTGTTGCCCACTGCGCTGAAGGTGCTGGACGGATCGGCGCTGGAAAAGCTGGTGGTCGGCTCGCTCGCCGCGCAGCTCCCCGCGCTCAAGGGCCTCGCGCTGCGCTTGCTCGGGCGCAAGTCGCTGACCCCGGTGCCCGCGCGGCCCGACGTGCTGCGCTGGGAGGCGATGCTGGCCGATGGCCCGCCCGCCCCGGTGGCGATCGATCCGCTGAGTGACCTTGCCCTGCTGCAGTATACCGGCGGGACCACCGGTACCCCCAAGGGGGCGATGCTCACCCACCAGAACCTCACCGCCAACGCCCGCCAGGTCGAGGCGATCGACCCGCGCAAGGGTGAGCGTGACGTGATCATGGGCGTGTTGCCGCTGTTCCACGTCTTCGCCAACGTCTGCGTGCTTAACCGCACGGTGGCGAATGGCGGCTGCGTAGCGATGCTGCCGCGCTTCGATGCCGGGCAGACGCTGAAGACGCTCCAGCGGGTGCGGGCGACTGCCATGCCCGGGGTGCCGACGATGTACCAGGCACTGCTCGACCATCCGGACCTCGGCAAGACCGACTTCTCCTCGCTCAGGGTCTGCATTTCGGGCGGCGCGCCGCTGGCCGGGCCGCTCAAGGAACGGTTCGAGGCCGCGACCGGCGCCCGGCTGGTCGAAGGCTATGGCCTCACCGAAACATCGGGCGTGGTCTCTACCAACCCTTATGAGGGTGAGGACCGGGTCGGCACGATTGGGCAGGTCCTGCCCGCCACCCGCGTCCGCCTGCTCGACAAGGAAGACCCTGCGCGCGATGCAGCCCCGGGCGAACCCGGTGAGCTGGCGGTGCAGGGACCGCAGATCATGCAGGGCTACTGGCGCCGCCCCGAAGCCGACGCGACGGCCTTTGCCGAGCGCAGCGACGGGCGCTGGCTGCGCACCGGCGACGTCGCGGTGCTCGACGCCGAGGGCTATCTCTCGATCGTCGACCGGGTCAAGGACATGATCGCGGTCGGCGGTTTCAAGGTCTTCCCCAGCCAGGTCGAGGATGCGCTGCTGGCCAATCCGGCGGTCAAGGAGGTGCTGGTGCTGGGCGTGCCCGATGCCTACCTCGGCGAAGTGCCGCGTGCTTATGTGACCCTGGCCGACGGGGCGACCGACAGCGGCGAGGCCCTGCGCGAATGGCTCAATGCCCGGCTCGGCAAGCACGAGCGGGTCGATGCCGTGGTGGTTCGCGAAAGCCTGCCCAAGACAATGATCGGCAAGCTCGACCGCAAGGCCCTGCGCGCCGAGGTGGAAGCGGGCGGAGCAGGCAAAGCCTGAAGCCCGTCGCCCCGGACTTGATCCGGGGCCCAGCTTCTTTTCCGGACGCCGCGCTGAAATTCAAGCTGGACCCCGGATCAAGTCCGGGGTGACGAAGCTTTGGAGCGTTGGGTGGTTGAATTTCGCGGCGGATCAGTTCGCCGCGAAGGGCACCACGCTGGTGTCCTCGCTCGCCGAGCGCGGGGCGAAGCGGCCGTCGACCTGCGCGCCCTGTTCGATGGTCAGCGAATCATAGTGGACATCGCCGTGGATGCGCGCCGTGCGCAGCACCACCAGGTCGCGCACGTTGATCGTGCCGCGCACCATGCCGGAAAGGCGCGCGGTTTCCGCCTTGACCGCGCCGGTGATTTCGCTCGCCTCGCCCTGGACCAGCGAAGTGCAGGTCACATCGCCTTCGATCCTGCCGTCGATGTGCAGATCGGCGGAGGCCGAAACGTCGCCCTTGATCCGGGTATCCGGACCGAACACCGAAAAGGTCGAGCCGCCCATGCTGTTAGCGCTCGCCTGCCGCTGGGGCGCTTGGTTCTTGGAAAACATGGGTTGCGGCCTCCAGGAAAGGACGGGGATTGAGCGGCTGGTCGTTGATCCGCACTTCGAAATGCAGGTGCGGACCGGTCGAGCGGCCGGTGCTGCCGATCAGGCCGATGACCTGCCCGGCGGCAACCTTCTGCCCGACCTGCGCCCGGTAGCCCGACATGTGGGCATAGCGGGTCATCAGGCCGTTGCCATGATCTATCTCGATGCAATTGCCATAGCCTGAACGCACGCCGGCGAAGCTGACAACGCCCTTGGCAGCGGCATAGATCGGCGCGCCGATCGGGCCCTTGAAATCGAGCCCAGCGTGATAGGCCGCGCCCCCGGTGAACGGATCGGCGCGGTAGCCGAAGCCGGACGAGATATATTCGAGGCTGGCGGGCAGGACCTGCGGAATACCGGCCAGCCCGCGCTCCAGCGCATCCATCCGCGCGAGGCTGACGCCAAGCCGCTGGAAGCGCTGGTCGAGCGACCCGTCGCGGCCGGTCGATAGGCGGATCAGCGGACCACCCATCGCGCTGCGATCGTCGAGCGAGGCGAGCATCATGCCGGGGTTGAGCCCCAGCTTTCGGATCTTTTCCGCCGCCGCCGCCGCGCGCCGGTCGGCGGCGCGGGTCAGCGATTCGGCAAAGGCCAGCTGGCGCGCCTCGATCCGGGCCAGCCCGGCGGCCTCGGGCAGCAGCGCGCTGACCTTGTTGACGGTCTTCGCAGCTTCACCCGACGAATCGGACACCGTCTCGCCCGCCTTGGCCTCTGCCGGCAGGTCCCCCAGGTGGGCCTGGGCCATCTTTTCGAGGAAGTCCTGGCGCTTTTCGAGATCGGTGGCGACGCCCTTCAGGTCATCGCGATATTCGGAAACGCGGCTTTCGGCGGAAGTGACCTTGGCTTCGCGGTCAAGCAGCGCGAGCCGGTCGCGAGAGGCAAAATACTGGGAAACGGCCATGGTCGTGACCGAGCCGAGCCAGGTCAGCGCCAGGGCCGCCACAGCGCCCGCGCCGATCATCTGCACCCGCGATGAAACCTTGATGAAACGAACCTGCCCTTGGGACCGCATGAAAAATTCACGGTCCGGGAACCAGGTCCGCAGGCGGCTGGTTAGCCCCCCGTCGGATTGCGTGTTCAAGTCGACCCCTAGTGCCTGCCTGTTCTTCGCGGCGGGCGCTAGCAGCTTCGTTTGGCTCACGCGAATCCCTTAACCGTGCTTGTCGCCGAGTCGAAGGACTCGCGCGACGAATCGTTTGTGCCGTTAACCATCTGATTTCCGGATGGTCACCGGCGGTGACAATCCGGCCCGGCGATGCTAGGCGCGCGGCCATGGCCGACCAGACCCAGAACAGCGCGGAAAACCCCGCAGAACTCATCGCCCGCCTTGCCCGCGAAGGGCGCGCCGCGCAGCGCGTCCTGGGTCTGATGGGCGCGCCGGCCAAGGCTGCGGCGCTGCACGCTGCGGCGGCGGCGCTGCGGGCGGACGAAGCGGCGATTCTGGCGGCGAACGCGGCGGACGTTGCCGCAGGCGAGGCTGCCGGACTGACCGGGGCGATGCTCGACCGCCTGCGGCTCGATCCGGCGCGGCTCGAATCGATTGCCCAGGCAGTGGATGCCGTTGCCGATCTGCCCGATCCGGTAGGTGAGGAGATCAGCCGGAGCGAGCGGCCCAACGGACTGGTCCTGGCCCGGGTGCGCATTCCCATCGGGCTGATCGGGATCATCTATGAAAGCCGCCCCAACGTGACCGCCGACGCGGCCGCGCTGTGCGTACGTTCCGGCAATGCCGTGCTGCTGCGCGGGGGGAGCGAGGCGGTGCGTTCCAACCGGGCGATTCACGCCTCGCTGGTGCGCGGGCTGGCCTCGGCCGGGGTGCCGGAAGCCGCCGTCCAGCTGGTCCCGACGCAGGACCGCGCGGCGGTTGGCGCGATGCTCGCGGCGGCGGGGCTGATCGACATGATCGTGCCGCGCGGCGGCAAGAGCCTGGTTGCCCGCGTCCAGGCCGATGCCCGCGTGCCGGTGCTCGCCCACCTCGACGGGATCTGCCACACCTATCTCCACAGTGCCGCCGATCCGGACAAGGCGCTGGCCATCGCGCTCAACGCCAAGCTGCGCCGCACCGGGATCTGCGGGGCGATGGAAACGCTGCTGCTCGACGCGCAGTTTCCCGCCGCGCAGGCGGTAGTCTCCGCGCTGCTCGACAGGGGCTGCGAACTGCGCGGCGATGCCCGCGCCCGCGCGCTCGACCCCCGCATTGTCGCGGCGAGCGAAGAGGACTGGGACACCGAATACCTTGACGCCATTCTGTCGGTCGCGGTGGTCGACGGGCTCGACGCCGCGCTCGATCACATCGCGCGGCATTCCTCGCACCACACCGACGCGGTGGTGAGCGAGGATGAGGGCGTCTGCGAACGCTTCCTTGCCGAAGTCGACAGCGCGATCGTGATGGCCAATGCCAGCAGCCAGTTCGCCGATGGCGGCGAGTTCGGCCTCGGCGCGGAAATCGGGATTGCCACCGGGCGGCTCCACGCCCGCGGCCCGGTCGCGCTGGAGGGGCTGACGACCTACAAGTGGCAGGTGCGCGGCACCGGCCAGGTCCGGCCCTGAAGGCGCCCCGCTGAAACGCGTCGGCCTGCTGGGCGGGAGCTTCAATCCCGCGCATGGCGGACACCGCCAGATCAGCCTTGCCGCCTTGCGCGCGCTGGACCTCGACGAGGTGTGGTGGCTGGTCTCGCCCGGCAATCCGCTGAAGCCGCGCGCAGGGATGGCGCCGCTTGTCGCGCGGCTGGGATCGGCCTTGGCCATGGCCCGGCGGGCGCGAATCGTGCCCACGGCGATCGAGCGGGAGCTGGGCACGCGCTATACCGTCGATACGCTCAGAAAGATCAAGGCGCGCTACCCGCGCCACCGCTTCGTCTGGCTGATGGGCAGCGACAATCTGGCGCAATTGCACCGCTGGAAGGACTGGCGCGGGATCGCCCGCGCCATGCCGATTGCGGTTATCGCCCGTCCGGGCTATGATGGCGCCGCAGCCGCGAGCCCCGCGGCAGCCTGGCTAGGCCGTTACCGGCGGTCTGCCGCCAGCTTGAACAACCGGGCAGGATGGAGCGCCCCCGCGCTGATACCCTTGCGTTTCGATCCCGATCCCCGTTCGGCCACGGCCCTGCGCCGCGCCGATCCGGACTGGGCCAGCCGTTTTGCCGGCCGCGCCCTCAGGGACCCGCTCACGCACCATCCCGTCGATCCCGACACAGCATGACAAACCCGCTTTGCCCTGCTCGCCCAGAGGAGCCGTTCGCGCTTACATGACGTCTGCCCAATCCCTGCCGGAAGCTTCCGGTTCTCCCGCCCCGCTTCCGCCCGCGAAGCCCGGATCGCTCCACGCGCTGGTGCTCCAGTCGCTCGACGACGACAAGGCCGAGGAGATCGTTTCCATCCCGCTCGAAGGCAAGAGCTCGATCGCCGATCACATGGTGATCGCCTCGGGCCGCTCGACCCGCCAGGTCGCCGCAATGGCGCAGAAGCTGGCCGAGCGGATCAAGGCCGCCGGCTTTGGCCACGTGCGGATCGAGGGCCTGCCCGCCGCCGACTGGGTGCTGGTCGATGCCGGTGACGTCGTGGTGCACCTGTTCCGCCCGGAAGTGCGCACCTTCTACAACCTTGAGCGGATGTGGGCCTTCGGAGATTCCGGCAGCGCCTGAGGCTCGCCGATGCTCCTGCATGTGATTGCCCGCGGCAAGATCGGCCGCTCGCCCGAAGCCGATCTGATCGCCCGCTATGCGAAGCGGATTACCTGGCCACTAAAGCTGACCGAACTGCCTGATACCGGCGGCACGGTTCCCGCGCCCCAGCCGCAGTCGCGCACCGTCCTGCTCGACGAACGCGGCAGGCAGATGTCCTCGGAAGACTTAGCTGCCCTCCTCGGCAAATGGCGGGATGAAGGCGTACGCGAGGCGCGGTTCATGATCGGCGCCGCCGACGGCCACGGCGATGCCGCGCGCGGCAGTGCCGATCTGCTGCTCGCCTTCGGGGCGATGACCTGGCCGCACCTGATGGCCCGCGCGATGCTGGCCGAGCAATTGTGGCGCGCGACCAGCATTCTTGCTGGCCATCCCTACCACCGTTCGGGATAAGGCGCGCGATGCGAAGCGCCCCGATCCTTGCTGTCACTCTTGGTGCCGCCTTGCTCGCGCTAGGTGCCGCGGTGGCGCAGGCTCCCTTGCCGCTCGAATCGGTCGAGCAGGGCGAGCAGGCGCTGGCCCGCGCCGAGCAGCAGGGCGAGCAGGCCCGCCGCCGCGCCGAGGCGCTCGAGGCCGAGGCCCTGACCATGCGCGAGGCCGCCGAACGCACCGCGCAGGAAAGCGCCGCGATCGCCGCCCGCATCCAGCAGACCGAGGCCGAGATTGCCGCCCAGGAGGCCCGCATCGGCCTGATCGGCCAGCAACGCGCCGTGCTGCGCGCCCGCCTCGCGGAGCGCCAGCGTCCGCTGGTGCGGCTGACTGCGGCCCTTCAGCGCCTGTCGCGCCGCCCGCCGGTGCTGTCGCTGCTCCGTCCGGGCTCGCTCCACGATGCCGTCTACCTGCGCGCCGCGCTGGAAACGATGCTGCCCGAGATCGAGCGCCGCACCGCCGGCCTGCGCGGCGAACTGGCCCGGGCCCGAGCGCTGCAGGACCAGGCGCGCCAGCTTGCCGCTGGGCTGCGCGCCAGCCAGTCCCAGCTGGGCGAGCGCCGCGCCCAGCTGACTGCGCTCGAAACGCGGCAACGCCTCGAATCGCGCCAGGCCAGCGGCGTGGCCGACCGCGAGGCGACGCGTGCCCTCGCGCTCAAGGAACAGGCCCGCGACCTCACCGGGCTGCTCGATGAACTGGCCCGCGCCGGCACCCTGCGCGCCGAGCTTGCGGCATTGCCCGGCCCGCTGCTGCGCCCGGCGCAGCCGCAGTCGGCCCAGGTAGGCGCCGGCATCGCGGAACCCGCGCAGCCGGCGCAGGCCCCGGCGCGTTACCTCCTGCCAGTCGCCGGGCGGCTGGTGATCGGATTCGGCGCGCAGGTTCAGGGTCAGCCCGGCTCGCGCGGGGTTTCGATCCTGACTCGCGACGAGGCGCAGGCCGTCGCGCCGGGTTCGGGCCGGGTGGTCTTCGCCGGGCCGTACCAGGGCTATGGCTCGATCGTGATCATCGAACACGGCGGCGGCTGGACCAGCCTGGTCACCGGCCTCGCCGACCTGACCGCACGGGTGGGTGACCAGCTTGTCGCCGGGGCGCCGCTCGGCCGTGCCGGCACCGGACGCCCGGTCCTCACGCTCGAACTGCGCAAGGACGGAGTTCCGGTGAACCCGCTCGACCTGCTGCGCGGCTGATGTTGGCGCGCCCGCGCCATCTGGCGTTAAGCTGAGCTGCGCGATAGAAGGCGGAGGATCGAATGAAAGGCCCCTTGCGATGAAACCCGCTTCCCTGCTGCGCGCCACCCTGCTGGCCGGTGCCGTCGCGCTGCTTCCGGCGACCACGGCGGGGCTCGCTGCGGTCGATGGCCGGTCGGGCCCGCAATTCGGGCGCCTGCTGACCGTCTACCAGCTGGTCAAGGCCCAGTACGTCGAGGACACCGACGACGAAAAGCTGATCAACGGGGCGATCGACGGCATGTTGGCCGCGCTCGATCCGCATTCGACCTATCTTGAGGGCGCGACGCTGCAGCGCCTGACGACAATGATCGATGGAAATTACTCAGGGCTCGGCCTGTCGGTCGCGATGGACGACGGGGCGGTCAAGGTGATCTCGCCGATGCGCGGCAGTCCGGCGGAAAGCGCCGGGGTGAAGGCGGGCGACTATATCACCCACCTCGACGGCAAGCTGATCTACGGCGGAGAACTCGACGACGCGGTGGCCCAGATGCGCGGCGAGGCCGGGACGAAGATCCGCCTCACCCTGTTCCGCCCGGGCCGCGATGCCCCCTTCGACGTTACCGTGACGCGCGGGGTGATCAAGCTGGAGCCGGTTACCTGGAAGCTCGACGGGGCGATCGGCACGATCAGCGTCAACGAGTTTTCGCGCAATGTCGGCCAGCAGGTTGCCGAAGGCATCGCCGACCTGCGCAAGCAGGCGGGCGGCAAGCTGACCGGACTGGTGCTCGACCTGCGCTCCAACCCGGGCGGCTCTCTGGACGAGGCGGTGGCCCTCTCCGACCTGTTCCTGACCAAGGGCGACATCGTCTCGCAGCGCGGCCGCACCAAGGACGACAGCGAATACTACCGCGCCGAAAGCATGTTCCCCGGCGATGCGGCCAAGGGCCTGCCGGTGATCGTGCTGATCGATTCCGGCTCCGCCTCGGCTTCGGAAATCGTCGCCGGCGCGCTGCAGGACCAGCGCCGTGCGCTGGTGATGGGCGAGCGCAGCTTTGGCAAGGGTTCGGTCCAGTCGCTGTTCCAGCTCGACAAGGCCCATGCGGTGAAGCTGACCACCGCGCGCTATTACACCCCCGCCGGCCGCTCCGTGCAGGAAGGCGGGATCGAACCGGACATCAAGGTGCCGCAGCTGTCCGATCCCGACGCGCGCCGCCGGAGCGAGCTTGCCATCCGCGAGAGCGACCTGCGCCGCCATCTCGTCAACGAGGTCAGCATGGACGACAAGAAGCTCGAGGCCGACCGGCAGGATGACCCGCGCTTCAAGCTGACCGCCGAAGAGCTGAAGGCCAAGGGCATCGATGACTTCCAGCTGTACTACGCCAAGGAAACGCTGCGCCGCACCGGCGGAGCCGCGCTGGCGAGCCGGGGCAAGTGATGGCCATGGGGGGGCAGGGCGATCTGCGCCGGGCGACCTTGCTGGCGCTGGCGATCCCGGCGGCACTGCTCGGCGGCGCCTACATCAGCGAATACGGCTTCGGGCTCTATCCGTGCGAAATGTGCTGGTGGCAGCGCTACCCCCACTTCGCGGCGATTCCGCTGGCCCTGCTGGCGCTGGCCGTGCCCCGCACCGCGCGGCCACTGACCCTGCTCGCGGCGCTTGCAATCCTGGTTTCGGGCCTGATCGGCGCGTTCCATGCCGGGGTCGAATACGGCTGGTGGGAAGGGCTCACCACCTGCACCGGCGCACCGGCATCCGTGCCCGGCGGCGATCCGCTCGCGGGCATTCTCGCCGCGCCGCTGGTCCGCTGCGACCAGGTCCAGTGGGAGCTGATGGGCATCAGCCTGGCCGGCTTCAACTTCCTGTTTTCCACCGCGGGGGCGCTGGCCGTGCTGGCCCTGCTCCGCCGCAGCGCAAGGACATCGGCGTGAGCGAAAAGGACCAGATCGCCCGGATCCTCCGGGTCGACCAGGCAGGCGAATACGGCGCAACCCGGATCTACGCCGGGCAGCTGGCGGTGATGGGCAACCGCGCGCCGCATGCCAGCGAGGTTCGCCACATGGCCGAACAGGAAGCGGCCCATCTGGCGAAGTTCAACGCCATGCTGGCGGCGCGCCGGGTGCGCCCCACCGCGCTGCAGCCGTTCTGGCACGTTGCCGGCTTCGCGCTGGGCGCGGCCACCGCGCTGATCGGGCCGGAGGCGGCGATGGCCTGCACCGCCGCGGTCGAGGAAGAGATCGACCGCCATTACACCCAGCAGCTCGACGAACTGGGCGCGCGCGAGCCCGAACTTGCCGCCACCATTGCCGAATTCCGCGACGACGAGCGCGCCCACCGCGATGCGGCGCTGGCCGCCGGGGCCGAGCGGGCGCCGGCCTATCCGTTGCTCGCCGGCGCGATCCGCCTCGGTTGCCGGGCGGCCATCCGCCTGGCGGAGAGGATTTGACGCGTTTTTGACTCCGGGCAATGTCCTGCCCGCTTCATCTGGCATTCACGGGCCAGGGTTCCTAATATTGCCCCATTCGGGAGACTGACGACATGACCTTCCTCGCCAAACTGCCTGCCGCGTTTGCCCTGGGCGCTGCCCTGCTTGCGCTGCCCGGCGCGGCCCATGCCCAGCAGGCCGCCGAACCCAAGGTCAACATGGTCATCGTCTACGGCAACGACAAATGCCCCGAATCCACCGGGGACGAGATCGTCGTCTGCCCGCGCCTCAACGAAAGCGAACGCTTCCGCATCCCGCCCAACCTGCGTGGTTCGGAATCGCCCCAGAACGAGGCCTGGAACAACAAGGTCATGGCCTATGAAACCGTTGGCCGCGGCGGGATCATGAGCTGCTCTCCCGTCGGTCCTGGCGGATCCACCGGCTGCACCACGCAGCTGATCAACGCGGCCTACGCGGAAAAGAAGAACAATCCCGACCTGAAGATGAGCCAGCTGATCGCCGCGGAACGGGCGAAGCGCCTCTCCACCATCGACGAGGACGCGGCTGAAACCCAGGCCCGCGTCGAGCAGGCCGAAAAGGAATACATCGCCCGCGAACAGGCCGCCCAGCAGGGCGCGGCGGCCCCGGCCGAGGCACCTTTGCCCGAGCCCAAGCGCCCCTGACCGGCGCATCCGGGCGGCCCAGCCGGCCCGGTCCAGCAACTACCGGAGCCTTCGAGCGCCACAGTGCAACGGCACTGTGGCGCTTTTGTCACCATGCGTGCACGTGCTTGCCCGTATGCGCAATTTCCTTTCGTCTGCGGTGGTTTTCCTCTTTTCAATACGGCCTGAACGTGTATTGAACGGTGGCAATGTGGACTACGAATGACTAACAAACGGGCGCGCATTCGCCACTCTTGAGCTCGAAACCACTTTGTTGATGAGGGGTATCTATGACTACCAAGTATAAGCTTTCACTGTTTGCCGCCTCGGCGCTCGCCGTGGTCGCCACGCAGGCCGGTGCGCAGGTTGTGGGCACCCTGATCCAGGGTCCGACCACCAACGCCGCCAATGGCAACAACCTCTGCTCGGATGGCTCGACCGCCGGTGGTTACACCACTGTCAATGGCACTACGCTCGACGGCACCATCACCGTTTCGGGTGCGGACGTGGTTTCGACCACTTGCGCGGACTTCACTGCCACCACCCCCTACGGCGTGTTCAACCTGGGTCCGGCGAGCGTTCTCGGTGACCCGGGTGTGGTCCTCGAAGTCGGCAGCGCCAGCACCAGCTACGACTTCGCGCGTGAATATCACGACGTCGCCGATACCAGCACCTTCCCGCCGACCCCGCTGGGCTCGAGCACTGCTGATACCCCGATCACTCCGGTGAGCTCGGGCGCCTATGCCTACACCGAAATCGCGGCCACGGACCAGCAGAACCTGCATTTCTCGGGCACCAACGTGAGCGGCACCGGCACGACCGGCACCGGTTCGCAGGTGACCTACACCACGAGTGCTTCGGGCTCCAACTGGCAGGAAACCACCGGCGACTCGACCTTTGATCCGGGTACCGGCAACGTCACCTACACTCCGACCGCGGGCAAGGAAGCCACCCAGGGCATCGACGGCAACACCGTTCGCGTCTATGACCTGGCCGCTGGCACCGAAAGCAAGACCGAGCAGACCGCTTTCGGCTTCCGCGCCACCACCGATGGCACAACCACCAACTACACCTCGGGTGGCGTCAGCACCAACGGTTCGTCGCTGAACCTGCAGGCCAATGGTCCCAGCTACGTCAACGTCGGCACCAACGAAGTCACCATCCACGGCGGCACCACCTCGACCACGGCGGTGTGGAACAACTCGGGCTACACCCAGACCGACACCGTCAATGGCGTGACCTTCACCGTTGACAACAACGGTAACGTCCAGAACATCGGCAACAACACCGTCGGCGGCAACCTGCAGGTCAACGGCAACGGCGACGTCGCTGGCAACTTCAACGTCGGCGGTTTCACCACCACCAACGGCCAGGACAACACCGGCAACCTCGAAACCGACACCCTGCTGGTGAACAACACCTCGACCTTCAACGGTCTGGCGACGTTCACTGCCGGCGTTAACGTGACCGGCGGCACCACCACCGACACGCTGCTCGTCACTGGCAACAGCCAGCTGCTCGGCAACCTCGACGTTTCGGGCTTCACCACCACCAACGGCATCGACAACAATGGCAACATTGAAACCGACAGCCTGACCGTGAACAACAACGCCACTGTTGGCGGCACCCTCGACGTTGCTGGTCTCACCACCCTCAACGGCGGTGCGGTTGTCAACAACGGCCTGACCGTCAACGGCGGTTCGACCCTCAACGGCGGCACCACCATGAATGGTGGAGCGACCGTCAACGGTACGCTGACTGCCAACAACGACCTCGTCGTCAACGGCACCACCTACCTGAATGGCTACACCTACCTCAACGGCTCGACCAACTACGGTCAGTCCGAAACCTACGGTAACGTGTGGAACTATTCCAACACCTACACCTACGGCACGACCAACAACTACGGTTACACGTACACGAACGGTCAGACCAACTATGGTAACCTCGTCA
>JAYRMP010000058.1:0-19848 GCA_041912655.1 Novosphingobium sp. | reverse complement strand
GGGGGCCTTTCATCAACGTCCCGCCCGAACGGGCGGGTCCACAATTCCCCTCCCGCTTGCGGGAGGGGCCAGGTGAAGGTGTGTTCGTACTGAGGCAAGGGTCGTAACAGGCCCTCCCCCGGCCCCTCCCGCAGGCGGGAGGGGAGAATGTCGGCGCACCGGCGGGGCCGGTGCGGTTGGCTTCAGCTGAGCCACACCCTTGGCGCGGCCTGCCGTCCGAGCATCAGCTCGGTCAGCGCCCAGACCAGCGCATCGGCGCGGTCGGGGCTGCGGCCGGGGCCTGCGTAGGCGCCGCCCGCCAGCAGCCCGCAGAGCTGGTCCTCCAGCGCCGGGAACTGCCCGGCGTGGCGCACACGCCCCGCCTCGTAGAGCGCGGCGACCGGTTCGGCGCGGGCCACCTTGCC
This sequence comes from Novosphingobium sp., assembly GCA_041912655.1. Taxonomy (GTDB): domain Bacteria; phylum Pseudomonadota; class Alphaproteobacteria; order Sphingomonadales; family Sphingomonadaceae; genus Novosphingobium. The sequence goes on along the minus strand of JAYRMP010000058.1, from coordinate 19,444 downwards.
CCGGCTGGCGTGGACCAGCCGCACCGGCAGCGACAGGTCGGCGGCGCGCAGCACGCTTTCGACCATCGCCCCGCCCTGGTTGGCCTCGGCCACCACGCGGTCGGCCTGCCAGGCCTGCGCGGCGCGGGAAACGGCGCGCGCCCAGCGTTCGGGACTGGCCTTCTCCACGCTGGCATCGGCAAGCACATGGGCGCTGCCATCTTCGCCAAGCGCGCAGACCACGATCCCGCAGGCGTCGCCCTGGGCCGAGGCGGGGGGATCGACCCCAACCACCACCCGGCTCCAGCCTCCGGCCCCTTGGCCAGTGCCGGAAGCCGCCGCAGAGCGGCAGGCTTCCAGCAGGGCGCGGGTCCACAGCGCACCTTCGATGTCGGCGATGAGTTCGCCGTCCAATTCCTGCCGCCCCAGCGCGGAGCGGCCATATTCGCGCCGCACGGCGGCAATGAAGCGCGGCGGCAGGTTGGCCTTGTTGTCAAAGGTCCTTCCGCGCGTCACCGCAATGTGCGGATGATCGAGCAGCCGCCTAAGCAGCGGGACCGCGCGCGGCGTGGTGGTCGCCACGGCCTGCGGGCGGTCGCCCAGCCGCAAGCCGAGCAGCAGGTTGTCCCAGGCGCATTCGGCCTTGGCATTGTCCCACTTGGCCACTTCGTCGCACCAGGCGTGGCTGTGCTGCGGCCCGCGCAGGCTTTCTGGCTCCCCGGCGGAATAGAGCGTTGCCTGCGCTCCGCTCGGCCAGCGCAGCTGCCGCTTCGACGGTTCGAAGCGCGGGCGCTGTCCGCGCGGGGCGAGTGCGAGGAGGCCGCTTTCGCCTTCCACCATCACGCCGCGCGCCTCGCCCAGCGAAGCGCCGACCAGCGCGATGCGCGCCTGCGGATCGGATTCTGCGATCTGGCGAACCCATTCCGCCCCGGCCCGGGTCTTGCCAAAGCCGCGCCCGGCCAGGATCAGCCAACCGAGCCAGTCCCCTTCCGGAGGCAGTTGTCCGGCGTGGGCCCACAGCCGCCAGTGATGGCGCAGCGCCCGGTGCTGGCGCTGGTCCATAGCGGCCAGCATCGCGGCGCGCTCGCGCCGGGGCAGGCCGAGCAGGAACTCTGCGCGGCTGTCACTCGCCCTGCTCATCTTGCCCGTCCTGAAGCTGCGCCGCGTTGGCGGCCGCGCGCTCGCGCATCGATTCGATCATCGCATCGATCGAATCGAGCACTTCCTGCTCGCTCCGATCGTCCTGCGCGGCGCGTTCATGCGCCACGGACTGGCGGTGCTGGGCGAGCAGGCGGATCGCGTTGGCCACGTCCATCTTCGTGGCCCCGTCCGGATTGCGCAGGTAGCCCAGCAGTTCCATTTCGAGGTTTTCGTACCCCTCGCACAGCGCCTGGCGCCATTCGGCGGCAAAGCCGGGATGCTCGCGGCGCACCCGGTAGACCCGGCTGACCGAGATTCCGGCGCGCTCGGCAGAGCGGGTGACGTTCGAGGTTTCGACCAGCGCGGCCAGAAAATAGGTGCGCCAGTGCTTGTTCAGCCGATCCTCGCCCTCGTTTTCGCGCAGGCGCGGCGGCAGCTTGGTTCGTTTGATGCGCGGCCGCCCACGCGCTGCGGTCGCAGCGGCGGCGGGCGCGGTTGGCGCCTTGCTCATCCAGGGGTTCCTGATGCTGGAAGGGGAGGGGCGAAGCGCGGGGCGGCTTCGAATCGGTTGATCGCGATGTTCCGTATTTGTGCCATAAGAGCGTGACACTGTCAATACAAATAACCCATCTGGTTATTCGTGAGGTATACTTGTCGCCCTGCGGCGGCGTGGCTAAGCAGGGCGCCGACTGCCCGATTATCGAGGACAAGCGATGCTGCGCCGCCTTTACGAATGGACCATGGCCAAGGCCGCGCACCGCCACGCCGAATGGTGGCTGGCGCTGTTTGCCTTCATGGAGGCGAGTTTCTTTCCAATCCCGCCGCATCCCCTGCTGGGGATCATGTGCCTGGCCGAACCGAAGAAGGCGGTGCGCTTTGCTGCCGTGGCGACAGCGGCCTCGGTCGCGGGGGGGCTGCTGGGCTATGCGATCGGGTATTTCCTTTACGATACTGTCGGCACCCAGCTGCTCGCCCTGCTGGGGCTGAGCGAGAGCTTCCCGCGCGCGGCCTGCTATCTGCGCGAATACGGGGCCGAGATCATCATGATCAAGGGCGCCACCCCGATCCCGTTCAAGCTGCTGACCCTCACCGCCGGGTTCATCGCCATGCCGCTGCTGGTGTTCATCGGCGCCTCGATCGTCAGCCGCTCGATCAGCTTCATGATCGTGGGCGTGCTGTTCCGCCTGTTCGGCGCGCCGATCAAGGCGTTCATCGACAAGTACCTGGGCCTTGCCACGGCGGCCTTCGCGATTGTCGTGGTCGGCGGCTTCGTGGCCGCGGCGATGCTCTCGGGCGGTTCGCAGGAGGCCAGCGCGGTCTGCGAGGCCGCCGCTGCCGGGTCGCAGCTGAGGTGAGCGCCACGGCCCCCTGCCGCATCCATCTCCACCATTGCCGCGATGCGCGCTCGTTCCGGGTGCTCTGGGCGCTGGAGGAACTGGGCCTGCCCTACGAGCTGACCCTGATGCGCTTTCCCCCGCGCGTCTTCGTCGAGGGCTATCGCGACACCAACCCGCTGGGCACGGTGCCCGCCTGCTTCATCGACGGCCGGCTGATGACCGAAAGCGCGGCGATCCCGCATGTGCTGGCGACCAAGTTCGGCCCCAGCCCGCTGGCGGTCGCGCCGGACGAGCCGGACTATCCCGCCTACATGAACTTCCTCGTCATGGGCGAGGCGACGCTGACTTTCCCGCAGACGATCCACCTGCGCTACACCCGGCTGGAACCGCCGGAGCGCCGCGTCGCGCAAGCGGCGGAGGACTACGCGCAGTGGTTCGGCTCGCGCCTGCGCAATGCGGAAGCACTGATGCAGGGCGATTTTGCTGCAGCCGGACGCTTCACCATGGCCGACATTTCGGTCGGCTATGCGGTGATGCTGGCCCGGCAGATCGGGCTGGAGGACCAACTGACGCCGGGGATGCAGGCCTATTTCGACCGCCTGAGCCAGCGCGACGGGTTCAGACGCGCGCAGGCGGCGCAGGGCGGGGCGGGGTTGGGGGTGTGATCTTCCCTGCTAGTTGACCTCTAGCGGACCAGCGGCGAATCCAGCGCAAGCGCACCGCGCGCCGCCGCCAGCACCTGTTCGGCCACCGGATCGCGCTGGCGCAGCCGCAGCGATGCCTCTGCCTCGCGCTGGGCGCCGGCGTTGTCACCGGCTGCCAGCAATGCCGCTGCCAGGTCGCGCCGCACCGGATACCAGAACGCCGGAGGATCGGAAAAGTCCGAGAACTCGCGAGTCTCCTCGATTTCGGCGGCACTGCGAAAGCTGGTCGCGGCATCGCCCCAGCGCCGTTCGGCCATGGCGATCCGTCCTTCCAGTACGGCGCGGGTGATTCCCAGCATCTGTTCGGCGGCAATGGCGTCGTGCGGCGGTTTGCCTTCGGCCAGATGCAAGGGGATCGCCGCCGCCTCGGCCCGCGCGCCGGCCAGGTCGCCCGCCCAGACCATGCTTTCGCCCCGGGCATAGTGCCAGGCGGCCTTGAGGTAACCCAGCCTGGGTTCGGGCAGCGAACCGACGCTGGCGGGATCGAACCGGGCGAGCGCGAAGTAGCCGGATGCGGCGAGCAGCTGGCTCCATGCCTTGGCCTTGTCGTCGGTTCCGGCGCGTTCGACCAGGGGCCGGGCAAGATCGAGCGCGATCCGTGAATCCCCCGCCATCAGCGCGCCCCCGAGGCCGTAGATCACGTTGTGCGAGTGATATGGCAGGTCCCAGACCCCCCTGGGATCGGGCAGGCCCAAGGCACGGGCATTGGCCTTGCCCAGTTCGACCGCGGCGCGGTTAGTCTGCGCGGCATCCTGGTACCGCCCGACCCAATACCAGGTGTGGCTGGGCATGTGGACCAGATGGCTGGCGCGCGGTGCCAGCAGCGGCAGGCGGTCGGCATAGGCTTCGGCCAGCCCGGGTTTGCCGATCACTTCGGTGGCGTGGATGTAGAAATGGATCGCCGGGGTATGATCGGACGCGCGTTTCAGCACCCGTTCCAGCAAGACGATGCTCGCCTCGATCGCGACATGGTCATAATCGCTCCCCTCTTCGGCAAAGGCCGAGACCATCAGCGCGTCGGCGGCAAGCACCGCGATCTCGTTGTCGTCCGGAAATCGTGCGGCGACCGTCTGCATTGCCGTTGCATAGGCATCGTCGGCGCGGGCGGTGTCCTTCCCCGGGGCATAACGCAGGACCAGCGCGGCGGTCAGCGCGCGTTCCTTGTCGCTGCCGCCGTTGCGCGCGCCGCTTTGCGCCTGGCGTGCGGTGACCAGCAGCTTCGCCCTCTCAGCGGGATCCTTGCCATAGTTGATCGTCGGGCCGTCGGTCAGCGCCAGACCCCACTTGCACATCGCGCAGGCGGGATCGAGGCGCACCGCCTCAGTCATCGCCGCAACCGCGGCGCGGTGGGCGAAGGCGGCGTGGAGCTCAAGCCCGTTGGCGAAGAACGCCTGCGCCTCGGGCCGGGCGTGGCTAGCCGCGAAACCGCCATTGCCATAGCCCGTCAGCAGAGTTGGCGCGCGCGGCACCATCTGGTCGTCGTGGCTGTGCGGCTGGTCCTGCGCCTCGGCGGCAGGGGCGGCGGGAACCGCAGGGGCACTGGCAGCGGGATGCTTCTGGTGATCCTGGCCGTGCAGGTCCTGCGCGTTGGCCGGTAGCGCCGCAAGCAGTCCGCCCGCCAGACCCGCGCCCAGCATTCGCCCGAGTTGCCGCATCGCTGTCTCCCCCGAAATGTTGAAGGAGGTTCGCAGGTTTGCTGGGGTTTGTCACCCGGTGCCTCGAGTCAGCCCGGAGCGCGCGTCACAGGCACCGTGTAGTTCAGCCCCAGCCGCCCGCCATCGGGATAGATCGTCTGTCCGGTGACATAGGAGCTCTCGCTGCTGGCGAGGAACACCGCAATCGCCGCGACTTCCTCGGGCTCGCCGCAGCGGCCCAGCGGGGTGCGCGACAGGATGCGCTCTTCCGCCGCCCGGTCGGACATGATCCCGCGCAGCATTTCGGTCATGATCGATCCGGGACCGATGGCATTGACCCGGATTCCGCGCGGGGCGAGGGCGAGGGCGGTGACATTGGTCAGCTGCTTCATCGCCCCCTTGCTGACCGCATAGGGAATCTGGTCCGGGATCGCGAGCACGGCGTTGACCGAGCTCATGTTCACCACCGCCGCGCCTTCGCCCATCAGCCGCGCCGCGCCCTGCGTGGCCCACAGTGCGGACTTGAGGTTGGTGGCGAAGACCCGGTCGAAGTCTTCCTCGGTCAGCGCGTCGAGGCTGGCGGCGTGCGTGATCCCGGCGTTGTTGACCAGCACGTCGAGGGCGCCCCAGCGCTCCTGCGCGCGGGCGATCAGGCGCTCGATCTCGGCCTTGCGGGCAACGTCGCAGGTGAAGGCTTCGGCGCCGAGTTCCTCCGCCGTAGCGGCCAGCGCCCCGGCGTCGATATCGGCGAGCAGCAGCTCTGCGCCTTCGGCGGCGAAAGCGGCGGCGATTGCCTTGCCGATCCCGCGCGCCGCGCCGGTAACGATCGCGCGCTTGCCCGCCAGGCGGCCCATCAGATGATGCCCACGGCCTTCCCGGCGCGCTCGAACATGCCGATGATGGTCTGAACCTGCTCGGCGCTGTGCTCGGCGCAGAGCGAGCAGCGCAGCAGGGTCATGTTCGCCGGGGTCGCGGGCGGGCGGGCGAGGTTGACGTAGAGCCCCTCGTGGAGCAGCGCTTCCCACATCGCCGCGCCGCGTTCCAGATCGGGCATGATCACCGCAATGATCGCCGACTGCGGTTCCTCGGTGCCCAGCTGGAAGCCCTTGTCACGCAGCCCCTTGTGCAGGGTCTTCGAATTCTCCCACAGGTGAGCGCGCTTGTTGCCCGCGTGCATCAGCTTGCGGATCGAGGTGCAGGCGGTGGCGACCACGCTGGGGGGCAGGCTGGCCGTGAAGACATAGGGGCGGCAGACCAGCCGCATGATCTCGAACTTGGGGTGGTTCGACACGCAGAAGCCGCCGACCGTGCCGACCGACTTGGAGAAAGTGCCGATCACGAAGTCGACGTCGTCGAGCACGCCCTGGTCCTCGGCCACGCCGCGCCCGTTGGGGCCGATGAAGCCCATCGAGTGCGCCTCGTCGACCAGCACCATCGCGCCGTTGTCCTTGGCGACCTTGATCATCTCCTTCAGCGGCGCGATGTCGCCCAGCATCGAGTAGACGCCTTCGAGCACGACCAGCTTGCCCGCGCCTTCGGGAATCCGCTTCAGGCGCTTTTCCATCGCCTCGATGTCGTTGTGCTTGAAGGGCACGACCTCGGCGTCGCCCATCTTGCAGCCGTCCCAGATCGAGGCGTGGCTGTCGATGTCGAGGACGATGTAATCGCCCTTTCCGGCGATCGTGGAAATGATTCCGAGGTTGGCCTGGTAGCCGGTGGAGAAGACCATGGCATGATCCATGCCGTAGAAGTCCTTGAGCGCGTCCTCCACCGCGCGGTGCCCGGCATAGGTGCCGTTGAGCACGCGGCTGCCGGTGGTGCCCGCGCCAAAGTCGTCAAGCGCCTGTTTTCCGGCCTCGATCACGTCCGGATCGAAGGTCATGCCCATGTAATTGTACGTGCCGAGCAGGATCGTCTCGCGCCCGTTGCAGACCGCGACGGTGGGCGAGAGCACCTTCTCCATGACCAGTCCGAAGGGGTCTTCCACCCCCGAAGCCAGCAGGTTGGCGCGCATTTCGATCAGCGGATCGAACTTGGAAAACAGGTCGGTCATGCGCGATCCTCAGCCCTGCAGCTTCACCACGGCGTCGACCAGCTGGCCGTAATTCTCGATCTCGGCCTGCTGGTTCATGCTGATGATGATGTCGAAATCGTCCTCGATCGCGGCGACGAAGTCCATGACCGTCAGGCTGTCGAATTCAAGGTCGCCGGCAAAGGTCGTGGAATCGGTGATCGCCACGCCCTTCTTGTTGAACGGTTCGATCAGCGCGGCGATCTTCGCGGCGGTTTCGGCGCGGTCCATGATAGTCAAAGCTCCAGCAAGGTGTTGCCCGGCGCAATGGCCGAAGAATGGGGCGGAATATAGGCGAAAAAACGCTTCAGGCGGGGGCCTTCTCCACCAGGCCCTTCACTGCCGCCATGAACGGGCCGATCGAGACCGGCTTGGCGAGATAACCTTCGGCGCCGGCATCCCTGATACGTTCCTCGTCGCCCTTGCCGGCATAGGCGGTGACGGCGAGCACCGGGATCTGGCGCAGGGTGCTGTCACGCTTGGCTGCCTCGATCAGGTCGAGCCCCGAGACGTTGGGCAGCTGGATGTCCATGATGATCAGGTTGGGGACGAACTGGCGCGCCCGGTCGAGCGCTTCCAGCCCGTCGGCGCAGGGCTCCACGGCATAGCCCTGGCTCTTGAGCACATCGCAGAACAGCTTGCGGTTGAGGTCGTTGTCCTCGACAACGAGAATGCGCTTTGCCATTGACCCGCACTACCCCCTGCAAACGAGGCTGACAATTCTTCGCGAACCCCAATCCCCGGCTCCCGATGCCGCCGTGCTGGCGCTTTCGGCGCTCGGCTGGCTGCTGGGCGATGCCCCGCGCGCGGATCGCCTGCTCGCGCTGACCGGACTGACTCCCGATGCGCTGCGCGGCGGGCTGGACGATCCGGCGATGCTTGTCGCAGTGCTCGATTTCCTCTGCGCGCACGAGCCTGACCTGGTTGGCGCCGCCGATGCGCTGGGGGTTCGCCCAGAAGACCTCGTTTCCGCCCGAGAAAGCCTGAATTCATGAGCAAGCCCCTGATCATCAGCGACTGCGACGAAGTGCTGCTGCACATGGTCGTGCCATTCGGCGAATGGCTGAACGAGACCCAAGGGGTGTCCTTCAAGCTGGTCGGCAACGATTTTTCCAAGGCGATCCGCAACCGCGACACGGGCGAGCCGGTCGAACCCGCGGAGATCTGGCGCCTGCTCAATGGCTTCTTCGACAACGAGATGCACCGTCAGACCCCGATTGCCGGGGCGGTCGGCGCGATCAACGCGCTGAAGGACCACGCCGACGTCGTGATCCTGACCAACCTCCACGACAAGCACAACGAAGCCCGTGCGCGCCAACTGGCGGACCACGGGATCGAGGCGCGGGTCTTCACCAATCAGGGGCCGAAGGGGCCGGCGCTCCAGGCGATCCTGGCCGAATACCGCCCCAGCAAGGCGATCTTCATTGACGATCTGGCCCAGCATCACGGTTCTGCTGCGGAGATGGTCCCGCATATCGACCGGCTGCACCTGTGCGGCGAACCCAGTCTTGCCCCCCATATCACCTGCGGGTTCGAGGCAGGTCACGCCCATGCCCGCATCGACACCTGGGAGCATGCCCTGCCGTGGCTGCTCTCGCGCCTTTGAGGAAGGATGAGATGAGCATCGAAGCGAAACTGGCCGAACTCGGCCTGACCCTGCCCGAACCTGCTGCGCCGGTTGCGGCCTATGTTCCCGTGGTGGTCGCGGGCGGCCTGGCCCATGTCTCCGGACAGGTTTCGATCGTCGGCGGCCACCTGCTCAAGGGGCGGCTGGGCGAGGACCTCAGCGTCGAGCAGGGGGTCGAGGGCGCGCGCGCCTGCGGCCTGATGATCCTCGCGCAGCTTAAGGCTGCCCTCGGCTCGCTCGACCGGGTGGAGCGCGTGGTGAAGCTCGGCGCCTTCGTCAACAGCACCGCCGATTTCACCGACCAGCCCAAGGTCGCCAATGGCGCTTCGGAACTGATGGTGGCGGTGTTTGGCGAGGCGGGCAAGCACGCCCGCAGCGCAGTCGGCGTGCCCAGCCTGCCGCTTGGCGTCGCGGTCGAAGTGGATGCCATCGTTGCCGTTCGCGCTGATTGACCGCTGGCGCGCTCCCGCGCCCCGGCCTGACCGGGTAGGGTGGCTGGGCGAGTGGACCTATGCCCACCGCGGGCTCCACGGCGCGGGCGTTCCGGAAAACTCGCCCGCCGCGTTCGCCGGGGCGATTGCACGGGGAATGGGTATCGAATGTGACATCCGCCGCTCGCTCGATGGGCAGGCGATGGTGTTCCACGATGCCACGCTGGAGCGGCTGACGGGGGAGGCCGGTCCGGTCCGGCAGCGCAGCGCGGAGGAACTGCACAAGATCGTGCTGGCGGGCGGCACTGACACCATACCGACGCTGCGCCAGGTGCTCGACCAGATTGCCGGGCAAGTGCCGGTGCTGATCGAAATCAAGTCGGAACGCGGCTCGAGCGGTCGGGTCTCGGCGCTGTGCCTTGCAGTCCGGCGGGTGCTGGAAGGCTATTTGGGCCTCCACGCGATCATGAGCTTCGACCCCCGCGTCGTGCGCTGGTTCGCCGACCATTCGCCGCTGACCGTGCGCGGGCTGATTGTCACCGAGGAAGACGACAAGGCATTGCCCGGCATGATTCGTCGCCGCCTGTCGCTGTGGCATGCCCGACCCGATTTCCTCGCCTATGACATCCGCAACCTGCCCAGCCGCTTTGCGGCGGCGCAGCGCAAGCGCGGCCTGCCGGTCACGACCTGGACGGTGAAGAGCGCCGAGCATCGGGAGCGGGCCAGCGCCCATGCCGACGCACCGATCGCGGAGGGCGCAGGCGTCGCGTGACCGAGATCGTGGCCCGGCTGGCCGGTTCCTATGGCGAACTCGATGCCGGTGAATGGGATGCGCTCGCGGGCGGCAATCCATTCCTTTCCCATGCCTTCCTGACGGCGCTGGAGGATTCCGGCAGCGTCGGCCCGGGCAGCGGCTGGAAGGCCGCACCGTTGGTGATCACGGGTACGAACGGTCGTCTTGCCGCCGCGCTCCCCGGCTGGCTCAAGAGCCATAGTCAGGGCGAATACGTGTTCGATCATGCCTGGGCCGATGCCTGGCACCGGGCGGGCGGAAGCTATTACCCCAAGCTGCAGATCGCGGTGCCCTTCACCCCCGCCACCGGGCCGCGACTGCTGCTGGCCGACCCGGCACTCGCCCTGCCGCTGCTGCGCGCGGCGGAGCAGCTGTGCGAGGGCAACGGCCTGTCATCGGCCCATGCGACCTTCATCGAACCGGCCCAGTTGCCGTTGTTCGAGGCAGCGGGCTGGCTGGCGCGCAGCGACATCCAGTTCCACTGGTTCAATCGGGGCTATGCCAGTTTCGAGGACTTCCTTGGCCAGCTGTCATCGCGCAAGCGCAAGGACCTGCGCAAGGAACGTGCTGCGGCTCAGGCAGGGGTGGAGATCCGCTGCCTGACCGGCGCGGAGATCCGCGAGGAGCATTGGGACGCCTTTTGGGCGTTCTACCAGGACACCGGCGCGCGCAAATGGGGCAGGCCCTACCTCACGCGTGAGGCGTTTACTTTGCTGGGCGAGCGGATGGGGGAGCAGATACTGCTTATCCTCGCCTTCATGGACGGGCGGGCGATCGCGGGGGCGCTGAACTTCATCGGGCCGGATGCGCTCTACGGCCGGTATTGGGGTGCGCTGGTGGACAAGCCGTTCCTGCACTTCGAGCTGTGCTATTACCAGGCGATCGACGCGGCGATCCGGCTGGGCCTGCCTCGGGTAGAGGCGGGAGCGCAGGGCGGACACAAGCTCGCGCGGGCCTATGAACCGGTCCAGACCCGGTCAGCGCATTATATTGTGCATCCCGGCTTCCGCAGCGCGGTCGCCGACTTTCTGGAGCGTGAACGCAGCGGCGTCGCGGCCGATCAGCTTTACCTCGGCGCGCGGACGCCATTCCGCAAAGGCTGACGGTGCCCGCGGCGGCTCCGCGTGGGGCCGTCAGGCGGCGCGGCGGCTGGTCGCGGCGATCCACTCGCGGGCGCGGCGCTGGGCCTCGGCGATCTCGCGGGCGGTCATTTCCTCGGAAATGTCGGCACGGCACAGCTGCGCTTCGCCATGTCCGCCAACGGCGGCGAGGTTGAACCACTTGTGCGCCTCGATCAGATCGCAATCGACCCCGTGGCTGCCGGTGGAATAGGCCACACCAAGGTCATAATAGGCGCTGACATCGCCGGCTGCGGCTGCGGCCAGGCAGGTCGCGACCAGCAGGTCTTCGGCATGGGTCGCAACCGGACTGGCGGCAGCGAAGGCTTCGGAATGGATCCAAGTGGTGGTCATGTGAGTTGCCCCCTCAAGCCAGCGAGCCATATCCCGCTGTCGAGGCTGAAATTTCCCTAACATGGTCAACAAATGGTTAACGGCGGTAACGAATTATCTCCCTACCGGAAGAACCCGTGTTTCGCGGCTGTCTGCTACGGATACGAATGCGCTCCTGGCTTTTGACAACCCTTCGCAGCATTGGTGCTTGTGCGGGTTTCTGCCCAGTCCTATAGGCGCGCTCGAACCGGAGGGGGTTGGCTGGAAAACCTGCGATCTCGTCGGCCAATGGTCCGACCGGTCTTATGTGGAGAGTATATGGCGAGCGTTCTCGGTGATGAGATTGACGTCCTGGCCAAGGCCAAGCGGGCGATTGCCGGTGACTATGCTCCCAGCGAGACAGAACCGTACATGTGCGAAGCGCAGCTGGACTATTACCGCCGGCTGCTGCTGGAATGGAAGAAGCTGATCCATTCCGCCGCGCAGGATACCCTCCAGCAGCTTCAGGATGGCCCGATCCGCGAGCCCGATCTTAACGATCGCGCCTCCAGCGAAACCGACTGGGGCATCGAGCTGCGTACCCGCGACCGTCAGCGCAAGCTGATCGCCAAGATCGATTCTGCGCTGCGCCGGATCGAGGAAGGCGAATACGGCTATTGCGAGGTTACCGGCGAACCCATCGGCCTGGGCCGTCTTTCCGCGCGTCCGATCGCCACGATGACGGTCGAAGCGCAGGAAGCCCACGAACGCCGGGAAAAGATTTCTCGTGACGATTGAGCCATTTGGCTTCGTTAACGAGTTGTTTGCCAATCCCATTTAGCTTCCGGCCAGTTTGCGGATCTTAGACCGTTCGCAGAGTTCGGCCGGATATCGGCCAGGGCCAGGGAGTGCAGAGGCGGAAATGGGCGACAACGAGCATAGGCAGATCGCACGCGACAGCCTGTTCGTCATGGCCGAATTGCGCGTGGACGGACTGCCCGGGGAACACCGGGTGCGGGTCCGGAATCTCTCCGCAGGCGGACTGATGGCGGAAGGCCCCCTGCCGGTACAACGCGGGCAGATGGTCACGATTTCGCTACGCAACCTCGGCTGGGTCGAAGGCCTGGTTGCCTGGGTTCAGGATAACCGGTTCGGTATTGCGTTCCGCAAGGACATCGATCCGAAGATCGCCCGGGCCCCCGCCACGACGCACGACCCCGATTCCGAACTGCGCCGCAAGCTGCTCGCCGGGGTGGTCAATTCCGGCTCCATGGGCGGTCCGCTCCGCAAGCTTTGAGCCCGGCCATCCCCGAGCCAGCGCTTTGGCACCTGTGCGAAGGGTGAAACATCGGATAGACAGGCGCGGCATGGCTGTTCCGTCATTCCGCACGCTTGTGATCCTTCCCCTGCTTGCTGCGCTGGTGGCCTGCGGCGGCGATGGCGACCGTCCGGTGGAAGTGGTGGCAATCGGCGACCCTTCGTCCCCCTTTGCAAGCGGGGCCAGGCTGCCGGCAGCAGCCCAGTTGGTGCGTTCGGCGACAGGCGAGGGGCTGGTGGCCTTCGACGAGGAGGGGCGGGTCATTCCGGCATTGGCCGACCGCTGGATCGTGACTGACGACGGTATGTCCTATATCTTCCGCCTTCGCGACGGGCGCTGGGCCGACGGTGAAGCAATCACGGGGGATAGCGCGCGCACCGCTCTGCTCGAAGCGATCGGGCGGGTCCGCGGAACCGCCTTGGGGCTCGATCTCGCGCCGATCGACGAAGTGCGCACCATGGCCGGGCGCGTGATCGAAATCCGGCTTTCCCGGCAGGCGCCGGACTTTCTCCAGTTGCTGGCCCAGCCTGAACTCGGCCTGCTGCGCAAGGGCAAGGGGGCGGGGCCGATGCAACTGACCCGCGAAAAGCGCAGCGCCTTGCTGACCCCGATCCCGCCGGAAGACCGCGGGCTGCCGCAGCAACCCGGCTGGGAACAGCGCACGCGCAAGCTCCGGCTTATGGCGCTTCCCGCAGCCGGCGCGATTGACCGCTTCAACGCGGGCGAGGCAGACATGGTGCTCGGCGGACGCTTCGAGGATTTCCCGCGGCTGGATGCCGCAGGCGTCTCACGCGGGGCCATCCGGCTGGACCCGGTCGCCGGGCTGTTCGGCCTCGCGGTGACGGCGCGCAGCGGCTTCCTCTCCCAGCCCGAGAACCGGGAGGCGCTGTCGATGGCAATCGACCGCGATGCAATGGAAACGGCGCTTGGCGTGGGCGGTTGGACCGCGACGACGCGGCTGGTCAATCCGGGTCTGGCCGGGGACAATGGCACGGTGGAGGAGCGTTGGCCTGGTCGTTCTGTGCAGGAACGCCAGCAACAGGCCGCCGCCCGGGTGGAGCGCTGGAAGGAGCCGGTCGTGGTGCGGCTGGCACTGCCTTCGGGACCGGGAGCGGACCGGGTGTTCGCCCGCCTGGCTGAGGATTGGGCAGCAATCGGCGTACGGACCCAGCGCGTGAACGAAAGCGCGGTGGCGGATCTCGTGCTGATCGATGCCGTGGCGCGCTATCCGCGGGCCGACTGGTTCCTCAACCAGCTGAGCTGCGCGGCGGCGCGCGGCATTTGCGATTCCTCCGCCGACCGCGCGGCCAGCCAGGCCCGCGAGGAGCCCGATGCAGCCAAGCGTGCCGACCTTCTGGCTGAGGCCGAAGCGCGGCTGACCATCGTCAACGGCTATATCCCGCTGGGCGTGCCGGTCCGCTGGTCGCTGGTCAGCGGCCGTGCGACTGGCCTCGCCCCGAACCCGTGGAGTGTCCATCCCTTGATGCCGATGACTGTGCGCCCCAAATAAGGTCCTGCGGCTGCTGTGGCCGCGTGGACAAGGGTTGCCGATGGAACAGGGTCAGGTCCGGCGGATGACCGCCGAATTGCCGCTGGGAGCCGATCCGCAGTCGGTCCGCCGCCGGGTCGAAGCGCTCGAGCGGCTGCTCGAAGGCCTGGTCAGGGTACCGCTGGTCGGCCGCAAGGTCGGGCTTGATGCGATTGCCGGTCTGGTTCCGGTCGCAGGTGACGTGGTGACGGCGGCGATGGGACTCTACCTGGTCTGGGAGGCTCGCAACCTTGGCATGTCGCGCTGGCAACTGGCGCGGATGATCGGCAACGTCGGGATCGATACCCTTATCGGTGCCGTCCCCGTGGCGGGCGACCTGTTTGACCTGTTCTATGCATCGAACACCAGGAATCTCAGGATCATCAAGCGCCATCTCGATCGGCACCACCCGGCCATGCGGGTAATCGAGGGCTAAGCGACTCGCCGGGTTTCCGCCGTTTACGGTAAATTAACCTTTCCTCTTCATTGGTCATATGGTTAATGGCGGGCAATGACCCTTTCCGAAGGGTTATCGCACGGGAAACGGGGCAAAGGGGGACTACCCATGCGCGTGTTGCTGATCGAGGACGAGCCGACTACGGCGCGAGCCATCGAACTGATGCTGACGACCGAAGGCTTCAATGTCTATTCGACCGATCTGGGTGAAGAGGGTCTCGATCTGGGTAAGCTGTATGATTACGACATCATCCTGCTCGACCTGAACCTGCCCGACATGCACGGGTACGACGTGCTGAAGAAGCTGCGCGTCGCCAAGGTGCAGACCCCGGTGCTGATTCTGTCCGGCATTTCGGAAATGGATTCCAAGGTCCGCTCGTTCGGCTTCGGCGCTGACGATTACGTCACCAAGCCGTTCCACCGCGAGGAACTGGTCGCCCGCATCCATGCCGTGGTGCGCCGTTCCAAGGGCCATTCGCAGTCGGTGATCCGCACCGGCAAGCTGGCAGTCAACCTCGATGCCAAGACTGTCGAGGTCGATGGCGCGCGGGTCCACCTGACCGGCAAGGAATACGCGATGCTCGAGCTGCTTTCGCTGCGCAAGGGCACCACGCTGACCAAGGAAATGTTCCTCAACCATCTCTACGGCGGGATGGACGAGCCGGAACTCAAGATCATCGACGTGTTCATCTGCAAGCTGCGCAAGAAGCTGGCGCATGCCTGCGGGGGCGAGAACTATATCGAGACGGTCTGGGGTCGCGGATATGTGCTGCGCGATCCGGATGACAAGGCCGAAGCCGCCTGATCACCCGAATTTTCGTCACGCTGACGGCCCGCTTCCCCGGGGAGGCGGGCCGCAGCTTTTTGGACGTTGACCAGCGGCGGTCCAGCTGTCACCTCGCCGCGCCATGACAGCCTACAAATCCGGCGATCCGACCACGATCAACCGCCTTTACGGCCGCTCCAAGGGCAAGCCGCTGCGCAGCGGCCAGCAGGACCTGGTCGATCAGCTGCTGCCGCAGATTGCGGTTCCGGCAGAGGGAGAGGTGACCGCAGAGCGACTGTTCGGCCAGCCTTGCCCGCTGCATTTCGAGATCGGCTTCGGCGGCGGTGAGCACATGGCGGCCCGCGCAGACATGCTGCCGGACCATGGTTTCATCGGCGCTGAACCGTTCCTCAACGGCGTCGCACAGGCACTGACCCACGTCTCAGGGGACAATGGCGCGCACCCGCCGCTCGGCAATGTCCGGATCTTCCACGGCGATGCGCTTGACGTGCTGAGAAGGATTCCGGACGGGGCGCTTTCATTCCTCTACTTGCTCCATCCGGACCCCTGGCCCAAGGCGCGGCATGCCAAGCGGCGGATGATGAACGACGGTCCGGTCGACCTGTTCGCTGCCAAGCTGCGACCCGGTGGCGAATTCCGTTTCGGCACCGACCACGCGGTCTATGTGCGGCATGCGCTGATGGTGATGCGGCGCCACACCGACCAGTTCGAGTGGCTGTGCGAGGGGCCGCAGAGCTTCCAGAAGCGACCCGGCGGCTGGCCGGAAACCCGCTACGAGGCCAAGGCCCGCAATGTCTACGGGCACGAGGTCTGGTACTTCCGCTACCGTCGCCGCTGATTCAGCCGACGAAGGCGCGAATGGCGAGGATCGCCAGGCCGAAGAAGGCGATGCACAGCGGCACGGTCAGCACTTGTGCGGCGACCGCGCCCATGCCCATCGTACCGGTCCAGGTCTGGAGCGGCTTCAGCCGGCGCGAGAAATCCGATGCGGAGCGGGCCGGCTTCAGGGCCAGCAGCAGCCGGGCGCAAGTGAAATAGACCAGCGCAAAGCCGATGCTGATCACCAGCACGAAGCGCGTATCGCCGTCACGACCGGTGGCCAGAATCATCCCGGTGAAAAACACGGCATAAGCCGCGATCATCGTGCCCCAGATCCAGGCCGGAAACTCGGTTCCCGCATGCTCGCTGCTGCGCCGGGGCGCTTCAGCGGGAGGCGCTGTGTGCAGGGCAGCTTCGCCGGACACGGCATCGCCGGGATCGGCGAAGGTTTCGGTTGAGGTGCGCGGATCAAGCATGGAGACGTCCTTCCTGGCTGGACGGCAGGTGGCCGTCCCGGTGGATGTGAATTCCCTGGAGCAGGCTTTCGGCGATGGTCCTCGCCGATGCGTGGATCAATTCCGGAGCCGCGGGATCGCGGGCGATCTCCTCCAGCACGTCGCGAAACAGCGCCAGCCAGCGCTCGAATTCAGGCCGGTCGATGCCGGGAATGGCAATGTGCTTGAGCATCGGATTGCCGGAAAACCCGCCTCCGCCGCGCAGCACCGCGCCCCAGAAATCCTGCATCCGCGCAAGATGGGCCGGCCAGTCCGCTATCCGGGCGTCGAACACCGGACCCAGCAGGGGATCGCTGCGGACCCTGGCGTAAAAGCGATCGACCATCAGTGCGATGAACGCCTCGTCGATGCCCAGCGCCTGGGCGCGCGCGAGTTTTGCCGCCCGCGCCGCACTGGCGTGGGGGTATACCCGGGCCTGAACCCGGTCTTGAACCTCAGTCATGGTTCGACTCGATAAGTGGTAAGTTACTTGCTTGTTATCTCCGGTTGCTCGTGAAAGCAATATCTCATATGCAACTTTGATGCGGCTAAACCTCCATACCGACTATGCCCTGCGGTTGCTGATGTTCCTGGCGAGCAGTGGGCGACAGGCCTCGGTGGACGAGGTTGCCAGCGTGTTCGGCGTGTCCCGCCATCACCTGATGAAGGTGGCGCACCAGCTTACCACGCTCGGCCTGGTCGAGGCGCGGCGCGGGCGCGGCGGCGGCCTGCGGCTGGCGCGACCGGCGCAAGAGATCGTGGTCGGGCAGGTGGTCCGGGCCCTCGAATCGACCTCGGGCTTCGCGGAGTGTTTCGATGCCGGGACCAACCGCTGCCGAATTGCCGGGGCCTGCGGCCTGCAGGGCGCGCTCAACCTCGCGCTGGGCGATTTCCTCGCGCGGCTCGATCGCTACACACTGGCAGACCTGATGCCCGACCGCACCCGCTTCGCCCGCCTGCTGGGGATCGAGGCGCCGGGCGGCGAAGGCAGTCTGGCGGGCTGAAGGTCAGGCGATCGCCGCGGCGATCGCCAAAACCTGCCGGGCCTGCTCCAGGTGGAGCAGTTCCACCATCTTGCCCTCGACCTTGATCGCGCCCTTGCCGACGTTTTCCGGCAGGTCGAAGGCGGCCACCACCGCCTCGGCCCAGGCGATCTCGGCGGGATCAGGAGAAAACACCGCATTGCACGGGGCGATCTGGTCCGGGTGGATCAGGGTCTTGCCATCGAAGCCGAATTCCAGCCCCTGCCGCGCCTCGGCGGTGAAGGCGTCGATATCGCGGAACTCGTTGCAGACCCCATCGAGCACGATGAGGCCATGCCCGCGCGCCGCGCAGACGGCGGCCGTGAGAATCGGCAGGAACGGGGTGCGGGCACTGGTCAGCCGGGCGCGCATTTCCTTCGCAAGGTCGTTGGTGCCCAGCACGAACCCGGCCAGCCGGCTGGAGGCAGCGCAGGCGGCGACCTCGTCGAGCCGGGGAACGACCGCGCAGGTCTCGATCATCACCCACAGCCGGGTATGCGCCGGAGCGCCCGCCAGCGCGCGGTCATACAGCGCGATGTCCTCGGCCCCCGCGATCTTGGGGACCAGCACCGCATCGGGGCCGGCAGCGGCGATGGCAGCAAGATCGTCCACGCCCCATTCGGTTGCCAGGCCGTTGGCGCGCACCACCAGTTCGCGCCGCCCGAAGCCGCCTTCGCCAACCGCCGCAACGGCAGCTGCGCGGGCCTCGACCTTGGCTTCGGGTGCAACCGCATCTTCGAGGTCAAGGATTACCACGTCGGCATCCAGCGTACGGGCCTTGGCCAGGGCCTTGGGATTCGAGGCGGGCAGGTAGAGCGCCGAGCGGCGCGGGCGCAGGATCTGGGTCATTGCGGGTCCTCCAGCGGGCGGATTGGAGCGCTAGCGGGGCCTTGGCAAGCGGTCCGCCGCAAGAAATTTTCGTTTCGCCGTCCGCGTCAAAAACTTTCTCGCGGCTCGCGCGTTGAAACTCTATCGAAATAGTCGACAAATAAGCCCGGGAGCCCCGACGTGCCTGATCTGCTGCATATCGACCTGGCGGCGCTATTGCCGTTCATCCTAGTCGGATTTGCGGCGCAGCTGGTCGACGGCGCGCTGGGAATGGCTTTCGGGGTGATCACCAACACGCTGCTGGTCGGCTTCCTTGGCGTTCCGCCGGCCCAGGCCTCGCAGCGGGTGCATATCGTCGAATGCTTCACCACGGCGACTTCCGCGATCAGCCACCTGCTACACGGCAACATCGACAAGGTGCTGTTCTTCCGCCTGCTGATCCCGGGCGTGGTCGGCGGGGTGCTGGGAGCCTATGTCCTCTCCTCGCTCGACGCGGCGGTGGTGAAGCCCTTCGTGATGCTCTACCTGACCTCGATCGGGCTATACATCCTGGTCCGCGGCCTGCTGTACCCGCCCAAGATCAAGGAGGCGAAGTTCATCGCCCCGCTCGGCCTGTTCGGCGGCTTTCTCGATGCGGCGGGCGGCGGCGGCTGGGGGCCGGTGGTGACCTCCAACCTGCTGATCCAGGGCGCCGATCCGCGCAAGGTGGTGGGTACGGTGAACTCGGTCGAGTTCTTCCTGACGCTGACCGTCTCGGCGACCTTCATCTGGCACCTCGGTATCGCCGATGTCGCCGGGGCGACGCTGGGCCTGCTGATCGGCGGCGTTATCGCCGCGCCGATCGGCGCCTGGGCGGCCAAGCACTTCAACCCCAAGACCATGCTGATCCTGGTGGGTATCGTGCTCAGCCTGACCAGCGGCTACGGGGTGTGGAAGGCCTGGGGCTGAAGCAGGTCGGAGGCGACCGGGAGTCTGTTTCAGGCAGACTGAAACAGGGCAACACCGGCCCGCTCCCCCGGCCCGACCACCCGTTCAAGGTACCATAT
>JAYRMP010000057.1:0-20154 GCA_041912655.1 Novosphingobium sp. | reverse complement strand
AGATGAACTCACCAAGTCAGGCGTTACGGACGCTGCGGGCGTGGGCCGCCTGGTCCCGGCATTGCAGGTGCTGCCGACCGGCGGCACCACCAGCTTCGTCCTGCGCGGCGTCGGCACGCTGTCGGGCAACTCGTTTGCCGAGAACGCGGTCGCGTTCAATTTCAATGGCGTGTTCGTCGGTCGCCCCACCGCCCCGGCGGGTGCGTTCTACGACCTCCAGCGGGTCGAAGTGGTCAAGGGCCCGCAAGGCACCCTCTATGGCCGCAATGCGACCGGCGGCGCGATCAACGTCCTGCCGAACCGGCCCAAGCTGGAAGAACTGTCCGGCGACATCACCCTCGAATACGGCAACTACGATGCCAAGAAGGGCGCCGGCGCGATCAACATTCCGCTGGGCAGCACCGCGGCGATCCGGCTCGCGACGCAGATCGTCGACCGCGACGGCTACGTGTCGGACGGCTACGACGACGATCGCGGCGAAGCGGTCCGCGCCTCGCTGCTCCTGCAGCCCGGCAATGACTGGTCGCTGCTGGTGGTCGGTGACTATTTCAACCAGCACGGCAAAGGCTCGGGCGAGGTTCTGATCCCCACCGCGACCTTCGCGGCCCCGGCGCTCGACCAGCGGATCGGTGGTTCGGATCCGCTGTCCGTCGCGGCGATTTCGGCCTTTGCCTCGACGATCCAGGCCCCGCCCTTCTGCGGCGGAGCCGGCGGCTTCGTGAAGAGCGGCTGCATCATGACGCCCGGTGCGGACGGCTATCTGAAGAACAAGTTCTGGGGGGTGAGCGCCACCCTCGAAGGCGACCTCGGGTTCGGCAAGGTGACCGTGATCCCGGCATACCGGCGGACCGAGGCGGACTATCGCACCTATCTGCCGGGGTTCCTCGGCCAGATTCGCGACGATGCGGATCAGACTTCACTGGAAATCCGCCTGTCGTCGAACGCCGACCAGCGGCTGCGCTATGTCCTGGGGCTGTTCTACTTCAACGAAGCCCAGGATACCGACAACTACTTCGCCCAGGGCAATCTTTCGACCACGCGGTTCACGCCCCGGCTGAAGACCAAATCGACCGCCGCCTTCGGGCAGCTGACGTTCGACGTGACCCCGGCGCTGCGGCTGGTCGCCGGGGGACGCTACACCAAGGAAGACAAGTCGCAGGTCACCAGCTCGGCTGCGGGCGGTCTGCCCGGCGTGATCAATCCGCCGCTTGGGGTCAGCTTCCGGGGCGAGCTCTCCTTCGAGAAGTTCACCTGGAAGGCGGGGCTGGAGTGGGACGCCGGTCCGCGCTCGCTCGTCTATGCCAACGTCGCGACCGGGTTCAAGACGGGCGGGTTCTTCGTGGCCAGCCCGCCGGACAACACCTTCGCGCCGGAGCAGCTGACGGCCTATACGCTCGGCACCAAGAACCGCTTCCTGGACAACAGGCTGCAGGTCAACCTCGAGGCGTTCTACTGGGATTACACCGACCAGCAGGTCACCTTCGTCGGCGGCGTGCGCACGGGCACCGGGATCTACGCCCAGGGCGGCACCACGGTGAATGCGGGCAAGTCGCGCATCTACGGCGCCGAACTCGAGCTGCAGTACGCTCCGACTCCGGCCGACCGGTTCGGCGCAAACGTCCAGTACCTCAATGGCAAGTACAACTCGCTGCTGACCGCGAACTTCTCGAACACGGGCGCTCCGGTCCCCACGGGTTGCACGGTCGTGGCCAGCCGGCTCGCCAATCCGGGCGTCAACAACGCGCGGTTCTTTGATACGGACTGTTCCGGCAAGCCGACCGTGCAGTCACCCAGGTGGGTCGCCAACTTCAATTACGAGCACACGTTCGAGCTGGGCGGGGGGCTTGACCTGATCGCAGGCGCGCGGACTTCCCTATCCTCGTCGTTCTATCTCAATGCCAACTTCCAGGAGAACGAACGCCAGGGTGCCTTCATGACCTCGGATGTCTATCTGACGCTGGAGGGGCCAGACAAGAAATGGTCGATCACCGGCTACGTCAACAATCTCGAGGATGAGGTGATCTTCGCCCGGACTGGCAACCGGCCTGTCCTCAACTTCTCCTACGCGACGCTGCGCCCGCCCCGGACCTATGGCGTGCGCCTTGGCTATCACTTCTGAGCCAGACGATTGAACGCAGGCGGGCAGGCCACGGCCAGCCCGCCTGCACAGGGAACAGGACCATGCGCAAAGCCATCCTTGCCAGAATTGTGGCTGCTGTCGTCTGCCTGACGGGTGCGGCTTGCGCAGCGGCCAGCCCAGAGGCCGGCGCCGCGCCCGCTGCTGTCCAGTCTGCCGACGGTATCCTGCTGCTCGGCACAGCCGGAGGGCCGCTTGCCCGCCCGGATCGGTCCGGGATCGCAAGCCTGCTGTCGATCGGGGGCAAGACCTACCTGATCGACGCCGGCGAAGGGCTGGTCCATCAGCTGGGCAAGGCGGGATTGCAGCCGCCGGCGGTCCCGACCGTGTTCCTGACACACCTGCACGACGACCACTACGCCGGGCTGCCTGCGCTCGCCTCGTTCGCCTGGACGCAGCGTTCGCCGCGTCTCGACATCCACGGGCCGCAGGGCACGGCGGATCTGGTCAGGGGGATCTGGCAGGTCATGGCACCCAACGCCCGGATCCGGATGGCCGAACAGCGGATCGAGCGCACGCCGGAAGACTTTGCCGCCGCGCACGAGTTCGTCGCCGGTCAGATCTTCGACGATGGCAATGTCCGCGTCTCGGCGCTGGCGAACAGCCATTACGACCTGCCTCCCGGCAGCCCTGCCGCGGGTAACATGTCCTATTCGCTGCGATTTGAAAGCCGGGGGCGCTCGATCGTCTTCACCGGTGATACCGGTCCTTCGCCAGCGGTTGCCGAATTTGCCAGTCGCGCGGACGTCCTGGTTGCGGAAATGGCGTCCTTGGCTGACCGTGAAGCCGTCCCGCCGTTCGTGCGGCCGCACATGGACCGCGAGCACCTTTCGCCGCTCCAAGTCGGCAAGCTGGCCGCTGCGGCGGAGGTCAAGACCCTGATCCTCACCCATGTCGGGGTGGTCGGTGAATCGGATCTGGCGATCATCCGCGGCGTCTTCAAGGGCCGGATCGTGCTGGGCTCCGACCTCGCGCGGATCGCGCTATGACCTGCCATCGCAAAGGAAGAGACCCGATGATCCAGCCCAGACGCCTTGCATTGCTGACCGTCCTTGCCCTCGCCTCGCCGCTCGGCACGGCCTGCAGCACCGCCTCGGCGCAGGATGCCCGATCCGCGCCAGCACCGGCGAAACCCCAAACCGAATGGGTCACGCTTGGCACGATGGGTGGTCCCATGCCCAGCGCCACGCGTGCCGAACCGGCGAACCTGCTCGTGCACAACGGCCAGCTCGATCTGGTCGATGCGGGCGATGGCGCGGCCACGGCGTTCCTCCGTTCGGGTGCGAACTTCCGCGCGCTGCGCAGCATCTGGATCAGCCACATCCACTTCGATCACATCGGCGGACTGTTCGGAGTGCTGGGCCTGCGCCTGCAGACCCGGACAACCACCCCGTTGACCGTCTATGGCCCGCCGGGCACCAGGGCCATCGTCGACGGGCTCATCGCCGCGATGAAGCCCAGCGCCCGGTCCGGCTTCGGGGTTCCGGGCGAGGTGCCGATCGATCCGGCAGCGAGCGTCCGGGTGGTGGAGCTGGATGACGGCAGCACGGTCACGCTGGGTGACACCAGGGTCACCGCGGCCGCGAACACGCACTACAGCTTTCCAGCCGGATCGGAGGAAGAGCGGACCTTCAGGTCGCTGTCGTTTCGCTTCGACATGCCGGGCAAGAGCATCGTCTATACCGGTGACACCGGCCCCAGCCAGGCGGTGACCAAGCTGGCCAAGGGTGCTGACATGCTGGTGACCGAACTGATCGACGTCGACTTCACCATCGCCAATATCCGCCGCCGGGCGGCTGACCTGTCGCCGACCGATCTGGCGAACATGGAAACGCACCTGCGCACCCATCACATCACCACGCAGGACATCGGCGCAATCGCCGCCGCCGCCGGGGTGAAGTCGGTGGTGATCACCCACCTGGCCGGGGGCGGGGCGGATGGCAGCGCAGCAAACGAACGCTATGTCCGCGAAGTGAAGGAGCAGTTCCGCGGAGCGGTGCGCGTCGCATCCGACATGGAACGGTTCGAGCCATGACGCATCCCTCTGCCAGGCTGGTCCGGGAGTATTGACGAATGCCATTCCTGAGAAACGCCTGGTACGTTGCCGGCTTTTCCGAAGAGGTCGTGGCTGGCCAGATGCTGGCACGACGCATTCTCGATTGTCCGATCCTGCTGCTTCGCGGGTCGGACGGGACGGTTGCGGCCATGGTGGACCGCTGCCCGCACCGGTTTGCGCCCCTGTCGATGGGCAGCTTCGATGGGGCTGCGGTAACCTGTCGCTATCATGGGCTCGCTTTTGGCGGTGATGGTGCATGCAGCCACAATCCGCACGGCCCAACCGCCGGTCTGCGGGTGCAGACCTGGCCGGTGCGCGAGCAGGATGGCTTGCTGTGGGTCTGGCCCGGCGCCGCAGACCAGGGCGCCGCATCGTCCCCGCCGCGCCAATCCATGCTCGATGAAGCAACCGCCCATGTCCGCCACGGCTACATCCACGGCAAGGCGGACTACCGGTTGATGAACGACAACATCCTCGATCTCAGCCACATCGAGTTCCTTCATCCTGCGCTCGGGACGCCCGAAGTGCGCAAGGCCGCAGTTGATGTGACTGAAGAAGGCGATGCCATTTCCGTCAGGCGCGCGATGAAAGGCGAAGTGCTCGGGGATGGACTGGCCTATGTCTACGGGACTGGCGGCCAACCGGTGGACCGCACGATGACGGTCACCTGGAATGCTCCATCAATTCTGGTGCTGACGGTCGAGATCGAACGGCCGCAGGGGCGCACCGGTTCGCAGTCGCTCCATCTGTTTACGCCGGAATCCGGGCGTTCGACCCATTACTTCTATACGTCATCGATGTTGCGCAAGGACGCCACCGCGGATCAGTTCGATGCCTTTGCGGATGCCCTGGCCCGGGTCTTCCTGACCGAGGACAAACCAATGATCGACGCCCAGCAGGATCGCATCGGCGAACACGAGCTTTCCGAACTGAAACCGGCCCTGCTGAGGATCGACAAGGCGGCTGTGCTGGCCCGGCGCAAGCTGGAAAAGATGATCGCACTCGAAGCCACGGGACAGCCATGACTACCATCCAGCAAATGGGCACGACCCTTGGCCCGGACGTGCTGAGCGCCTGCAAGGAGCTGTTCGATGCCGAGCAGCAGGAGCTGGCTGCGCGGGTGCCGGTTGCTGCGGCGGACCGCGCCTATGGTCCGCACGAACGGCACCGGCTGGATCTCTATGGCTCACCGGCCAGTCCGGCGCCGGTCGTCCTGTTCGTCCACGGCGGCGGTTTCCGCATCGGGGACAAGGCCGCCGATGGCTGGCCTAATGGCGCAGTTGGCCGCTGGGCGGCGGAGCAGGGCTGGCTCGGCGCGGTGATGAACTACCGGCTCGCACCCGACCACCAGTGGCCGGCAGGCGGCGAGGACGTGCTGGCGGCGCTCGACTGGCTGGCCGCGAATGCCCGCGATCATGGCGGTGATCCGGACCGGATCGTGTTGGTCGGGACATCGGCTGGCGCGGTGCATGTCAGCACAGCGCTGCAACTGCGGCCAAACCTTGCGGTGCGTGGCTGCGTGCTGCTTTCCGGGCTTTACGGCTACGCCGAATACGAAGATCGCGATTCCATCTACTACGGCGACGCGTCGCTCGCTGCGACGCACATGCCCCGCGAAGCCGTGGCTGCCACCGCGCTGCCGCTTATGGTCGCCTGCGCCCAATACGATCCCCCCAGGTTCCAGGCGGAGTGGACCGGGCTGATCCAGGACCGTCTGACCCGGCACGGAGGCTTGCCGTTCTGCCATTACGCGAGCGGTCACAACCATTACTCGATGGCCATGCACATCGGCACTTCGGATTGCCGGCTTTCCGGCGAGATTGCCGCCTTCGTCGATGCCTGCTGCAAGGATGATCCGGCGTGAGCCATGATGCCTATATCCGCCGCGAGACGATGGTCAGCGCGGTCATCAACGCCATCCTGTCGGCGCTGTTCTTCTGGCTGGTGTTCCGCGGGGTCGATCCGGTTCCGGTCTGGGGCATGGGCAACTGGGTGTTCGACTTCGTGCCGCAGGGCTTCATGATCGCGCTGATGAGCACGCTCGTCCCCGGAGCATTGACTGGCAGGGCGATCCGCTCGGGCAGGATCGCGGCGGACGGGCAGGCAAACCGGCTGCCCGGCAACCTGCTGGCCCGCGCGCTGCTGCTGGCGGGCGCAGCGGCGATCCTGGGTGCGGGACTGGTCGCGGCGATCATGAAGCTCGTCGGCGCCGAGCAACTGCCTCCCGGCACTGCCTTGCTGCTCAAGATCGTCTACGGCGCCAGCCTTGCCATCCTGGTGACGCCGCCCGGCCTGCGCCGGGCTCTCGCCGCAGAGAACTGAGGCTGCGCGAGCGGGAGGCGAGCCATTCAACCGGCGGGCCGAGGCCGCTTTCGGTAGAGCTCCGCCGGGCGGAATGGAGTGTCGCTCTCGCGCTGGCCCGTAGGCTCGATCCAGCCGCTGTCGAGCATGCGGCGGCGGAACGCGGGCTTGTTGAAGGCGGTGCCGGTGATCGCCTCGTGGACCGTCTGCAGGTCGCGCAGGGTGAACAGTTCGCCCAGCAGGGCAAAGGCGATCGGCGCATAGTCGAGCTTGCCCTTCAGCCGGTCCCGCGCGGCGGCGACGATCCAAGCGTGGTCGAAGGCCAGTGGCTCGGTCAGTCCGCTCACCGGGGCAAGGGTGAGGTCGGCGCGCGATGCCACGGCCGCTTGCAGCAGCGCATGGGGCAGCAGGGCGAAATAGGCGACGCTGACCGTGCGCATGCGCGGATCACGCTGCGGATCGCCGAAGGTATAGAGCTGCTCCAGCCAGGCGCCTTCGCTGGCGGCGAGGCCGGCCTTGTCGGTAAGGATGCGCCGCGCTGCGGCTTCGAGCCCCTCTCCGATCCCCACAAACCCGCCGGGCAGGGCCAACTGCCCCGCAAACGGCGCTTCGCCGCGGCGTTGCAGCAGGACGATGAGCCTGCCTTCGGCCACGGTCATCAGGACCAGATCGACGGTCACGGCAAAGGGCGGGTGGGTCATGGCGATCTACTTATATCTTGACCGAATATAAGTCCAATGCATATAAGGTGCCGGCGAGTCGGGGAGTCCGGCTCGTTTGACCATTCGAGGGAGCCTCGGATATGAGCAAGATCGATTTCGGCGTCTTCATCGGGCGCTTCCAGCCTTTGCACATCGGCCACGAACACGTGATCGCCCGCACCCTTGAACAGGTCGAGCGGCTGATCGTGCTGGTCGGATCGGCCAACGTGGCGCGCGATCCGCGCAATCCCTTCACCTATGCCGAGCGTGAGGCGATGCTGCGCTCCGCCTTTCGCCACGAGATCGCGCAGGAACGCCTGATCATCGCCCCGATCGACGATCACCTCTATTCCGATACGGCCTGGGTCACGCAGGTCCAGCGCACGGTGCGCGCGCTGGTGCTGGAATATGGCAACCGTCATGGTTTTCAGAACCACGGGATAGCGGATTTCCGCGTGGCGCTGACCGGCTATGGCAAGGACGCATCGTCCTATTACCTGAAGCTGTTCCCCGAATGGGATAACCTCCAGGTCGACAGCCAGTACGGCACCTTTTCGTCCAGCGACGTGCGCCAGCGCTATTTCCAGCGCATTCCCGAGGTGCCGCAGGCGATCCTTTCCGCCGGGGTGGCCGACTTCCTTGGCGAGTTCATGCTGGGCGAGACGTTCAGGGCACTGCTGGAAGAGGCCGAGTTCCTGGCCGCCTATCCGGCGCAATGGGGCAAGGGGCCGTTCGTTACTGCCGATGCCGTGGTGGTGCAGTCGGGCCATATCCTGCTGGTCGAGCGGGGGCGGGCGCCCGGCAAGGGGCTGCTTGCCCTGCCGGGCGGCTTCGTCAATCCGGCGGAGCGCATCCGCGACGCCGCGATCCGCGAGCTGCGCGAGGAAACCGCGATCAGTGATGGCAAGGGCCAGATCCCGCCGGCGATGCTGGCCAGCTTCATCGAGGATGCGCGCACGCGCGTGTTCGATGCGCCCACCCGTTCGCTGCGCGGGCGGATCATCACCCATGCCTTCCTGTTCCGCCTGCCCGAACGGCGCAAGCTGTTCAGCGTGAAGGGCGGCGACGATGCCGCCCATGCGCAGTGGTACCGCTTCGGCGATCTCAGCCCCGAAATGCTGTTCGAGGACCACTGGGCGATCATCGAGGAAATGGCCGACCTCTAGGAAAAAATCCAACCGGGGCAGGGGAGTCCTGCATCCGGCGAGTGTGTGAGGAGTTCACATCATGACCAACCTGATCCTGGCGACAGACAGCTACAAGCACAGCCACTTCCTGCAATACCCGCCCGAGGCGCGCGCGATCAGCGCCTATGTCGAGGCGCGCCCTAACGACTTTGCCGATGAAGTGCTGTTCATGGGGCTGCAGCCCTACCTGATCGACTATCTCGGTCGCCCCATCACCCAGGCCGACATCGACGAGGCCGAGGTGATCTGCGCAGCGCACGGGGTGCCGTTCAACCTCACGGGCTGGCAGATCATCCTGGACGAGCACGGCGGGTTCCTGCCGATCGAGATCCGCGCCCTGCCCGAAGGCATGATCGTGCCGACCGGGGTGCCGCTGGTGCAGGTCGAGACCACAGATCCGCGCCTGCCCTGGCTGGCGACCTTCGTCGAAACCGCGCTGCTCCGCGCAATCTGGTACCCCACCACGGTCGCCACGCTCAGCCGGCAGTGCCGCCTGATCATCCGCGCCGGGCTGGAGCAGACCAGCGAGGACCCGGAGGGCCAGCTGCCGTTCAAGCTCCACGACTTCGGCGCGCGCGGCACCAGCAGCGGCGAAAGCGCCGCGCTGGGGGGCATGGCGCACCTCGTCAGCTTCAAGGGCACCGACACGATGGAAGGGCTGATGGCCGCCCGGCGCTATTACGGGGCGGACATGGCGGGCTTCTCGATCCCCGCAGCCGAACACAGCACCATGACCAGCTGGGGCCGGGCGCGCGAGGAACAGGCCTATGCCAACATGCTCGATGCCTTCGACGGCGAGGGCAAGCTGGTGGCGGTTGTGTCGGACAGCTACGATCTGGATGCGGCGCTGACCGGGATCTGGGGCGGGGCGCTGCGCGACAAGGTGCTGGCGCGCCGGGGCACGCTGGTGGTGCGGCCCGACAGCGGCGATCCGGTCGAAACGCCGGTCCGCGCAGTGCACACGCTGTGGCAGGCGTTCGGCGGGACAGTCAATGCCAGGGGCTACCGCGTGCTCGATCCGCACGTCCGCGTGATCCAGGGCGACGGCATGACCCCGGCCAGCATCGAGCGCCTGATCGACCGGCTGATCGAAGAGGGCTTTGCCATCGACAATATCGCCTTCGGCATGGGCGGCGGCCTGCTCCAGCAGGTCAACCGCGACACCCTGCGCTTTGCAATGAAGGCCAACGCCATGCGCGACGACCAAGGCGTGTGGCACGACGTCGCCAAGGCCCCTGCCACCGATCCCGCCAAGGCGAGCAAGGCCGGGCGGCAGGCGGTGGTGCTTGAAGATGGCCGCCCGGTCGCCCGCCGGACGGACGCGGTGGACGATGCCGACAACCTGCTGCGCCCGGTCTGGCGGAACGGCACGATGCTGGTGCGGCACAGCTTTGACGAGCTGCGGGAGCGGGCGGCGTGAAGCGACAATCACCGCATGGCGGTTGGCATCAGGCCGGCTTCACGCAGTCGCGCCAGTCCCTGCCGGAGAGGCGCCCGGCACCTGTCGGGCCATGTCGTGGTTCTCCGGAAAGATCGGCCAGAGCAATTGCTGGCCGAGCGTCGCCTCGGGCAGGCCTTCCACGCCATAGCTTTGCGGGTAGGTGCGGGTGATCCTGGCCGTGCCGAACAGGACGTCCCAGAAGAACAGCAGGTTGCCGTAGTTGCCCTTGTAGTGGACCGCCGGATCGCTGAGGTGTCGGCCGTGGTGCGCGTGGTGGGTCGCGGGGGTCGAGATGGTCCGCTCGACCACCCACATCAGCGGTGAGAGCCACTTGATCCGGTACAGCGGCGCATCCCAGGCAACGTCGCTGTGCGCCCCGATGATCACCAGCATCTTGACGATCAGGTAACCGGCATAGAACCAGCCAAGCCCGAGGTAGAGCAGCACGGCGGCAAACCACAGGCTGGGCATCATCGCGTAATAGATGATGTTGTTCCGGTAGACGAGCCGCACGCTCATGTAGCGGGCGTTATGATGGGCGCGGTGCAGGTTGTAGAGCCAGGCAAAGCTGTGCGAGGCGCGGTGCCACCAGTATTGCATCATGTCCTCGAACACGAGGAACAGCGGGATCGCCAGCCACACGCTGATCCCTTCCAGCGCGTTCTGGTACTGCGGAAAAGTGCGCAGCCCCAGCCAGTTGACGAACAGGATAATCCCGGGCTGGGTTATGGTCAGCAGCAGGACGGTCGACACGGCTTCGACGATACCGTCGTTGCGGCACTGCTCGGCCTTGCGGAACAGGTCCGATCGCAGCAGTTCGAGCAGCCCGAAGGCGACATAGATCCCAACCACGATCCAGCTTGAAATCGGCATCCCGGCTCTCCCCTGCTCTGGCCCATGCTCTGGCGCGTAACCATCCGGTTCGCCGCCATCTTGCATTTCTGTCCGTAGCGCCGCATCCAGCACAGGAATGCCAAGAACTTATCAATTGTCCCAAGTTGCGCCCACCCGGGCCGAAGGCAAACTTGCCGAACTGCTGCTGCGCGAAGGCGCGGTGCGGCATTTTCCCGCCGGAGCACTGGTCCAGCAACAGGGCGATGAGGGCGACGGCTTCTGGCTGATCCGATCGGGCACGATCTCGCTGTGCCGGTTCGCGGCGGATGGCAACATCACCATCTTTGGCGTGCTGGGTTCTGGCGACCTGTTCGGTGAACTCGCCTATTTTGCCGGTCTGTCGCGCCAGGTCGATGCCGTGGCGGACGAGGATGCGACGCTGGTGCGGATCAGTGCTCCGCTGATCGAACGGCTGCTTGCCGATGAGCCCGACTTCGCCCGCTGGCTGCTGAAATCACTGTCCAACCAGCTGCGCGCCGCACTCGACCAGATCGAAGGCCACCGCCAGCTGTCCGCCGAGCAGCGCATCGTCCGCGCGCTTGTCGAAATGGCCCGGCGCGATGGTCTGCGGCTTGTCATCAGCCAGCAGCAGCTGGGCGAGCTGATCGGGGTTTCGCGCATCACCGCAGGCCACCTGCTGCGCCGCCTCGCCTCGGGCGGGCTGATCAGTCTGGAATACCGGGCGATCCTCGTTCGCAACCTGCCCGGGCTGGAATCCAT
Source organism: Novosphingobium sp. (assembly GCA_041912655.1). Classification (GTDB taxonomy): domain Bacteria; phylum Pseudomonadota; class Alphaproteobacteria; order Sphingomonadales; family Sphingomonadaceae; genus Novosphingobium. The sequence continues at coordinate 8,717 of JAYRMP010000057.1, read as the reverse complement.
CGCGGGCCGTGCCCCTGATAGCGGCGCACCTTGATCGGGGGGTGCAAAAAAGAAGGGCCAGCTGGAAGGCTGGCCCTTTGTAAAGTCTTGGGAGAGGATGCCTAAAAGGCAAGGCTGCAGATAGGCATGCTTGCCGATGCTGCAAGTGCAAAAAGCGCGGACATGGCTGCATTTTTTGCAAGAGTGGGCGAAACGGGTGTCGCCCGGCATGTCGGGCCCTGTTGCATTCCGCACGGAAGCGGTGGACTGATCCGGCTCCTTGGTTGTGGAGATAGGGCATGAACGCCGAACCCGATCCTTCGCCCCTGCTGCGCCATGACAGGGGTGGCGTGGCCTTCCTCCAGCTCAACCGGCCGCAGCAGTTCAATGCCCTGTCGGAAGACCTGCTCGACGCCCTGCAGCGCGAGATCGGCCTGCTACGGGACGATCCGGACGTGCGCTGCGTGGTCCTGTCGGGCGCGGGCAAGGCCTTCTGCGCGGGGCACGACCTGCGCGAGATGCGCAGCACGCCTGAGCTCGATTACTACAAGGCGCTGTTTGCCCGTTGCAGCACGGTGATGGAAGGCATCCGGTCGCTGCCGGTGCCGGTGATCGCGCGGGTCCACGGGATCGCGACCGCCGCCGGGTGCCAGCTGGTGGCCAGCTGCGACCTGGCAATCGCGGCGCAGTCGGCCCGGTTCGCGGTTTCGGGGATCAATGTCGGGCTGTTCTGCTCGACACCGGCAGTCGCCCTGTCGCGCAATGTCCAGTCCAAGCGCGCCTTCGACATGCTGGTCACGGGGCGGTTCATCGATGCGGCTATGGCGGCGGAGTGGGGGCTGATCAATGAAGCGGTCGAGGACGGTGAGCTGGATGCGGCGGTTGAGCGCCTGACCGGCGCCATCCTTGCCAAGAGCGCGGCGGCCATCCGGTACGGCAAGGGCATGTTCTACCAGCAGCTGCAAATGGAGCTGGGCGATGCTTATGCCTATGCTGGCGAGGTCATGGCGCTGAACATGATGGAAGCGGATGCCGCCGAAGGGATCGATGCCTTCATCGAAAAGCGCAAGCCCAGCTGGGCGCCCTAGGCGGTCGCGGCAGGCCGGTCAGCACTGCGGATTCGCGCTCAAACCTAATGGCCGTTGATTTTAAGAACTGGTAATTATCCTTTTAATTCAATTTCATGATCTGCGTCGATCAGGAGGCGCGCGCATTATCTATTGACATTAGAAAAGCATCCGGGAATTCTCTGGGCCGTCAAGACTACTGCTGCGCGCGGACCGTATGTGGCGGCCGGCGCAGCGCAGCTGCCGTGCAGCTGAAACCGGGAGGGGAATTATGTCGCCGCGCTTGAAGATTGCCCTGTTTGCCCTGTCCACCTCGCTGTTCACCCCGGTCACCGCCTGGGCGGACGAACAGCCTGCGGACGAGACCCAGGCCTCCGGTGCGGACGAGATCATCGTCAGCGCCCGCCGCAAGGACGAACGCCTGATTGACGTGCCGGTCGCCATCACCGCGATCGGCGGCGGCCAGCTGGAAGACAAGGCGATGACCCGCTTCGTCGATATCGCCACCCAGGTGCCGACGATGATCGCCGGGCGCGCCGCTTCGGGCTCTTCCGCCTCGATCTTCCTGCGCGGCGTCGGTTCGACCGCGCTCAGCGCCGGGTTCGACCAGTCGGTCTCGTTCGTGGTCGATGGCATGCCGATGAGCCGCGGCCGCGAAATCGGCCTGTCGCAGTACGACATCCAGCGCGTCGAAGTGCTGAAGGGCCCGCAGGCTCTGTTCTTCGGCAAGAACACCACTGGCGGCCTGATCAGCGTCGTGACCAACAGCCCCAGCGACCGCTTCGAGGCGGGTCTGCGCGGCGGTTATGGCTTCGAAGCGCGCGAGAAGTACGGCGAGGGCTATATCTCCGGTCCGCTGGGTGAAAACCTGCGCGCGCGCCTGGCCTTCCGCCTGTCGGACAGCGACGGCGCCTTCACCAACACTGCGGCGGCCAGCTACACCGATCCGCTGGGGATGAGCCGCCTGCGCAATTCCGACCGGCGCGGCGGTGGGCGGACCTACAGCGGGCGCCTGACGCTCGATTGGCGCCCGTCCGAAAACCTGACCTTCGTGCTCAAGACCTCCTACACCGACCAGAAGGACGGCGGGCCGACGGATTCGCTCGAGCGGATCTGCGGCGGCGGGCGCACCGTGCCGTTCACTGCCAACGGCATTCCGCCCAGCCCGAATGCCGACTGCCGGATCGATGGCCGCTCGGACAGCTCGTCGATCCCGGTCCAGGTCGCGACGGCCAATTACCGCTATGCCGGGGACGGGCACATGTACGCCCGGCTGAAGTCCGGTTCGGTGATCCTCAACACCGCGATCACCACCGATACCTTCGACGTGACCTCGATCACCTCGTACTACCGCTTCAAGCAGACTGACCTCAACAACGTCTCGGGCGAAGCCTATCCGGCCTCGTTCAGCCAGCTGGCCGATTTCCGCCAGTTCGGTGAGGAAGTGCGCTTCCAGTCGAAGTTCGACGGGCCGCTCAACGTGCTGTTCGGCGCGTTCTATTCCAGCAGCAAGTTCATCTTCAACACCGATGCCTACATCTTCCCGGTGCCGATCAGCCCGGTGACGAACACCTACGTCACCTTCAAGCGCGACAACGGCTTCAGCGGGGATTCGTTCTCGGGCTTCGCGCAGCTGACCGCCAACCTGACCGAGCAGCTCGAGCTGTCGGGGGGCGCGCGCTATAGCTGGGAATCGCGCGATTCCTACCAGCGTTCGCTGCCGGCGCACGTGGCCTTTGCGGGTGCCTTCCCGGCTGGGCTTGAGCTGAAGGACCGCTTCCGCGACAGCAACATCTCGCCCGAATTCACGATCCGCTACAAGCCGTCGCGCGATCTCACGGTCTATGCCGCCTACAAGCAGGGCTTCAAGGCGGGCGGGTTCAACATCTCGCAGACGCTGACCGCTGCCGCGACGGTTGCCGCCGGGTCCTATGGCTCGGAAAGCGCCAAGGGGGGCGAAGTCGGCCTGCGCGCGATCCTGCTGAACGGCGACCTGTCGTTCAACGCGACCGCCTATTACTATGACTACAACGACCTGCAGGTGCAGAACTTCGATCCGGTGACCATCGGCCAGGTCGTGGCCAATGCCGGCAAGCTGACCACCAAGGGGATCGAGGCGGACTTCACCTGGAAGCTGTCATCGGTGCCGGGGCTCAGCTTCCGCGGCGCGGCGGCCTACAACCATGCCGAGTTCAGCGACTACATCGGCCAGTGCTATGGCGGGCAGACCGTGGCGGGGGGCTGCAACCTGCTCAAGGCAGCCAGCGGCGCCTTCACCAGCCAGGACTATTCGGGCCGCACCCCGCCCAAGGCGCCGCGCTTTGGCGGGCGGATCGGGTTCGCCTATGAACTGCCGATTGGCGGCGGCGATACCCGCGTGGAACTGTCGAGCGATGTCAGCCACACCTCCAGCTACAACTTCACCGATACCCTGCGCCCGGATGCGGTGCAGCCGGCCTTCACCAAGCTCGACGCTGCGGTGCGGGTCAAGGGGCCGGAGGATCGCTGGACGGTCTCGCTGATCGGCCGCAACCTCACCAACAAGTACGTGGTGACTGCCGCCAACGACATTCCCTTCGCGGGCGGCACCGGCACCGGCACCACCGGCACGGGTGTGCTGGCCGACATGTCGGCCTTCGTCGAGAACCCGCGCGAAATCTTCGTCGAAGTCGCGCTGAAGTTCTGATCCAGCTGGACGAACTCTCCAGAGGCCCTTCCCTGACGGGGAGGGCCTCTTTGTTTGCCAACCTGGATGTCAGCCCGGATTGCGCTCAAAACAGGGGATGCCTTCGGCCACCTCAACCCACGGCAGGCGAGTGGAGGTCCAGACGCTGATCCCCGGCGCGAAGGGCGCGGGATCGTCCAGCGTTCCGGCCTTGACCACCACCATCGGCCCGGCGGCGAGTTCGGAGAAGATCGGGCTGCCGCATTTCGGGCAGAACTTGCGGTTTACCGGATTGCCCGATGCGGTGTCGCCATCGACATAGCAGGTCATCTCGCCGGTGGAGGTCACCGCGTCCTTCGGCACCACCAGGTTTACCGAAAAGGCGCTGCCCGACTGGCGGCGGCAATTGCTGCAATGGCACTGCGCCACCGCGACCGGATCGGCATTGATCGAATAGCGGACCTGGCCGCAGTTGCATCCGCCTTCAAGCATCGTCGTTCTCCCTGGGAACCTGGCCATAGCGCGCATCGAACCCGTCGAGCAGGGCGCGCAGCGATTCCTCGAACATCGCCAGCGGGTCCTGCGGCGCGGCGGCGATCGCGCGGGCAAGGCGCGGATAGCGCTCCGCATCGAAGGCGGGCATGGCGGGGAGGTGATAGGTTTCGGCCGCCGCCGCGAACAGCGCCGTGCCATAGGTCAGCTTCTCGATCGCCTCGACGATGACCAGCTGGTGCTCGACCGGATAGGGATTGTCGCTCAGCGAGTTCTCGTAAGGCGAAAGCATCAGCTGGCGCGGGAAGAAGCGCAGCATCAGCGGCGCGGCATTGGCATGGGCCAGGATCACCCGCAGGGTGGAGACCGACAGGCCGATCATCCGGTCCTTCCACCCGGCTTCGCGGCTGGTGCCCTTGCCGACCTGGCGCAGCAGTTCCAGCGCGACCAGCTGAAGCAGCTCGTCCTTGTCCTTGAAATGGTAGTAGAGCGAGGGCGCCGCGACCTTCAGCACGCGCGCCACGGCCTGTACGCTCAGCGCTTCCAGCCCGTCGCGGTCGATCACTTCCAGCGCGGCGGCCACCGCCGCCTCGCGCGTGATCAGCGGCTTGGTGGGCCGGCCCGCGCGGGTGCGTTGCTGCCTGACCTGCTGTCCTTTTGCCGGCAATGCCGCCCCCTTCATGTGGTCACAGCCCCAGCCGGGCCTTGGCGATGATGTTGCGCTGGATCTCGTTCGATCCGGCATAGATCGATCCGGCGCGGTCGTTGAGGTACTTGAGCGGGGCGATGGCAGCGTCTTGCCCCCCGCGCAAGCCGGGATCGTGCGGGATCAGGTTGGGTCCGCCCGCCGCCCCTGCGGCAGGCTGGAAGCTGAGGCCATAGGGGCCGGCGGCTTCCAGCGCGAGTTCGGTAAGGTGCTGGCTGAGCTCGGTGCCGAGGATCTTCATCACCGAACCGCTGATCCCGGGCCGTCCGCCACGTGCTGCCGCTGTCAGCGCGCGGAATTCGTAGACTTCCAGCACGTCGACGCGGATCTGCGCGTCAGCCACGCGCGCGGCAAAGCCCGGGTCCTGCATCAGCGGCCCGGCCATCGCGCGAATGCGCTTCAGCCGTTCCTGAAGTCCGGGGGCATAGGCGCTGCCGCCGCGTTCGAATTCCAGCAGGTACTTGGCGACCGTCCAGCCATCGTCGATCGCGCCCACGGCGTTGGCCACCGGAACGCGCACTTCATCGAAGAAGATCTGGTTCTGGATATGCTCGCCCGATGTCATGACGATCGGCTGGACGGTGACGCCGGGGCTGTCCATCGGGATCAGCAGGAAAGTGATGCCCAGCTGCGGCCGGTCGAACTGGCCGGTGCGCACCAGGCAGAAGATCCAGTTGGCGACATTGGCGTGGGTGGTCCAGATCTTGGTCCCGGTGCAGACGAAGTGGTCCCCATCGCGCACCGCGCGCATCTTCAGCGGGGCAAGGTCCGATCCGGCGTGGGGTTCGCTATAGCCCTGGCACCAGAAATGCTCGCCGGAGAGGATACGGGGGAGGAAGTGCGCCTTCTGTTCCTCGCTGCCGTGGCCCAGCAGCGCGGGGCCGCACATCGCGATGCCCATCGGGGAGAGCGGCGGCGCCCCGGCCAGCGCGCATTCGCGCGCGAAGATGTAGCGCTGGGTCACGCTGAATTCGCCGCCGCCCCACTGCTTCGGCCAGGCGGGCGCCGCCCAGCCGCGCGCGTGCAGCCGCCGCTGCCATTCCATCGAGGCATCGTGGTCGCCGTAGACGCTGGTCATCCAGCGGCCCGCCGCGCGCAGGTCCTCGGTCAGTTCGGCGTCCAGAAAGGCGCGGACTTCTGCGGCAAAGGCGCGGTCTTCGGCGCTCAGGGCCAGTTCCATGGCATCTCCTCGGGGGCTTGCTTGCTGGTTTATCTTATAGCATTAGATTAAGGCGTCAAACCACACCCTGATCTTGTCGGGGCCAAGGTTGGGGATTGCCATCCCGCGACGACAGGGCAAGGTTGGGTCATGGACTTCGAACTTAACGACGAGCAGCAACAGCTCAAGGCCACTCTTCAGCGTTACCTTGCCGGCGCGGGCGATTTCGCGGTGCGGACCCGGGCGCTGCGCAGCGAACCCGGCTGGCGCGAGCAGGTCTGGCAGGGCCTCGCGGAACTGGGCGTGCTGTCGATCGGCCTGCCCGAGGCGCAGGGCGGTTTCGGCGGCGGGCTGGAAATGCTGGCCGCAATGGAAGAGCTGGGCCGCGCGCTTGCGCCGGAACCGGTCGCCGAAACGCTGTTCCAGGCCGCGCCGCTGCTGGCGCGCGGTGGCCATGCGGAACTGGTCGAGGGGATCGCAGCTGGAACCGTGCGGTTCGCCGTGGCCGTGGGCGAGGAGGGCATGCGCGATGACCTGTCCGCCATTGCGCTTAACGCCGCACGGACTGCAAACGGTTGGCGGCTTAACGGCACCAAATGTGTGGTGATCGCCGCGCCCTGGGCGACCCATCTGCTGGTCGCCGCGCGCACGGCGGGGCAGGCCGGGGAAGGGCAGGGCCTGTCGCTGTTCGTCGCTCCCGCCGATGCGCCGGGGCTGACCATGACCCCCTACCGGATGCTCGATGAACGCCGCGCGGCGGACGTGCATTTCGCCGGAGTCGAACTTGGCGCCGGGGCGCTGGTCGGCGCGGAAGGACAGGGCCTCGCCCTGCTGGAAGAATGGCGCGACCGGGCGATTGCCGCTGCTGCGGCAGAGGCCTGCGGCGTGATCGAGCGGCTGCTCGACGATACGGTTGCTTACGCGAAACAGCGCGAGCAGTTCGGGCAGAAGATCGGCTCGTTCCAGGTGCTCCAGCACCGCATGGTCGACATGGTGCTGGAACTGGAACTGGCCCGTTCCGCCGCGATGCTGGCCTGCCAGTCGCTGGATGGCGATGCGGTGCAGCGCAGTGCCGCCGCTTCTGCCGCCAAGGTCACGGTGGCGCGCGCCTGCCGCTTTGCCGGGCAGAACGCGGTGCAGCTCCACGGCGGGATGGGGATGACCGACGAGCTGGCGATTGGCCACTATTTCAAGCGCGCGACAGTGATCGAGCATCAGTTCGGCAGCGCCGGCTGGCACCTTGCCCGCCGCGCCGCGGTGGACGCTGCTGCGGCGTAAATTCTAAAGGCTGCCGTGATTTGACCGGGGTCAAGGACGGATCATTATCTACTAGTATTAGATAACTTCCGCAACGCACGACAGACAGTGCCGCACGGAAGGATCAGCCGCATGGAAGACAGCAGTGCCCCATCATCCCAGCCGCGCCGCTATGGCATTCCGCTGAGCGCGCTCAGCGCCAGCCAGATCGACGCGATCCGCCGCATCCCGCGCCACAACGAGGCGAAGCCGCCGCGTCTGCTGGAGCGCCGCCCGGTCGATATCTTCCTCTCGGGCGACTACTGGAAGATGGAGAAGGCCCAGATCTTCCGCGCCAAGCCGGTGGTCGTCGCGCCTTCCGCCCGGCTGCCCGAACCGGGCATGGTCGTGGCCCACGATGGTTACGGCATCCCGCTGCTGATCACCCGCGACCGCAAGGGCAAGGTCCACCTGTTCCTCAACGCCTGCACCCACAAGGGCGCGGCGCTGGTTGAGGACTGCGTGGTCAAGAAGTGGAGCACGATCTCCTGCCCCTACCACGCCTGGGCCTTTGGCCTGGATGGCCGCCTGATTGGCGTGCCGCGCGAGGAGACCTATGCCGATTTCGACAAGAGCACCCGGCCGCTGACCAAGCTGCCGTGCAAGGAAAGCGGCGGGCTGATCTGGGGGATTCTCGATCCCCATGCCGAGGCCGACTTCGCGATCCTCGACGATCAGATCGCCAGCGATTTCGAGCATCTCGGCCTGCCGGACTGGCACGTCTACGGCTATCGCCGGTTCGATCTCGATGCCAACTGGAAGCTGGTGATGGAGCCGTTCCTCGAAGGCTATCACGTCCAGCGGCTGCACGTGAACTCGATCGGGCCGCAGGGGATGGACATGTTCGCCGATGTCGTCTCGGTCGCCGACCGGTTCGGGCTGCATACCCGCCAGACCTCGGGTCGGGGCAACTATGCGCCCGAAGTGCTCGATCAGCCGGACATCAATATCCGCAGCTACATCACCCACGCCTACAACCTGTTCCCCAACACGGTGGTGATCACCAGCCCCTATTACACCAGCGTCATGGTGATCATGCCGGTCGACGAGGGGAAAAGCCGGGTCGACTATTACATGCTGACCGAAAGCGCCCCGGACAATCCCAAGGCCGAGGAGCTTTACGCCAAGTCCTTTGCGATCATCCAGGACGTGTTCGGCAACGAGGACTTCAAGGCCAGCGAACTGTGCCACCGCGGCCTCGCCTCGGGCGCGGTGCCGGACGTGATCTATTGCGGCATGGAAGCGCCGATCCCGCAGTTCTACGAAGGGATCGAAAGCGTGATGGCGCAGGCAGCGCAGTAGGGGAGCTGACCGCACCCATCTGCTCCCGTTCGTGTCGAGCGAAGTCGAGAC
>JAYRMP010000056.1:0-20393 GCA_041912655.1 Novosphingobium sp. | reverse complement strand
AACACGGCGCCGAACCTTTCGGTTCGACGCCGCGCAGCCCGGTCCTGCCGGAATATCCTGTCTGGCCGGATCAGCCGTTGAGGCGGTCCTTGATCGCCTTCGCGGCGGAGAAGCCCAGCTTCTTGCTCGCGGCGATCTTGATAGTCGCGCCGGTCGAGGGATTGCGGCCTTCGCGGGCAGCGCTTTCCTTGACCTTGAACTTGCCGAAGCCGTTGACCGACACTTCGTCACCCTTGGCAGCGGCCGCGGCGATCGATTCAAAGACGGTGTCGACAACCTTCTTGGCATCGGCCTTGGTCAGGCCATTGGCGGCGGCAACGGCATCAATCAGTTCGCTGGTGTTCATGGCAAAGCGCTTCCTTGCAGGTTGAGAAGCGCACGGGTTAGCGCGCCGCGCGCGGCGCTGCACCCTGCAGGGACCCGTTATCCACTGCCATTGCTGGGTTTCAGGGCTGGACAGACCCCGAATTCCCCACTTCGGATAGCCTCACGGCCTGGCCTCGACCGCAGTCCGCGTGCTGCGCATGGCCAGGAACGCGCAGGGAATCGCCAGCAGCGCCAGGCCATCGGCGCCCAGCAAGGGCCAGGTCCAGCTGTGCGAAGACCCGGCGGCGGACAGCCGGTCGCTGGCATAGCCGATCCCCAGCGACACCGCCCCCAGCGCGAAGACGTTGATCAGGAGCATGTTCATCCCGGTCGAAGTGGCCTTCAGCCGCTGCGGCAGCAGTTCCTCGATCACCGCGAAGATCAGCCCGTAAAGCACGGTCATGAACAGGATCGAGCCCGCCATCCCCGCAATGAACGCCGCGCTGCCCCCGGGTGACAGCCGGTACAGCGGCAGCAGCGGCCCCAGCACCAGCAGGATCAGGAAGGCGGTGCGCGCCCGGTCCCAGCCGAGCCGGCGCTGCGCCCAGTCCCCCAGCACTCCCGCGCCGAAGGTGCCGCACAGGCCCACGACGACGAACATCAGCCCGTAGAGCGTCCGCGCATGGTCGGGATCGAACCCCTTGTCCCCCGTCAGCCATAGCTGGACGAAGGCACTCGTCGCGGTGTGGCAATGGGCCAGGATGATCGCGAGCGAGGCCCACAGCGCGCGCGGGCTGGCCCGCAGCGCTGCAACCAGTGCGGAGACGTTGCCCACCAGCGTCGGGCGGTGCGACAGGTCGGGCGGATCGTCCTTGAGTCGCAGCAGCACGCCCAGCGCGGCAAGGCCCAGCGCCCCCATGACGATGAAGGTGCCGCGCCAGCCAATCAGCGGCCCCAGCACCCCGGCGATCAGGAAGCCGCCGCCGATCCCCAGCGGGATGCCCGCAAAGAACATGCCCAGCGCCCCGGCCTTGTGCCGGTCATCCACCCGGGCAAGGATGATGTTGCTGGCCGTGGGCACCAGAGTCGCCTCGCCCGCGGCGACGAACGGACGCGCGGCGAGCATGGTCCAGAAACCCTGGGCGAGGCCCGCCAGCGCGGTGGAGATGCTCCAGATGCCCAGCCCGCCCGACAGCACCTTTACCCGCCCCAGCCGGTCGGCCAGAACTCCGGCGAACAGCGCAGCGATGGCATAGACCCCGCTGAAGGCCAGCCCGGCGATCAGCGCGAACTGGCTGCGGTTCAGCGCCAGGTCGTGCATGATATCCGCGGCAAAGGCGGCGACCAGCTGGCGGTCGATCTGGTTGATGATGTGCAGCAGAGTCAGGAACAGGATCAGCCCGGCGGGCAGTCCGCGTCTGACCTCTGCCTCACTGCCTGGCTGTGCCCCCATTCAGAACATCCCGCCGTTGGGGCTGATGATCTGGCCCGCCAGGTAGTGCCCGTCTCCGGCCAGATAGACTGCCAGTCCGGCATATTCCTCCATCGTCCCCATCCGCCCGGCAGGTATGATCTGGAACAATCGGTTCCGCGCCTCGGGATCGAGCCGGGCGAGGTAATCGTCGAACATCGGTGTCGCCACCCCGCCGGGAGCGATCGCGTTGACGAAGACGTTGGCCCCGGCCACCTCCGCCCCGACCGCGCGGGTAAAGGCGATCACCGCGCCCTTGGTGGCGCTGTAGTGCGGGCTGTGCGCGCTGAAGGCCGATAGCCCCGCGATCGAGGCGATGTTGACGATCCGCCCGAACCGGCGCGGCTCCATCTGGCGCAGCGCCGCGCGCGTGCAGAAGAACACCCCGTGGACGTTGACGCCCCAGTAACGCAGCCACTCCGCATCGCTCATCGCGCTGGTGAAGCCCAAGGTGTCGCGCGGCTCGGGCGTGGTGAGATAGGCATAGTGGCGGCTGCGACGCACCTCGTCCTCCGGCCCGCCCGGCACCAGTGCGGCATTGTTGACCAGCACCTCGACCGGGCCGAGCGCCTGCCGGACCTCGTCGAAGAAGGCGTCGACACTGGCGCTGTCGCTGACGTCGCACGGCGCGGTGAACACCTCGCAGCCCGAAGCGCGCAGTTCGTCCGCGGTCTGCTCAACCTCGTCGGTCAGGACATCGCAGAGCGCAAGGCGACCGCCGGCCGCGCCAAGCGCGGCGGCGATCGCCCGCCCCAGTCCGCGCGCCGACCCGGTGACGACGCAGACGCTCCCCTCAACCGAATTCATGCGTATTCCCATCGCGGCACGCCGCGCTGACCGGGCTGGCGATTGGGCGGATAGCCCAGCATCCGCAGCGTCTCGTCGGTCGACTGGTAGAACTTGCCGATCTGGTAGATCTCCTTGGCCTCAGGCCCGCTGGCAACGTCGCGGTGCAGCTCGTTGGCGATCCGCACCATCTGTTCGACCTGCTGGACCGAGGTCATCCTCTCGCCCTTGCGGCTCCACAGGTTGTCCTCGATCCCGCAGCGCACGTGCAGCCCCAGGGCGATGGCGATGGCGCTGAACGGCGCGACGTTGCGCATCAGCGATTCGATCGTCAGCACCGCGCCATCGGGCACGCGGCGGGCGAATTCGATCAGGTCGGCGGGATGGGTGCCGGCGGCGCCGCTGCCGATCGCGACATAGTTGAGCACCAACGGGCCCTTGTAATGGCCCTTGCGGATCAGCCGCTCGACCGTTTCCAGCTGGCTCATGTCGCCCACCATGAAATGCGGCTGGATCCCGTTGGCGACCAGTCGCTTGAGGTGTTCTTCCATGAACACCGGGCCGCATTCGAAGTACATGTTGCGATAGGCATCGTACATCGCCGGGTTGGTCAGCGAGGTGCCCGCGATGTCGTCCGCGTCCATCAGCGCGGTCACGTCCATCTGGTTAGTGTTGACCGCGATGGTGACCTGATCGGGCCGGGGGGTGAGCTCGGCCAGCATGTGGCGGGTGTCGTCGGACAGCCACTTGGCCTCGGCGCCCTCGCCTTCGGGGGCGAAGCTGATGGAGCCGCCGACCTGGATCAGCATGTCGGGGCAGGCGGTGCGGATGCGGTCGATCATCTCGTTGAACATCGACAGGCGCTTCGACCCGCTGCCATCGGCCTCGCGGCAATGGAGGTGCAGCACGGTCGCCCCGGCATTATAGCAATCGACCGCCTTCTGGACCTGATCGGCCATGGTGACGGGGATATCCGAGGGGAAATCGCCCGGCAGCCACTGCGGGCCATAGGGGGCGACCTGGATCACCAGCTTTTCCTGGTTCTCGGGCAGCAGGCTATCGTCGAGAAAGTGCATGGTTCAATCCTTCCGAGGCTGGGGCACAGGCATGGCCCGCGCGTTCATTTCTTCGACCAGATGCGGGGTGCCGAGCGCCACGGAGTGGATCCCCAGCACCGCCACCAATTGCAGCACGGCCATGATTTCTTCGGGAGTGACGCCCAGATCGAGCGCAGCGGCGATGTGCCGCTTCACCCCGGGCGAGTACATGTGGGTGCACGAGGCATCCACGGCGATCGCGATCAGTTCATAGGTCCTGGGATCGATGATCCCCTTGCGGAGCGAATGGGTCCCCATGTCGAGGAATTTTTCCATCCATTCATCGTCGAAGGCCGCGACCTGGTCCCATGCCTGGTTCCATTGCCCGCCGGCGCGCGCGGCATCGCTGATCGGTGTGCTCGTCATTCTGCCTCTCTCCCCAATGCAGCCACCATAGCCCGATGGACTGGACATCATTTAGAATTTGCGCCATCAGATTGCGTAAATGCGCCAATCCCCCACTGTCCGCGCCGCCGCCCTGACCGGATTTGGCGCGCTTGCCCGGTCCTATGGCCTCGATCCGGCGCGATTGCTGCGGGGCGCCCGGCTGCCCGCCGATGCCGAGCGCGAGCCGGACCGGCGCCTCTCCGCCGAAGCGATCAACCGCCTGTTCGAACTGGCCGCCGAACAGGCCGGGATCGAGGATTTCGGCCTGCGCCTGGCCGAACTGCGCGGGTTCTCCAACCTTGGCCCCGTCACCCTGCTGGCCCGCGACGAACCGGACATCCGCAGCGCGCTGGCGATCTTCACCTCCTACCTGCCGCTCCACAACGAGGCCCTGACGATCGAGATGTCGGAGCATGACGGACTGGCGGTCCTGGCCTGCACCCTGGCCGGTACAGGGCCGAAGGTGCAGTCAGTCGACGTGGCCGTGGCCATGCTCCACCGGATCCTGCGCCAGCTGCTGGGCACCAGCTGGCATGCCCAGGGCATCTACCTGGAACGGCAACGCCCGGTGCGCATGGCCTCGTTCGAGAGGGTGTTCAGCGCGAAAGTGCACTTTGCCGAGGATTTCAGCGGGATTGCCTTCAACTCTGCCGATCTCGATCTGCCCAACCTGCTCGCCGAGGCGGGCCTGCGGCCCTATACCGCGCAGCTGCGCGCCGCCTTGCCCGGGCTGGCCGACCTGCCACTGGCAGAACGGATCCGCCGCCTGCTGCGGGTGATGCTGGCCGGGCGGCGCTGCACCGCGCCGCTGGTCGCCGAACGGCTCGGGCTGTCGCGCCGGACGATGGAGCGGCGTCTGGCAGGGGAAGGCACCACCTTCCACACCCTGCTCGACGAGGTGCGCGGCGAAGTCGCGCGTGGCCAACTGGCGGGTTCGGGGCGGACCAATGCCGAGATTGCCGAACTGCTCGGCTTTGCCAGTTCGGCCGCCTTTACGGCATGGTTCTCGGGCCGGCATGGCCAGCCGCCTCAGGTCTGGCGCAGACAGGCAGGCGACGGTCGCCCGGCGCGCTGAACCTCGCCGACCGCAGTCTCAATCCTCGAAGATCGCGACCGCGCGGGTCCAGCCGGCCGAGGCGCCTTCGATCTTGTTGGGGAAGCACGAGATCATGAACCCGGTCGACGGGATCGCTTCCAGGTTGTGCAGCTTCTCGATGTGGCAATAGCCGATGTCGTGGCCGGCACGGTGGCCTTCCCAGATCAGCCTGGGATCACCGGTCTCGGCCACCTTCTTCGCGGTATGGACGAAAGGCGCATCCCACGACCAGGCATCGGTGCCAGTCACCCTTACGCCGCGTTCCAGCAGGTACATGGTACCTTCATAGCCCACCCCGGCGCCGCGGCTGACATAGGCGGGATCGCGATTGGCGAGCGCCATGCCGGCGGCGGTGTTGACCACCACGATGTCGAGCGGCTGCAAATCGTGCCCGATGCGCTTCAGTTCGGCCTCGATATCGGCGGCGGTGACGACATAGCCGTCCTCCATGTGCCGGAAATCGAGCTTCACGCCCGGATTGAAGAACCATTCCAGCGGCATCTGGTCGATCGTCTGCGCTGGACGGGCGCCCCCGGGAGCCTTGGCATCCTGCCTGGGGTGATAATGCCACGGCGCATCGACATGGGTGCCGCTGTGGGTGGTCAGCTTGACCCATTCGGAAGCGCAAAACGGCTCTCCGCCGATCATCCCGTCAATGTCCGCGCCCGGGAAAAACTGCAGTATCTCATGCCGCGTATCCTGGTGGGTTTCATAGTCGATGTGCGGCTTGAGGAACGGCGGATCGCTGATCACATCGTTGCTGAGCGTCATCGACAGATCGACATATCGGCGCGGCATTCCACACTCTCCCTTGCCCGGCACTCCTTCCGCCGGTCTCTGGTCGCAGTCCTCGCACAAGAGCGAGGGCCGCGACCATTCGATTGTATGGATGCAAGCCTATCGACGGTCCACCGGCAGCGGAATTCAGACCGGTTCGGCCAGCTTGTCGCGGATGCGGCTGACCAGTTCGACCGGATCGCCGGCGGTTTCGGGGTGCATTTCCCATTCGCCGAGCTTGATCGAGCTGGTGCCGACCAGCTTCGCGCGTTCGAACCGGCGGTCCATGAAGGCGCGCAGGGCAGACTCAACGTCCTTCGTGGCCAGTTCCTCGGCCAGCACCACCGCGTCTTCCACCGCCATCGCCGCGCCCTGCCCAAGGTGCGGGGTGGCGCTGTGCGCGGCATCGCCAATCAGCACGACGCGGCCCTTGTACCAGGGATCGGGCATGATGCAGGCTTCGAGCGGGCGATAGACCACCAGCGCCGGATCGGTAACGTGCCTGGCCGCCTCGGCCATGATCCCGCCATAGCCTGCGAGGCGCTTGCGCATCTCGTCAGCCAGCGTTTCGGGGGCGAAGCGCGGCTTGCCCGGCTCCTCGATCACCGCGAAGATGTACATCTCTTCCCGGCTCAGCGGGCAATAGCCGGCCTTGCCCCTGAAGCCATTGTCGATCCCGACATAGATGTCCGACCATTCCAGATCCGGCGGGCGCGGCACGTTGTAGCGCCACACTGCCTGCCCGGTATATTTCGGCGCGGCGTCCGGCCACAGCACCTTGCGCACGGCCGAATAGTTGCCGTCGCAGCCGATCATCAGGTCATAGCTGCCGCTGGTGCCATCGGTGAAGGTCACGTCCACGCCGCTGCCGGTATCGGTAAAACTTTCGAACGAGACGCCAAGGCGTACTGGAATGCCCAGCCGCTTCACTTCGCTGGTCAGCACCTCGTGCAGCGCGGGGCGGGTCAGGCCAAGGTCGGACGGCAGGCCATCGACCTGCGGATCCCCCGGCAGTTCGGCGATCACCTCGCCCGCGACGTTCCGGAACCGCACGCCCTTGTAGGGATAGCCCGCCGCCACTGCCGCGTTGCCCACGCCCAGCTGGTCGAGCGCGCGGATGAAGTTCGCCTGGACGATGATCCCGACGTGATAGACCGACCAGCTGGCGTCCCGTTCGACGACCTCCACGTTCAGTCCCTGGTTGTGCAAGCCGATCGCTACCGCAAGTCCTGCAACCCCGCCGCCCACGACGAGAATGTTCCGTGCCCTGCTCATGGAATAGTCCTCTCTCATTCCGCCGCGTCGGCCATCGGGGCCGGGTCTGCCGGGTGATAATGCAGCTGGTCGGGACGGGCGTAGGTCACGTCCCAGTTGGGTTCGCCGCGCATGAAGTCGGGCAGGTTGGTCATGTAGATCGCCGTGCCGAAGGCGCCGTCCCAGATGCGCGGACGCCAGCTGTCGTCCACGCAGTCGCAGTCCGCGCCGTATTCGGCCTCGCCGCCGCCCGGGCAGGGAACATAGAAGAACGCCGCGCTGGTCAGCCGGTGGCGGCCGAAGCCCCAGTTCCAGTCGCCATACTGATAGCCGCGCCGGTCGAGGTAGTTCTTCGCCACCATCAGTTCGTCGATGTCCTCGACTTCCCAGTTGGCGTGATGGAACTTCAGCGTGCCGTTGAACCCCGGCATCGGCGCGTGGGCATCGGCCAGGAACACGTTGTGGTGTTCATAGCAGCCATCGGCGCGCATGTAGACGCCGAAGCCCTTCTGCATGTCGGTGATCCGGAAGCCCAGCTTGTCGCGGTAGAATTCCACGGCCTGCTGGACGTCGGGAAAGGTCCAGACGCAGTGATGGGTGCGCTTGGGCAGCGCCCGGTCGATCCACTTGCGCGGCTGGTTGAGCCGTTCGATCCGCCCGATCGTGTTCTGCGGGGTGGGCGCGCCATAGACGGGGCGCGGCTGCCACACCTGAAGACCGATCGCCTGCCCGAAGGGGGTGGTGAAATGAACCACGCCCTCCGCATCGATGACGAGGTCCACCTCGCCCGCCAGCCGGGCCTTGATCCGTGCCAGTCCCGCCGCGCTGTCGACCGCCCAGACGCATTCGAACACGCCCTTGCCGGTCTGCGCGGTGTTCGTCGGCAGGGCAGGATGGCCGTGGCGGAGGATCAACGCCTCCGAACCATCCGCCACCTCGAACCGCGCGGCGTCGTCTGCCTGTTCGATCAGGGTCAGGCCGAAATCGCTGAAAAAGCGGACGCAGGCCGCCACATCGTCAACCGCCCAAGTCAGCCGCCTGATGCCGATAATCGCCATTCGCCATCTCCTTGAAATGCGGAGCCGGGAATGGCGAGCGGGCCGGGCAAACTTCTTGATCTCTCTCAATTCGCTGACACGGATTGATCGGGTGCGAAGCTATCGGAAAAACCGAAGGTTCAGCCGTCGACCCAATCATAGACCAGTTCGCCTTCGCGAAAGGCGAAACGGTTGAGGTGGCGTTCCACCGCACCCTTCAGCCCTTCGAGCTGACCTGGCGCGCTGGCCTCGATCCGGCAGGCGAGCACGCCTTCGCGCGCTTCCATGGTGAACAGCGCGTCCCCGGGCCAGTCCCCGCCGCGCCCCTGCGCCGGGAACACGACCCTTCCGTGGTGCTCGTCGAATTCGACCGCCAGGTTGTGCGCCCAGTGCTTGCACAGCTGCTGAAGGTAGCGGCCCGGCTTGTCGGTGGCGACCAGCGCGGTGGAGGTGGTGGCTTGGGTCATGGTCACAGTCTTTCGATCTTCTGGGCCGCCTCGTCGAGCAGGGCGGCAATGGCAAAGGCGGTTTCGTCGCTCGCGCCCTCGCGGGTCATGCGCTGGATCGCAGCGGTGCGCAGGTTCATCATCGCGCGGCGCACGGGCGCGGCGTCGGTCCGCCGGGCAGTATCCCCCAGTGCCGCAAGGCGGGCGAAGGCCGCTTCAAGCTCGCTGCGCTTGCCCGCGAGTTCATCCTGTCCGGCCTGCGTCACGCGATAGCTCCGGCGCGATCCGCCCTCGCCCGCCGCTTCCTCGATCAGGCCCATGTCGGCCAGCAGGGTAAGCAACGGATAGAGCACCCCGGGGCTGGGGCTGTAGGCCTCTGCGCTCCGCTCGGCGAACGCGCGGATCAGCTGATAGCCATGCTGCGGCCCGGCTTCGAGCAGGCCCAGCACCATCAGGCGCAGATCTTCGCCGGCAAACCGTTTGCCGCGCCGACCGCCACCCATGTGGCCACCGCGCCCGCCGAACAGGCCGTGACGTTCGCCGCCATGCCCTTCGCCCAGCGGCCCGCGAGCGTTGAAATGGAAGGGACGGCCCCTTCCGTGGCGACCGCCCCTGCGGCCGCTGATGCGTTCGTCGCATCCATGCATATCAGTTCTCCTCGATCATGCGTTGGAGCGCAGATAGCAGGATCAAGAACTATTTCAAGATATATCTTGTAATGATTTCTTGGTTACCCGCCGCAGCTCTCGCGCACGATCAGGTCGGTCGGCAAGCGTTCGGACAACGGGGCAAGCTCGCCCTTCCCACCCAGCAGCCGGGCGACCAGCACCCGGCCCGCCTTGGGCGCGTCCTGGGCAATCGTCGTCAATGCGGGACGCAGATAGGCACCGAAGGCCACGTTATCGTAGCCGACCACCGATATATCGCGCGGAACGTCGAGGCCGAGGCGGGTGAGGCAGCGGATCGCCCCGAAGGCCAGGATGTCGCTTGCCGCGACAATCCCGTCGAACGCCACTTTCGCCGCAATCAGGTCCGCGACTGCGCTTTCGGCCGATTCGAGATCGAAATGACAGTCGACCAGCAGGGCCGGATCCGGCTCCTGTCCGGCCTCTGCCAGTGCGCGCAGATAGCCATCCCGGCGCTGGCGGATTTCCGGATTGAGCGGCGCGCCAAGGAACACGATACGGCGACGGCCCAGCCGCAGCAGGTGCCGGGTCGCCCGCGCCGCGCCGCCGGGATTGTCGCTGCCGATCGAGCAATAGCGCTGACCGGGCAGCGCCGCGCCCCACACGGCGAAGCGGTGCCCTTCGTCGGCCAGCACGTTGAACGCATCGTGGAGCGAACTTTGCCCCAGGAATATGGTGCCATCGACACCGGGGCGGCGGAGCAGATCGCGCAGTTCCGCCTCGCTTGAGGGAGTGGCATGGCTCACCGCCAGATCACAGCCGCGCTCGCGCGCGGCCTCCGCCAGCGAGGCGAGCAGTTCCATCAGGAACGGGTCGGCCAGGCGTGGCTGGCGGGCGAGCGGCGGGGGGATCACTACCGCCAGCGCCGTTTCCGTGGGGCGCGGCGGCGCATAGCGCTGGAAGGGAAACTGGTGCTCGATCGCCAGCGCCACGATCCGCTGCTTCGTCTCCGCCTTGACCGAAGGATCGTCGCGCAGCGCGCGCGACACCGTGGCGATCGAGGTGGCGGCAAGTCGGGCAAGATCCTCAAGCCTGCGGACCGGTTGGTTCATGGCGCATCCCGAATGCAAAGTTTTACATGTTGCTCGTCCCAATCTCGGAATTTAAGGGTTATCGCAATGCAAATTTTGCAAAACGTGAGCGTGCGATGACCGATCATCCTGTCAGCCGCCAGCAATGCGGCGCAATCCTGCTGTTCGGCGCGACCGGCGACCTGGCGCGGCGGATGCTGCTGCCCTCGCTCTATGCGCTCGGCCTCGATGGGCTGACTGCACCCGGGCTCAGGATTTTCTGCACGGCCCGCCGCGCGCTCGATGACGCTGGCTTTCGCGCGCTGGCGCTGGAGGCGCTGGAGGAGTTCCTCCCCGATGACCGCAAGGACCCGGCCGCGATGCAGGCTTTCGCGCAGCGGCTACACTATCAGCCGCTCGACGCCTCGAGGATCGAGGACTTCGCGGCTTTGGCGGAGCGGATCGGCGCGATTCCCGATGGCCTCGCGATCTTCTGCGGCGCGCCGTCGGGCTCGCCGGTCAGGTCCATGATCCCGCACATCCCCTGGATCACGAAGTCATAGCCCGGCCGGGCGGCATAGGGCCCGTCCTGCCCGAAACCGGTGATCGAGCAGTAGACCAGCCGCGGATTGATCTCGGACAGCGCGGCATAGTCCAGCCCGAACCAGGCCAGCCCCCCGGCCTTGAAGTTCTCGATCACCACGTCGGCCTCGCGCGCCAGCTCGCGCGCCGCCGCGCGGCCTTCCTCGGTGCGGAAATCGAGCACTACCGAACGCTTGCCGCGATTGGTCGTATGGAAATAGGCGGCATCCTGCCCACCATCGGGATAGGAGATGAAGGGCGGGCCGAAGCTGCGGGTATCGTCGCCGTCAGGACTTTCGACCTTGATGACTTCCGCCCCCATGTCGGCAAGGATCTGCCCGGCCCAGGGGCCGGCCAGGATCCGGGCGAATTCCAGCACCTTCAGGCCGGCATGGGGCGGGCGGCGATCTTCGGCTTCCACGCTCAGAATGCCGCCAGACCGGTGATCGCGCGGCCCAGGATCAGCGCATGGACATCGTGGGTGCCCTCATAGGTGTTCACCGTTTCCAGGTTCACCATGTGGCGGATCACCTGATAGTCGCCCGAGATACCGTTACCCCCGTGCATGTCGCGCGCCATGCGGGCGATATCCAGCGCCTTGCCGACGTTGTTGCGCTTCACGATCGAGATCATCTCCGGCGCGAAGCCGCCTTCATCCATCAGCCGACCGACCCGCAGCGATGCCTGCAGCCCCAGCGTGATCTCGGTCAGCATGTCCGCCAGCTTCTTCTGGAACAGTTGCGTCGCAGCCAGCGGACGGCCGAACTGGTGCCGATCGAGGCCATACTGGCGCGCGGCGGCATAGCAGAACTCTGCCGCCCCCATCGCTCCCCATGAAATGCCGTAGCGCGCGCGGTTGAGACAACCGAACGGCCCCTTGAGTCCCGCCACATCGGGCAGCAGGGCGTCCTCGCCAACCAGCACGTCGTCCATCACCACCATGCCGGTGATCGAGGCCCTGAGGCTGATCTTGTTTTCGATCTTCGGGGCGGACAGGCCCTTCATGCCCTTTTCCAGCACGAATCCCCGGATCGCGCCGCCATGAGCCTCGCTCTTCGCCCAGACGACGAACACGTCGGCGATCGGGGCGTTGGAAATCCAGGTCTTGGTGCCGTTCAGCACATAGCCGCCGTCCACCCGCGTCGCCGTGGTCCGCATTCCGCCGGGGTCGGAACCGGCATCGGGCTCGGTCAGCCCGAAGCAGCCGATCAACTCGCCGCTTGCCAGCCCGGGCAGATACTTCATCCGCTGCGCCTCGCTGCCGTAGGCGTGGATCGGGTACATCACGAGGCTGGACTGAACGCTCATCATCGAGCGGTAGCCGGAATCGACCCGCTCGATCTCGCGCGCGACCAGTCCGTAAGCGACATAGGACGCCCCGGCGCAGCCGTACTTTTCGGGCAGGGTGAGGCCGAGCAGGCCTTGCTGCCCCATCTCGCGAAAGATGTCGGGATCGGTATGCTCCCGGGCGAAGGCCTCAACCACCCGGCTTTGCAGACGATCCTGCGCGAAGGCCCGGGCGGAATCCCGGATCATCCGCTCGTCGTCCGTCAATTGCTGGTCAAGCCCGAGCGCATCTTCCCAGTCAAACCGCACCATTTCCGCCATTGCCAATCTCCTCGACGGTGCAGATGGCCAGAGATTGCAATCTCAGCAACTGCAGTTTTTTGACATATCAATCTCGTTTTGGAATAACGAAGTGCATGGACATCGACGACCTCAAGGCATTCGTTGCCGTGGCCGAATGCGGCGGGTTCGGACGGGCAGGCGATCTGCTCGGCGTTGCCCAGTCGGTCGTCAGCAAACGGGTTAAGCGCCTTGAAACCATCCTCGGCGGGCGCCTGGTCGACCGCGCGGTCCGCACCCGGATCGCCCTGACCCGCGAGGGCGCCCTGTTCCTGCCGGAAGCCCGCCGCACGATTGCCCAGGCCGAACAGGCGGTCCGGGTCGGGCGGAACATCCTGCGCGGCGAAGTGGGTACCCTGCGCCTGGGCTTCGTCTTTTCGGCAGTCATGAACGGGCTGGTTACTGAGACCGCCCGCCTGCTGCATAAGGGCATTCCCGGGACGAAGCTTGAATTCCAGATGATCGAGACACCCGAGCAGCTGCGGGCGCTGGGCGAAGGCCGGATCGATATCGGCTTCCTGCGCCCGCGCCTGAGTTATCCGCCGGGCACCAGCGCGCGGATCGTCCACTCCGAACCGCTCGTCGTCGGGATGAGGCATGGGCACCGTCTGGCAGCCGCCGACTCGATTCCGGGAAGGGAGCTCGCCGGCGAGACCATGATCATGCCGCAGTTCCACGAAGAGGTCGGCCTGATCGACACGGTCAGGGCGATCGCGGCACGCAGCGGCTTCGCCATGCCGGAACTGGTCCGGACCGACGACTTCTTTACCGCTGCGGCGCTGTCCGCCGCCGGGCTGGGAATTGTCGTCGCCCCCTCGTCGCTGGCCCGCCTCGACTTGCCCGAACTCGTCTATCGGCCTCTGGGCGAGACGGAATTCGAAGTGCAGATCGCCATGGTCTGCCGCGACGACGCGCCCCGGCGCGCGCTCGAGATACTGGCGAACAGATCGCCGGGGTAGCGGTACGGACGATTGGCGTTAGTCGGCGCCGAGATGGACCACGAGCAGGCGAGCCGAGGGAGACGCGGCAATTTCTGCCGGATCATGGCTGGCCGAGGCGCAGATGAACAGGTGCCGTCCTTCCGGTCCGCCGACCGCCACCGCATAGGCATGGACGTCCATTTCCACGGTGTCGGTCACTTCACCGCCCTCCAGCACGCGCAGCACCTTGGGGCCGGCCTCTCCGGGATTGGACACCCAGACTGCACCGGCAGGGTCGAGGCAGATGCCATCAGGCTGGACCCCTTCCGGCAGATGTGCCCAGGCCCGGCGGTTGGTGAGGCTGCCGTCAGCGCCGATGTCGAATGCTGTCAGGCAGAAGCCATTGGTTTCGCCGATGATCAGGGTCCTGCCGTCGGGGGTGATCACCAGCCCGTTGGGAAAGCGCAGGTCGCCCGCCGTGCGGGTGACGGTGCCGTCCGGATCAATCCGTGCGATCACGCAGGTTTCCGCCGGAGCCGCCTCGGGGTTCCAGAAATTGTAGCCGATATCGCCGACCCAGGTGCGTCCCTGATCATCGGTGATCGCATCGCTGAGGCAGAACACCGCAGTGCCGGAAAGGTCGGCGAAGTCATGCAGCGCGCCGTCCTTCCAGCGCTTCATCTTCAGGTTCAGCGCATCGCTGAACACCACCGATCCATCGGCCATGAAGCCCAGCCCGTTGGGCTTGAACGGCAGCTCGATCTCGGTGCGCAGATCACCGGCCAGACCCACCGACCTGATCGCGTTGCCATGGATATCGATGAACCACAGCCGATCCTCGCGCCAGCGCGGGCTTTCGGTGAAACGCAGGCCCTGGCCGAGGCCGACCAGTTCACCGGGCTTGTATGCAGTCATGATCTGGCTCCCTTCACTTGCTCAGGATGTGAACAGCGACCGCCGCTTCTTCGACGCCAATGTTGCCGCCGCCGTTTTCCTGGATGGCATGGCGCGCGCCTTCGACCTGGCGGGCTCCGGCCTCGCCGCGCAGCTGCGTGACGAGTTCAGAGAGCTGTCCGATTCCCGTCGCGCCGAGCGGATGCCCCTTTGACTCCAGCCCGCCCGACGGGTTGACCGGCAAGCGCCCGCCGATGGTGAAATCGCCGCGCTCCGCCGCCGGGCCGCCCTCGCCCATCTCGACGAAACCCAGGTTTTCGACCTGGATGATCTCGCCCATCGCAGCGGCATCGTGGACTTCGGCCACGTCGATGTCGTTCGGGCCGATCCCGGCGATCTCATAGGCCTGGTTGGCAGCCAGCCGGGCAAGGTTGAGCTCGTGCTGGTCGATGCTGCGGCTGGTCGCCGAGCGAACCACGCTGGCCGAAACCCGGATGCAGCGGCTGCGATCCGCGCCGATCCGCTTCAGCCCTTCCTCGGTGCACAGGATCGCCGCCGCCGAACCATCGGTGACCGGCGCGCACATCGGCAGAGTCAGCGGATAGGTGATCGGGGGAGCAGCCAGCACTTCGCCGATAGTGAAGCTCTTGCGGAACTGCGACCAGGGATTGTGCACCGAATGCTGGTGGTTCTTGGCCGAAACCGCAGCGATCTGGCGCTGGGTGGTGCCCCACTTCTTCATGTGGTTGCGGCACAGCGCGGCATAGATCGACATGAATTTGGAATAGGGCTTGTCGGATTCCGATCCTTCGGGCGGCTCCACCCCTTCGCCCAGCTGGACCAGCCGGGCGTAGTTCTCCTCGACCCGGCTGACATCCCAGCCGCCTTCCATGAGCTTGAGGACGGACAGCTTGTCCGCGACATTCATCTTCTCGGCACCAAGCGCGAGCGCGACGTCCGTAACGCCCGCCTTGAGGCTTTGGACCGCGAGCGCGAAGGCGGAACTGCCCGCAGCACAGCCGTTGTCGATGTTGTAGACCGGGATTCCCTCGATCCCCAGCTTGCCCAGCACGACCTGCCCGGGGATCGCGAACTGGCCCTGCAGCGGGCCATTGGTGATCCCGGCGTAGAACGCGGTGCCAATCTGATCGCGGCTCGCGCCAGCGTCCTTCAGCGCCCCGGCTACGGCTTCCCCCGCCAGATCCTCGAGGCTGCGTTCGAAGTGCCGTCCGAAGACGGTCATGGAGATACCGGCGATGTAGATATCGGTCATCGTCAGCGCCCCTCAGATGCTGGTCGTCCGGCCCTGCCAGTATGGCGCGCGCAGGTCTTTCTTGAGGACCTTGCCAGCCGCGCTGCGGGGCAGGCGTTCGATGAAGTCGACGCTCTTGGGGGCCATGACGCTGCCCAGCTGGTCCTTGCACAGTTTGATCAGCTCTTCGGCGCTGACGGTCTGGCCCGGGTTGAGTTCGACCACGGCCTTCACCGCCTCGCCCCACTTCTCGTCGGGAACGCCGATCACCGCGCAGTCCTGCACCGCTGGGTGGGCCCACAGCACCTGCTCGACCATCGCCGGATAGACGTTGAAGCCCCCGGTGATGATCATGTCCTTCTTGCGGTCGGTCAGATGGAGGTAGCCGTGGGCATCGATATGGCCGACATCGCCGGTGTGCAGCCAGCCGTCGACAATGGTCTCGGCGGTCTTTTCCGGGTCCTTGTAGTAACCGGTCATCACCAGGTCGCCGCGCACGCAGATTTCGCCGGTCTCTCCGCGCGCAAGGATGCGATTGTCGTCATCCATGATCTCGACCCGCACCAGCGGATTGGGACGCCCGACCGAGGCGAGCTGTTCGTCGCTTGCCAGCGCACCTCCGGCCATGTGCTCGTCTGCGCGCAGGGTGGCGATCGAACCCATGGCTTCGCTCTGACCATAGGATTCGGTCATGATCGGCCCCCACAGGGCAATCGCCTTCTTGAGCTTTTCGACCGACATCGGCGCTGCGCCGTAGAGCAGGTAGCGCAGGCTGGAGAAATCGACCTGTTCGATCCCCGGCGCTTCCAGCAAGGCATAGATCACCGTGGGAGGCAGGAAGAATTCGGTCACCCGGTGCCGGACGATCGCCTGGACCAGCAGGGCCGGGTCGGGCTTGGGCAGGACCACCACGGTGCCGCCCTGCGCCGTGCAGGGAATGGAAAGCAGGCCGGCCGAATGGGTCAGCGGAGCCGCCGCCAGATTCACCGGCAGCTCACCATCGCGATAGGTGCAGGCCAGCATGAAGTGGGCAAAGGTGGTCTGCGCGGCGCGGTGGCTGTTCATCACCCCCTTGGGCAGGCCGGTGGTGCCGCCGGTGGACGTGATGATGAAGATGTCGTCCAGCGCAACGACCACGTCCGGCTTCGTCGCCGGCTGATCCCCGCACCAGCGATCGAGCGAGGGTGCGTCCGGCAGGTCCGCATCGATGCAGATCCATTCGCGCACCTTGGGCAGCGTGTTGCGCAGCGCATCGATCACTTCGGCAAAGGCGCTCTGGAAGAACAGCACCTCGCAATCGAACCGGTCCAGGATATACCCGTTTTCGTCGGCCGAATTGCGTGCGTTAACCGGAATCCAGGTCAGGCCCGCGCGCCATATTCCCAGCGTGCATATCCAGGCGGTCACGTCATTTCCGGCCCACACAGCGGCCTTGGTCTGGCTGGGAAAGCCCAGGTCCAGCAGCCGGTTGGCGATCCGGCACGACAGCGCGCCGGCCTCGTCGAAGGTAAAGCTGCGCTCGTCCTGGATATAGGCCACGGCGGTGCCATCCATGTCCCAGCCACGATCGAAGAAGTCGATGATCGCCATGTCCGCCCTCCGGTTGGCAGCACGGACAGAGCCGAGTGCCACCATTACTGATTGATCGCTCAACTAAGTGGTTGCTCAGTTAGAGTCAAGCCAGTATGAGGCAGGCCATGAAAGCAGCGCAGTCCCAGCCAGCAGGCGAGCAGCCACCCCGGCGCGTGCGCGGGGCATCCAGGAATTCCGCCGAGGCCCGCCGCAAGCTGATCGAAGCGGCGGTCGACCTGTTCGCCCGCAAGGGGTTTGCCGCGACTTCGACCGAGGAGGTCGCGGAACTGGCCGGCTATGGTCAGGCGACCGTTTTCTTCCACTTCAGGACCAAGGCCGGCCTGCTTGAGGCGTGCCTGAACCTGATGCTGGAACGGGCCCGATCAAGCCTGATCGAGGCAGAGCATTTCGGCACGCAGGTGCTGCTGACCAAGCTGGACCAGTATCACGCCCCGCATGCCGAATTCTTCGCGCGGATGCTTTCGGACGTCGCAGGTGATGCCCGGTTCGGGCCGGTCTATGCCGCCTTCCATGACCACATGCGCGAACTGATCGAGGCCGAGCTGATCCGCGAGACGGGCGCCACGCCGGAACGCTGCGCCCTGGCTGCGGCCATGATCAAGAGCATGATGCTGGGCGTCCACGCCGAGCAGCGGATCGCGCCCGGGCGCTTTGCCGCCGGGCAATACAGCGAAATGCTGCACCGCGTTGCCGCGCTGGTCATCGCGGATCTGAAGCAACCGGGCTGAAGCCCGGCCCTGTGCGATCGGGATCAGCGATCGCCGGGGGCATCCCCCATGGTCGTGGCGATGTAGGCTTCCGCCGCCGTCGCTTCGGCGACAAGGGTTCGCAGCGCCTGCGCGGTGTCCTGCATCAGGCGGGCACTGACGGGCCGTTCGCCATTGGCGAATCGCCGCAGCGCCCGTTCGTCGATGCCGAGACGCCGCGAAGCGGGAGTCGTGCCGCCGAAAACCTGGATGCAATGGGCAAAGTGCTCGGTAAGCGCCTGCGGCGAGGATGACACGATCTTTGTACTCCCTGAGGCCCGGCAGCCCACCTGCACGGCTGGATTGGCGGATGCGTCCGTGTCCCCTACAGGATAGGGAATGACTGTCACCACCGAAGACGATGCAGTTCTGACACGCGCGCAAAATCGGCTGCTGCGCCGGATCTACAACGGGCGCACGAAACCGATCGTTGCGGCGGGCAAGCCCTTCCTGACCTACCGCGACGCCAGACAGTTCCTGCTTTCGCTGGCTCTCACGGACCGCGACGCAGCCTATGCCGAAATGAAACAGCAGGCGAAGCCGCCCCGTTGTGGCGAAGGACAGCCATGACCGGCGCCGATCTTGCCATCCGCCTGCGCCGCGCAGCCTTCAACCGGGCGCTCGCGGAAGCTGACCTGGCCGCGATCAGCGCAGTCCTGGCCCCCAATGTGGTCATGGTTACCGGCTCGGACAGCGCGGTCATCGCTGGCCGAAAGGCGCAATTGCAGGCATGGAAGCGCGAATTCGCCGCGCGGTCGCGCATGACCTACGAACGCTTGCCGGATAAGATCATCGCGTCCGCCGTGGAACCCATCGCGCTGGAACATGGCAAGTGGCGCGGCACTTCGGGCACTGGCGGAGACCCGCTCGCTTCTGGCGACTACTCGGCAAAATGGCGCAGGCTCGGCGATGACTGGGTGATCGAGGCGGAGATCTTCGTGACGCTTGCCTGAGGGAGCAAACGCAGCCGCTGCGCTACCCCCTCGACAACGCCCGATTGAGCGCTTGCTCATCATCGATGTCGATCAGCAATTCGGCGTCGCAAGGAACCAGCTCCGCCTGATGCAGCAGCGCCCGCGCGCCGATGTCGCCAGTCATCGCCGCCAACGCGGCAAGGTGATCGCGCCCGAACGCCGCCGGGGGCAAGCGAGTGCCGTCCGCCGCCGATGCGACAATGGCCGTGCGACCTTGCGCGGCAGCGCGGGCGAGGAGCGCGCGGAAATGCCCGGCGGGAACCAGCGGCATGTCGGCCAGCGCGATCAGCAGGCCATCGGCCGCGGCCTCCAGCGCGAGCCTGGCCGCCAGCGCGACTGAGGTCCCCATGCCCGACGCGGCAGCGGCGTTCACCGCAAGAGTGAAGCCGTCCGCCTGCCAGCCCGGCACACAGGGATGGTCGGCCCGCGCGGCAATCACCCAGCGATGGGCAAGGTCCAGCCCGGCCAGCGCGTGGCAGGCATGTTCGCCCAGGCGACGGCCCCGGAAACTGGCCGCCAGCTTGTCGGCAGGCCCGAACCGCCGCGACTGGCCGGCGGCGAGGACGGCCACGGCATAGCGCGGTGGTTCAGCTAAGGGCGGGTCCGAAATCTGCATTCTGATAGACCTTCACGATCTCGGCAAGGGTGGACAGGGCCAGCGTGTCGGGATCGCGCGAAGAATGAAACAGGCCGATCGGCGCATGCAGCGCGGCTAGCGCATCGGGCGCCACTCCAGCCGCCAGCAAGGCTGCTCCGCGCGCAGCATTGGCCCGCCGTCCGCCCATCGCGCCGATGTAGAACCGGGGCAGCTCGAACGCCCGGCGTAGCAGCGGAATTTCCCAGTCGTGATCGTGGA
This sequence comes from Novosphingobium sp., assembly GCA_041912655.1. Classification (GTDB taxonomy): domain Bacteria; phylum Pseudomonadota; class Alphaproteobacteria; order Sphingomonadales; family Sphingomonadaceae; genus Novosphingobium. The sequence continues at coordinate 597 of JAYRMP010000056.1, read as the reverse complement.
ACAGGAAGACGATGGCCGTCCAGGGATCGCTCTGCAGCGGCTCGGTGTCGGTGTTGCGCTTCAGCTGCGTTACCGGGACGCCCAGCGTCTGCAACTCGCCAAGCACGCGCGCATCCGGCGTGAGGGCGGCGACCTCCAGCGCCAGCGACCGCGCCAGCACGGCGAGCGCCCTCACGCCCTCCCCGTGCCCGACCAGCATCAGCCGGGCCTGCGGGAAGTGCCCGAAGCTGGCGCTGCCGCATGTCCGATCGAACGCAGCCGGATGCCAGCCTGCGACGCATTGGACGCCCTGTGCGCCGATCCGCACCGTATAGGGACGGCGCGCCTCGATCGCCGCCAGGCATTCGCGCGCAGCCTGCCCGTCCGTGAGCGGCTGGAAATGGATGTCCAGACCGCCGCCACAGGGCAGACGGATGTCGAGATAGGGCGAGCCCGCCCCGAACCGGACGATCCGGTTCTGGCCGGTCTTGAGCGCCTCGCAAGCCTCTGCCACCACCGCATTCTCGATGCAGCCACCCGACAGCGAGCCGACGAAGCTGCCATCCTCAGCCACCGCCATGTGCGCGCCGGGACCCCGCATAGCGCTGCCTTCCACCG
>JAYRMP010000055.1:0-20490 GCA_041912655.1 Novosphingobium sp. | reverse complement strand
GTAGCGCTTCGCGTGTCTCGACAAGCTCGACACGAACGGGAGGATTGCCTTGGGGAAGGTCTCTCGACTTGTCTCGATACCAACGGCTAAGGGATTCGCGGGAGGATACTGACATGGCTGAAAGCAAGACCATCTTCATCACCGGCGGCGCTTCCGGGATTGGCCGCGCAGTAGCGGTGAAATTCGGCGCGGCGGGCTGGTTCGTCGGCCTCGCCGATGTCAACGAGGCGGGGATGCGCGAAACCGCCGCGCTGCTGCCGGCGGGCAAGAGCTCGCTCCACAAGCTCGACGTGCGCGACCGCGAGGCGTGGGACGCAGCGCTGGCGGACTTCGCCAAGGCCGCGGGCGGGCGGATCGACGTGGTGTTCAACAACGCGGGCATTCCGCTCGGCGGCCAGCTGGTCGAAACCACCACCGAAGAGATCGAGCGCTGTCTCGACATCAATCTCAAGGGCGTGCTGTTCGGCGCGCAGGCGGCGCACCCCTGGTTGAAGGCCAGCGCGCCGGGATCGTGCCTGCTCAACACCGCCAGCGCGGCGGGGATCTATGGCACGCCGGGCGCGGTGGTCTATTCCGCGACCAAGTTCGGGGTGCGGGCGATCACCGAATCGCTCGACGCGGAATGGGCGCCGGACGGCATCAAGGTCGCCAGCCTTATGCCGGGCTTCATCGACACCCCGCTTCTGGCCCACGCCCCCAACCGCGCCACCAATGGCGAAATTCGCGAACGGGTGCAGGAAGCCGGGCTGGAGATAACGCCGGTCAGCGAAGTCGCCGATGCGGCGTGGAAGGCGGTCCATGGGGCCGATCTGCACACGCGCGTGGGCAAGACCGCCCACCGCCTCGCCTTCGCCAGCCGCTGGATGCCAGGCCGCCTGCGCAAGATGACCCGCTCCACCCTGCGGCCGCTGGGGGGCTAACCGCCCTTCTGGCGCGCAGCCCCGGCCTTGCCCGTGGCGCTCAGCCACGGAGCCAGCTCGGCGAAGGGCACCGCCACATCCTCGCCGCAGGCCTGCGCCACGTGCGGCAGCGAGGGCGAGAAGACCAGCCCGGTCCGGTCCAGCCCGATGTTCCAGTATTCGGCATCGCTCACCACCGTGCGGCATTCGGCGTCCTCGAAGCGCAGGCGGCGCAGCAGCAGCCGCTTGAACGCCGGGGACAGCGGACGGATCGTCGCATCCTCGAACCCCTCGGCGCGCGGACTGGCAGCGGGGGTCAGCCAGGTGGCGAGATCGACCTTCCTGCCGGTCTTGCGGTCGAAGGTCTGCCACCAGTAGTCGGCATAGGGATGCGCGCCGCCGCAGAAGCCCTCTGCATTGACGGTGACGGTGAGGAACGCCGAGGTCGCCGCGCGCGGGGCATAGCCGAAGCCGAAATCGCCGTCGTTGCCCAGACTGCCGAGCGAACCCTGGTAGCACGAGACGTAGTCCGCATCGCCTTCGCGCTTCGCCGGATCAAGCCGCAGCGCGGCGTTGATCGCCCTGTCGCCAGGCTGAACCGGGGCATAGGCAAGGCTGGTCAGCCAGACATCCGGAAAGCCCTTGCCGACGTCCCACTTCAGTTCGCGGTAGGCGAACTTGCCCAGCGCCTCGGGAGTCTCGCGCAGTTTCGCCGGCTGGATGCGCGGTTCGAGGAACTCGCGCGTGCCGCAGGCGCCATCGGTGATGTCAGCCGCCACGCGGGTCAGAGTAAGCGGCAGGCTTTTCGCGCCCTGCTTCCACTCTCCCGAAAGGGCATCGCCCGAGGGGCGCAGCGTCCAGCGCCCGGTGACGGTATCGGAACCGCCCGCCTTTTCCACCCACGATCCGTCGTCCTGCATTTCCAGCCCGATCGTCTTCAGCTGGCTGAGGTAGTAATAGGCCCCCACGCTCCACGTTTCGGAGCGCTGCGACAGGCACAGCCGCACCGGATAGGTCCCGAGCGTGCCCTTCCACACCCCCTCCCACGGCTGCGGCGGCGGGGCGGCATCCTGCGCGGCGGCGGGGAAGGCGGCGACCAGCGCAAGGCTGGCGACCAGCCGCCTCACAGCATCGCCTCGATCGCGCGGGCCATGTCGGCATCGCGCTGACTGATCCCGCCCGCGTCGTGGGTGGTCAGCGTGATCCCGACGCGGTTGTAGACGTTCGACCATTCGGGGTGATGATCGGCCTTTTCGGCATAAAGCGCGATCCGGGTCATGAACGAGAAGGCCTGGCTGAAATCGTCGAATTCGAAGCCGCATTCGATGGCAAGCCCATCCTCGCGCAGCGCCCAGCCGGGCAGGTCTTCCAGCAGAGCGGCAACTTCGGCATCGGTCAGTCGGGCAATCGGCATCGCGGCTCTCCTTGGCAGAGACGCAGCTTTCCCCTATCGCGCCCCTCCATGCAAGCGCGCCGCCTCGCCGCCCGTGATATCGCCTGCCGGCGCGGCGACCGGCTGCTGCTGCGCGGCCTGTCCTTCAGCCTCGGCGCGGGCGAGGCGCTGCAACTGGCCGGCGCCAACGGGATCGGCAAGTCGAGCCTGATGCGCATCCTTGCCGGGCTGCTCGCGCCGTTTTCGGGCACCGTAGAACGAGAAGGCACGATCGGCCTGCTCGACGAGCGCCCGGCGCTCGATCCGCACCTGCCGCTGGGGCAGGCGCTGGGGTTCTGGCAGCGGCTCGATGGCCCGCACGACAATCGCGCCTCGGACCTTGGCCTCGCGGGGCTGGAGGACGTGCCGGTGCGCTACCTCTCCACCGGGCAGAAAAAGCGCGCCGCGCTCGCCCGGCTGATCGGGCAGCAGGCGCCGCTGTGGCTGCTCGACGAGCCGCTCAACGGTCTCGACACGCGCGGGGTGGCATTGGTCGAAGGGCTGGTGGCGGAACACTGCGCGGCAGGCGGAATCGCGGTGATCGCCTCACATCAGCCGATCGCAGTGCCGGGTCTCGTCCGGATGGACCTCAAGGATTTCGCGGCATGAGCGGGACTTACCTGCCCCTCCTCGCCCGCGACCTGCGCCTGCTGATGTCCGGCGGACGGCGCGGCGGGGCAATGCTGCCGGTGCTGTTCTTCCTCGCCGTGGCGATGCTCTATCCCTTCGCGGTCGGCCCGGATGCGCCGCTGCTGGCGCGCACCGGCGGCGGCGTGATCTGGGTGGCGGCTCTGCTCGCCGCGATCCTCCCGCTCGACCGGTTGATCGAGCCGGACCTCGAACTCGGCTTCTTCGACCAGTGGGCGCTACGCGGGATTTCCGAGGAAGTGCTGGTCGCGATCCGGGTGCTGGCCCACTGGCTCAGCTTCGGCCCGCCGCTGATGCTCGCCGCCCTCCCCGCATCGGTGCTGGTCGGGATCGACGGGGAGAAACTGCGGATCGTCGAGCTTGGCCTGCTGGCGGGAACGCCAGGCCTCGCCGCGCTGGGCGTCACGGTCGCCGCACTCACCGCGGGCCTGCGCGGCGGCGCGGCGCTGGGCGGGCTGCTGGTGATCCCGCTCGCCGTGCCGCTGCTGGTGTTCGGCGCGGGGAGCCTCGCCATTGGCGGGGAAAGCGGCATCGCTCTGACCGCTGCCGTCAGCCTCGTCCTGCTGGCCATCGCCCCCTTCGCAGGCGGCGCGGCGATCCGGGCAGCGCGCGGTTAAGCCCGCTCAATACGGCGGCTTGTGCAAGCCCTTGGGGCTGAGCGTGAAGATTTCGCAGCCGTCCTCGGTGATCCCGATCGAATGCTCGAACTGCGCGGAAAGCGAACGGTCGCGCGTCACCGCCGTCCAGCCGTCGTCCAGCATCTTCACCCCCGGCTTGCCGAGGTTGATCATCGGCTCGATCGTGAAGAACATGCCCGGGCGCAGTTCCGGACCCGTACCGGCGCGCGCGGCGTGGATCACTTCGGGGGCGTCGTGGAACAGCCGTCCCAGCCCGTGCCCGCAGAATTCGCGCACCACGCCGTAACGGTGGCGTTCGGCGTGGTGCTGGATCGCCGCGCCGATATCGCCCAGCCGTGCGCCGGGACGGGCCTTTTCGATCCCGATCATCAGGCACTCATAGGTCACCTCGACCAGCCGCCGCGCCTTCAGCGGCACGTCGCCGACCAGGTACATCCGGCTGGAATCGCCGTGCCAGCCGTCAAGCAGCGGGGTGACGTCGATGTTCACGATATCGCCGTCGCGCAGCACCTTGTCGCCCGGAATGCCGTGGCAGATCACGTTGTTGATCGAGGTGCAGCACGAATGGGCATAGCCCCGGTAACCCAGCGTCGCTGGAACCGCGCCGCCATCCAGCGTCATCTGCCGGACAAGGTCGTCGATCTGCCCGGTGGTTACCCCCGGCTGGACGAAAGGCGCCAGCGCGTCGAGGATCTCGGCCGCCAGCCGCCCTGCCCTGCGCATGCCTTCGAAGCCGGCGGGGCCGTGCAGCTTGATCGTGCCGTCGCGCAGCACGGTGTCGCTATCGTCTACTACCTGATAGTGTGTCATCCCCGCCCATGTAGCGAACTATTCGCAAAAATGCGAGGGTTCAGCGCCCCACGGCGAACAGCGTGCGATATTCGGGCTTCACCGCCCGCAGCACGGCCGGGGTCACCGGCAGCGTCACCTCATAACCGCCTTCCGCATAGGGACCCGCCGCATAGGGATCGACCTGCACGCCGATGCGGGTGAAATGCTGCTTGTCCGCCGAGCCCAGGATCACGGTCGATTCCACGGGATCGATGCATTCGTCGAACATGTCGCCGCTGTCCCGATTGACCGGAGCCTCGCGGCGCCTGGCGCGTTCCTTGTCGAGCAGATCGCAGAACGGCAGGCGGATCGCGCTGCTCAGCGCTGCCTTCGAAACGAACAGGTCCTCCGTCTTGCGCCTTGCGCTGGCCGCCTTGTCCCACAGCAGCGCCTCGGTCCAGGGATTCCCGTGGGCGCCGCCCGTAAACTCCCAGCGCTGCGCGGTCAGGCTGAGCCAACCGGGCAGGTCAGTCACCACGGTCCAGTCGGTCGAATGACCATAGGGGTTGAAGTCATAACCACTTTGCTTCGCCTCGGCGCGACCTTCCTGCGCCTCGGCAGTGATCTCGCGCTGGCGCTTGTCGAGATCGGCATCCAGCAGGCCCTTCAGCGCCGGGATCGCCGCCGCTTCGGCGGGATAGGCATAGTCGAACTGGATCAGCGCGTTCTGCACTTCCACCTTGCGCGCCTGCGCAGGCGGCGCAGCGGGGGAACTCGGTGCCGCAGCTGCGGCAGGCGAAGCGCTCGCCTGCGGCTGGGGTGCGGCATCCTGCTTGTCGGAACAGGCCGCCAGCAGCAGCATGGCAAGAATGGCGACAAGGCTGCGCATGGTCCCGATTTCCTCTCGCATCACCCCGGCCCTCGGGGCTAAGGCAGCATCATGACCGACAAGCACGCCCCGATCCAGCCCGACAAGGGACAAAAGGCCATCCCCATCCACCTGGTCGACAAGGCCGGGCTGGAGGACTTCATCAAGACCCTGTCCGCACCGCAGCGTGCCGCGCTGGAGGCGCAGAAGTTCAAGGCGGAAGGTTATTCCCACGCGATCCTGCCCGATGGCGATGGCTGGATGGTCGCGTCGGGCGTGGCCAACTCGGCCAGCCTGTCGAGCTGGTGCATGGCCAAGCTGGCCGAAGTCCTGCCGCCCGGCACCTATCGCCGCGCGGGCGGTGAGCCGGGACCGGCGCTGTTCGGCTGGGTCACCGGGCAATACCGCTTCGACCGCTATCGCAGCGAGCCGGGCGAGGATGCACCGCGTGTGCTGCTGACTGGCGAGGTCAAGGCGATCGAGCCGGTGCTGGCAGAGGCAGCGGCAACCGCGCTGGTCCGCGATCTGGTCAACACCCCGGCGGAGGATATGGGCCCGGCCCAGCTGGAAGCCGAGGCGCACCGCATTGCCAAGGCCCACGGCGCGGACTTCAAGGTGACCAGCGGCGATGCGCTGGAGCGCGGCTTTCCGATGGTCCACGGCGTCGGCCGCGCCGCCGCGCGCAGCCATGCACCGCGCATGATCGAGCTGCACTGGGGCGATCCGAAGCACCCGAAGCTCGCCATCGTCGGCAAGGGCGTATGCTTCGATTCCGGCGGGCTCGATATCAAGCCGGCTTCGGGCATGCTGCTGATGAAGAAGGACATGGGCGGCGCGGCCCATGCCCTCGCCCTTGCCTCGCTGGTGATGCAGCATGGGCTGAAGGTGCGACTGCATCTGCTGATCCCGGCGGTGGAGAATGCGATCTCAGGCAATGCGTTCCGCCCCGGAGACGTGCTGCGCAGCCGCGCCGGGATCACCGTGGAGATCGGCAACACCGACGCCGAGGGGCGGCTGGTGCTGGGCGATGCGCTGACCCGCGCGGGCGAGGAAGGCGCGGAACTGATCATCGACTTCGCCACGCTGACCGGCGCGGCGCGCGTTGCCGTGGGGCCGGACCTGCCCGCGCTGTTCACCCGGCGCGACGAAACGGCGGACGAGATGCTCAAGGCCGGTGCGGCAGCCGATGACAAGTGCTGGCGCCTGCCGCTGTTCGATGGCTACCGCGAGTACCTGAAGAGCGACGTCGCCGATCTCAACAATTCAGCCAGCAACGGCTTTGCCGGAGCCTCGGTCGCGGCGCTGTTCCTGGACCGCTTCGTGCCTGAAGGGACCGACTGGGCGCACTTCGATACCTTCGCCTGGCGGCCTGCGGCCAAGCCGGGCCGGCCCAAGGGCGGCGATGCACTGGGCCTGCGCGCGGCCTGGGGTCTGCTGAAGGGACGCTATGGATAGCTTGCCCTATGCCCCTGCCCCCGCTAATCGCCCGATCTTCCGTTTCGAAGGGGGCCATGTCTTGACCGCCAATGCCATTCCCGCCGGCCAGCTCTCGCTCGCCGGGCCGAGCGAAAAGCTCGACGCGCCGCACTGGCCGGTGCGCGGGGACCTGGCGCACGTCCGTCTGGCAGGCAAGGTCTTCGTGCCGCACTATGCCGTGCCGATGGAACGCCGCGTGGTCGCCGCCGGGGCCGCGCTGATGACCTCGACCAAGTCGGACGCCGAACTTCGCGAGCAGCTGGCTGGCGGCACCCTGTTCAACGTCCTCGATATCGCGGGCGGCTGGGCCTGGGGCCAGGTCGGCGAAGACGGCTTCGTCGGCTATCTCCCGCTGGAAGCGCTGGAGCCATGACCGCGCGGGTGTTCATCGACGGCGCGGCCGGAACCACCGGGCTCGAGATCGTCGAGCGGCTCTCCCCGCGCAGCGAATTCGAGCTGCTGATCCTCGACGATACCCAGCGCAAGAGCGCCGAGGCGCGCCGCGAGGCGTTCCACGCCGCAGACTTTGCCGTGCTGTGCCTGCCCGACGACGCCGCGATCGAGGCGGTCGCGCTGGCCGAGGGCAGCAAGGCGCGGATCATCGACGCGTCGAGCGCGCACCGTGTGAACCCGGCCTGGACCTATGGCTTTCCCGAGATCGTCGGGCGCGAGGCGATTGCCTCTGCCAGCCGGGTCAGCAATCCCGGGTGCTATCCCACCGGCTTCATCGCCCTTACCGCGCCGCTGGTGCGCGCTGGTCTGCTCCCGGCTGACTGGCCCTACACCTGCCACGCGGTGTCCGGTTATTCGGGCGGCGGCAAGGCACTGATCGCGCGGTTCGAAGACGATACCGACATCGCGTTTCGCGACTATGGCCTCGCCATGGGGCACAAGCACGTGCCCGAAATGCGCGCCTATGCCGGGCTCGCCCACGATCCGCTGTTTGCGCCCGCCGTGATCCCCGCGCACCGGGGCATGGTGGTGGAAGTGCCGCTGCACCTGGCGCTGATGCCCGGTGCAGGCACTCCGGATGCGCTGCGCGCCTGTCTCGCCGAATTTTTCGCCGGCAGCCCGGTGGTCAGCGTCCGCGCGGACTGCCCGGACGAGGTCCTGCTGCGCCGCTCGATGGCGCCGTCCGACCGGCTGGAGCTGTATGTCTTCGGCGCGAAGGACGGGTCGCAGGCGCGGCTGGTGGCCGTGCTCGACAACCTTGGCAAGGGCGCCAGCGGGGCTGCGGTGCAGAGCCTGAACCTGATGGCGGGCCTGCCCGAGACGGCTGGTCTCTCGCTCTGACTGCCTAAATTGCAGGCAATTGCTGCTGAAAAAAGTGGCAATCCCTGCCCGCAAAATGCGCAGCGATCTTGCTTCCGGGTTGCAGGACAGGCGCGTGATGTTGCGCTTTTGGCCCTTTTCCGCGCTTCCCGCTTGGCCTAGGGCTGGTCCGGAGCCATTGGCACGATTCTTGTTTACGGATTGGCATGGCCGATTGGACTGCCGGACCGTACCCACGGTTTCCGGCTTCGTGCGCAGGGGACAGGACGACGTGAAAAAGATCGAAGCGATCATCAAGCCCTTCAAGCTCGATGAGGTGAAGGAGGCGCTGCACGAAGTGGGCGTGTCCGGCATCACCGTGACCGAAGCCAAGGGCTTTGGCCGCCAGAAGGGCCATACCGAACTCTATCGCGGTGCCGAATACGTCGTCGACTTCCTCCCCAAGGTGAAGCTCGAAGTCGTCGTCGCCGACGATCTCGCCGAACGGGTGGTCGAAGCGATCGCCGGGGCGGCGCAGACCGGCCGGATCGGCGACGGCAAGATCTTCGTCATGCACGTGGAAAGCGCCCTGCGCATCCGCACCGGCGAGCGCGACAACGACGCGATCTAGGAACCAATCGATTTCCCGCCCTTCGCGGGCGGAATGGACATCAGCAGGATCACCGGCCGCATGCGCGCCGGGAATTACGAGAAGGAAGACCAATGGCCAAGGCAGCAGACATCGTCAAACGCATCAAGGACGAAGGGATCGAGTGGGTCGATCTGCGTTTCACCGACCCCAAGGGCAAGTGGCAGCACCTCACCATGGTCGCCTCGGTCATGGGCGAGGATGAACTGGAAGACGGCCTGATGTTCGACGGCTCCTCGATCGAGGGCTGGAAGGCGATCAACGAATCCGACATGATTCTCAAGCCCGACCTCGACGCGGTCTATGTCGACCCGTTCAGCGCGACGCCGATGCTGATCATCTGCTGCGACATCGTCGAGCCTTCGACCGGCGATCTCTATGCCCGCGATCCGCGCTCGACCGCCAAGCGCGCCGAAAGCTACGTCAAGGCGAGCGGCGTGGGTGACACCGTCTACGTCGGTCCGGAAGCCGAATTCTTCGTCTTTGACGACGTGCGCTTCTATGACGGCTACAACGGCAACGGCTTCTCGATCGACGACATCGAACTGCCGACCAACTCGAACACCGACTACCAGGGCAACAACCTGGCCCACCGTCCGCGCGCCAAGGGCGGCTACTTCCCGGTGGCCCCGGTCGACAGCCTGGTCGACATCCGTGGCGAAATGGTCGCGACCATGCTCGAAATGGGCCTGCCCTGCGACAAGCACCACCACGAAGTCGCCTCGGCCCAGCATGAGCTTGGCCTGACCTTCGGCACCCTGGTGCAGACCGCCGACCGCATGCAGGTCTACAAGTACGTCGTCCATCAGGTCGCCCATGCCAACGGCAAGACCGCCACTTTCATGCCCAAGCCGATCATGAAGGACAACGGCAGCGGCATGCACACCCACATCTCGATCTGGGATGGCGGCAAGCCCCTGTTCGCCGGCAATGGCTATGCCGGTCTGTCGGATATGTGCCTGTACTTCATCGGCGGCGTGATCAAGCACGCCAAGGCGCTCAACGCCTTCACCAACCCGACCACCAACAGCTACAAGCGCCTGGTCCCGGGTTACGAAGCCCCGGTGCTGCTGGCCTATTCGGCCCGCAACCGTTCGGCCTCGTGCCGCATCCCCTATGGTGCAGGCGACAAGGCGAAGCGCGTGGAATTCCGCTTCCCCGACGCGATGGCCAACCCCTACCTGTGCTACGCCGCGCTGCTGATGGCGGGCCTCGACGGGATCAAGAACAAGATCCACCCGGGCGAAGCCATGGACAAGAACCTGTACGATCTGCCCCCGGCCGAACTGGCCCAGGTGCCGACCGTCTGCGGATCGCTGCGTGAAGCGCTGGAAAGCCTGGAAGCCGACTACGACTTCCTGCTGCAGGGCGGGGTCTTCACCAAGGACCAGATCGATGCCTACATCGAACTGAAGTGGCCGGAAGTGCTGCGCTGGGAAACCACGCCGTCGGCCGTCGAATTCGACATGTACTACAGCGCCTGATCCCGCGCCGTAGGGTTCACCGAGAGAGGGCGTCCGGAGCGATCCGGGCGCCCTTTTCGCTGTCCCCCTTTTCGCTGCCCAAAGGCCGTCAGGCGGCGCGGGTCGGACGACCGGGAGCCGGCTGCTCGGGCCGGGCGCGGCGCTGCTGGCGCAGCAGGCTGGCCAGTTCCTCGGCGGGCATCGGCCGCCAGTGATAGAAGCCCTGGACCATCTCGCAGCCGGCCGCGACCACCAGCTGGCGCTGGAGCAGCGTTTCCACGCCCTCGGCGACGACCCGCGTCTTCAGCGTCCGGCCCAGTTCGACGATCGCCCTCAGCACTGCCTGGGCATCCAGATCGCATTCGATGTTGCTCACGAACGCCCGGTCGATCTTGAGCCGGTCGAAACGGAAGGCGGTGAGGTAGGACAGGCTGGAATAGCCCGTTCCGAAATCGTCGAGTGCCACCCCGAAGCCCCGGTTCTGCAGGCCGCCCAGCACTTCGAAGGCCCCGGCCCTGCGTTCCATCAGCACGCCTTCGGTGACCTCGAAGGTGATCCCCTGCGAAATCGCGCCGAGTTCGCGCATCAGGAGGTCGAGATCCTCGAGGAACCCGTGCGAGGTCAGCTGGAGCGGCGAAAGGTTGATCGATACGTCGAGATCCGGCCAGGCGGCGCGCTGTTGCAGCACCCGCCCCAGCGTCCACCAGCCTAACAGGTTCATGAGCCCCGCCTGTTCGGCGATCGGCACGAACAGCGACGGACTGATCTGGCCTAGTTCAGGATGGTCCCAGCGCAGCAGCGCCTCGCAACCGACGATCCGCCCGTCCTCGGCGGCGACGATCGGCTGATAGACCAGATCGAGCTGGTCCTGTTGCAGCGCCTTGCGCAGTTCGCTTTCGATCTCGCGGCGGCGGTGCACGTCCTGCGCCATTTCGGCGGTAAACGCCCGCCAGCGCGCGCGGCCGCGCTGCTTGGCGCGGAACAGCGCGATGTCGGCATTGCGCAGCAGATCGGCGGCGCTGGTTCCCTGTTCCGGCGCCCAGCTGATCCCGCAGCTGGCGGTGACATCCACAAGCCGGCCATCCAGCTTGAACGGCGCGGCGAAGATACTCATCAGTTCGCGCCCCAGGTGACTGATCTCTCCCTTGGTCGCCTCGCCGCGGCGCATCACCACGAATTCATCGCCGCCCAGGCGCGCCAGCACATCGCCGCTGCGCAGCCGCGCACGGCAGCGCCGGGCCACCTCGGCCACCAGCATGTCGCCAGTGGAGTGGCCCAGCGTGTCGTTGATGTACTTGAAATGGTCGAGATCGAAGAAGGCGATGCACAGTGCCTGGTTTCCACCGGCGGCGCGCCCGCGCGCGATCCGGATCAGCGCCCGTTCGAGCTGGTGGATGAAATGGGAACGATTGGGCAGTCCGGTCATCGGGTCGCGGCGGGCCTCTTCCCGCGCGCTCGCCTCCCGCTCGCGCAGGCGGACCATGGCCCGTCCCAGTGCCCGCAGGATCGCCGCGCCGCTGCCCACCAGCGCCAGCACGAAGCAGATCAGCGCAATGAACATCGGCCGCATCTGCTCGGTAATTACAGTGCCGCGCGCCACGAATGGCCAGCTGAGCCAGCCCACGGTTTCCCCCCCCGGCCCGCTCAGCGCCATGCCATTGACGGCTTCGCCGGCCTGCGGAGCGACGCTGGCGGAAATGTTCGTCAGCAGCAGGTCGGAACGCATCCGGTCGAGCACCGCCCCGTCGAAGAACCGCACGGAAACCAGGTGGCTGGGGGTCGCCCGCAGCAGCGTCATGTCGGTATCGGGGACGATCGAGGCCACGGTCATCATCGCCGGGCGGCCATCGGCACGAACCGTCGCGCGGGACCAGCGGGTCAGCGCGCGGCCCTGGGCATCGACCGGCCAGTCGGTATCGGCCAGCCGCCGCGTTCCGGCCTGCACGCCGAACACGGTGCGGTTGCCGGCCATTGCGGCAAGCTGCGCCCGGACCAGCCCGGAAATTTCGCCGTAGCCCGCGTCCGCTACCGGCTTGCCGCGCTCCCATGCCCGCTGCAGCCGTCCCTGTCCGTCGACGAGATAGATCCGGTCATAATGGAAATTGGACCACAGGAATTCGCCCAGATAGGTGTCGGCCCAGCCCATGTCGCGGCGCAGGTCCACCGCGCGCACCGCATCGTCCCAGGTCAGCTGGACCTTCTGCTGCGCGATCGACGTGCCCGCCAGTCGGTCAACATAATTGGCGACCAGCCGCTGCTCTGCTTCACGGTCAAGCCGGTTGACCAGGCTGGTGGAGTGACGGAAACCCAGGGTCACTGCGGCGATCAGCGCCAGCAGCACGCAGACGGCGGTCAGCACGACCAGACCAATGGCGACCTCGGTGCGCGCCAGCCTCGCGGCCTTGTGCCTCAATCTGACCCACGTCCCCATGGCAACCGGCATTGCCCGAACAGGATTAACAAGCGGTAACGATCAAGGGGCGCAGGAAACCGCCATTTTCGCCTTTGCGACAAACCGTTTTCCTACATCCCCCGTTGCGGCTTACTTGATCAGCCTTCGTTTCAGCAGGAGGCTCCGTCATGTTCCCTGGCATCAGCGTTACGTCCGTCTTGCCCCCGCCCATTGAATTCAAGGCGCTATCCGGCGCTGCCGTGCAGTCCACCGGACCTGCCGGGCTGGCCCTGATCAAGCGTTTCGAAGGCTGCGCCCGGGCGCGCGGGGACGGGTTGTTCGAAGCCTATCCCGATCCCGGCACGGGCGGCGCGCCGTGGACGATCGGCTGGGGCGCGACCGGTCCCGACGTGGTACCCGGGCTGATCTGGACGCAGGCGCAGTGCGATGATCGCCTGGCCGCCGATCTCGTCCGCTTCGAACGCAGGGTGCTGCGCGCGCTGGCAGGCGCGCCCGTGACGCAGAACCAGTTCGATGCGCTCGTCAGTTTTCATTACAACACCGGTGCGATTGCCCGTGCCAGCCTGACCCGGCTGCACCGGCAGGGCGATTTTGCCGCGGCGGCGCGCGAATTCGGCAAGTGGGTCAACGCCGGGGGACGGCGCCTGAACGGCCTGGTTCGCCGCCGCGCCGCCGAAGCGGAACTCTACTCGGCGTCCTGACGCAGAAAAGTTGCATTCCGCGACCCGATTTCGCAATTCGTCCTTGAAAATTCGCTCGCCGATGCCGACCAAGCGACTCGCATTGTAATTCAACAATCGGGAGTCAGGACATGCGCGAGCGGCTGCAACACTACATCGACGGCAAGTGGGTCGACAGCGAAGGCGGCGTGCGCCGCGAAGTCATCAACCCGGCGACCGAGGAACCCTGCGCGGTCATCACCGTCGGCACCCAGGCCGACGTGGACAAGGCGGTTGCCGCCGCGCGCCGGGCCTTCAAGACCTGGTCGAAGACCACGCGCGAGGAACGCCTGGCGGTGCTGAACCGCATCGTCGAGGAATACAAGAAGCGCGCAGGCGACCTTGCCGTTGCGATGGCCGAGGAAATGGGCGCCCCCGTCTCGTTCGCCGGCACCGCGCAGGTTGGCGCCGGGATCGGCGGCTTCCTGGGCACCATCGCCGCGCTGCAGAACTTCAACTTCCTTGAAGACGGCCCGGGCTACAAGATTGCCTATGAACCGATCGGCGTGGTCGGCATGATCACCCCGTGGAACTGGCCGCTGAACCAGATCGCACTGAAGGTTGCCCCGGCGCTGGCCGCTGGTGACACCATGGTGCTCAAGCCTTCTGAAGAATGCCCGACCAACGCGGCGATCTTTGCCGAAATCCTCGATGCCGCGGGCGTGCCGCCGGGCGTGTTCAACCTGGTGCAGGGCGATGGTCCGACCACCGGCAACGCGATCTCCAGCCACCCGGACATCGAAATGGTCAGCTTTACCGGCTCGACCCGCGCGGGCATCGCCGTGGCCATCGCCGCCGCGCCGACCGTGAAGCGCGTCCACCAGGAACTGGGCGGCAAGTCGCCGAACCTCGTCCTGCCGGATGCCGATTTCGCCGCGACCCTGCCCGCCACGCTCAGCGGCCCGCTGGTCAACACCGGCCAGTCGTGCATCAGCCCGACCAAGGTGCTGGTCCCGCGCGAACGTCTGGCCGAGGCGGAGCAGTTCGCCGGCGCGATGTATGCGGCCACCCCGGTGGGCGACCCGATGACCGAAGGCCAGCACCTGGGTCCGGTGGTCAACAAGGCCCAGTTCGACAAGGTGCGCGGCCTGATCCAGTCGGCGATCGACGAAGGCGCGAAGCTCGTCACCGGCGGTCCGGACCTGCCCAGCAACGTCAACCGCGGCTACTACATCCAGCCGACCGTGTTCTCGAACGTCACCCCCGACATGCGCATCGCCAAGGAAGAAATCTTTGGTCCGGTGGTCACGCTGATCGCCTATGACAGCCTGGAGCAGGCGATCGACATGGCGAACGACACTGAATACGGCCTCTCCGCCGCGATCTCGGGCGATCCCGCCAAGGCCGCCCCGGTCGCCGCGCAGCTGCGCGCCGGCAGGGTCGCGATCAACAACTGGGGTCCGACCCCGGGCGCGCCGTTCGGCGGCTACAAGCAGTCGGGCAATGGCCGTGAAGGCGGCCTTGCCGGCCTCAAGGACTTCATGGAAATGAAGGCGATCTCCGGCCTGCCGGCCTGATCGGTTTCAGCCTGAACCAGGTCAGCCCCCTTCCCGCCTGCGCGGGGAGGGGGTTTGCTTTTGCGGAGACGCAAAGGCTCGGGCCGGGCGCGGCCTGCAATTTGCGAAATGTGCTGAAACCGGCCCTCAGATATCGAGGCGGTACTGGTCCTGGCCGCCGTGGGCGCCGTCCTTGGTCTTGCCATCCAGCGGCAGGGCCTCGCTGCGGCGCATGGCGGCGGTGGCGGCGATCAGGCGGTCCTGTTCCTCGTCCGTGAAGCGCACCCAGCCGTCGCGGCCCAGCCGTTCGAGCGGGCGATAGCGGACCTTGTACTGCATCCGCACCGAGCCTTCGACCCAGTAGCCGAGGTAGACATAGGGCAGCCCCTCGGCCACCGTGCGGCGGATGTGATCGAGGATGATGAAATTGCCCAGCCCGCTGCGCTGCGGGTGGGCGGGATCGTAGAAGCTGTAGATCATCGACAGCCCGTCGCCCTGGCGGTCGGTCAGGCATGCGCCGACCAGCCGGCCCGGGGTGCCGTCCGCGTTGGGTTCGCGGTATTCGATCACGTAGCTGTCTACGGGCGTGTGTTCCACCATGTCGGCGAAATCGACCTCGTCCATCGTCGCCATGCCGCCGCCGGGGTGCCGCGCGCCAAGGTAGCGCTGGAGCAGCTCGAACTGCTCGGCGGTCGACCAGGGGCGGCAGGCGGTGACGATCAGGTCCGAATTGGCCTTCAGGTTCCGCTTCTGGGTCGACGAAGGGCGGAATTCCTCCGCCGCCACCCGCACCGAAACGCAGGCGTTGCAGCCCGCGCAGGACGGGCGATAGGCCACCGTCTGGCTGCGGCGAAAGCCGATCCGGCCCAGCGCGTCGTTCAGCTCGTCAGCGTGCGGTCCCTTGAGCTCGGTAAACACCTTCCGCTCGCTCCGTCCCGGCAGATAGGGACAGGGCGCCGGGCTCGTGACGAAGAACCTGGGGAAGCGAACGGGTGCCGTCACGGGCCTGCTGGATCCTTTGCCGGGGGTTACGGTGATCCACTATGCCGCTCGCGGGCCCGCGTTGAAAGTCTTTTAACCACAAAACCGGGTAAACAGATGCTTACTATGCACAGCCGGGCCAGACCGGGGCGCGCAGGCGCCCGGCCGAGTCGACAATGGTTAAGCGGAACCCTTAGTTCAGCTCGACCGCGGTGACGGAATAGCCCTTTTCGCGCAGCGTCTCGATCAGGTCGTCAAGCTGCTCGCGGTCACGCGCCTCGCACTCGATGTCGGTGATCAGGCCCTTGGCGGGCAGGTGCGTGAAGATCCGCTGGTGGTAGATCTCGATGATGTTGACGTTGTGCCGATCGAACTCGCGCATCACCTTGTAGAGCGCGCCGGGGCGGTCCTGCAGGGTCAGCCGCAGCCGCGCGAGGCGGCCCGAACGGGCCAGATCGCGCAGCAGCACGTTGGCGAGCAGGCGCGTGTCGATATTGCCGCCGGTGATCGGGATGCCGATCTTGCGGCCCTTGAAGCGGTTGGGATGCGCCAGCACCGCCGCCAGCCCTGCCGCGCCCGCGCCTTCGGCCACGGTCTTCTCGATCTGGAGCAGCAGCGAAACCGCGCCTTCGAGCGAGGCTTCGCTGACCAGCACCATGTCATCGAGCAGCTTGCGCAGGACCAGCGAGGTGAACTCGCCCGGTTCCTTCACCGCGATGCCTTCGGCCAGGGTATCCCCGCCGCAGGGCAGGTCATTGTGCTTGAGCCGGTTGTACATCGAGGGGAACAGCTCCGCCTCTACCCCGATCAGGCCGATGTCGGGCTTGATCGCGCGCGCCGCCGTGCCCATGCCCGAGGCGAGCCCGCCGCCGCCGACCGGGATCACCAGCATGTCGAGTTCGGGCACCTGTTCCAGCATTTCCAGCGCCACGGTGCCCTGTCCCGCGGCGACGTGCGGATCGTCGAACGGGTGGACGAAGGTCAGCCCCAGTTCGGCTTCCAGTTTGCGGGCGTGGGCATAGGCCTCGTCAAAGCTTTCGCCTTCCAGCACCACCTTGCCGCCGACCGCTTCGGTCTGCATCACCTTCACCACCGGAGTGGTGCGCGGCATGACGATGGTGACGGGAATACCGAGGCGCGTACCGTGGTACGACAGCCCCTGCGCGTGGTTGCCCGCCGAAGCCGCGATCACCCCGCGGCCGCGCTGTTCCTCGCTCAGCAGCAGCATCGCGTTGAGCGCGCCGCGCTCCTTGTAGGCGGCAGTGAACTGGAGGTTCTCGAACTTCAGCCAGATGTCCGCGCCCGTGATCTGCGACAGGGTGCGGCTGTAATCCATCGCCGTGCGCACGACCTGCCCCTCGATCCGCGCGGCGGCGGCGCGGACATCGTCGAGAGTGAGCAGCGAGGCGGCTTCGGCGGCAAGATCGGTCATCGCGCCGGGCCGTAAAGGAAACCCGCCGTTCTTGCAAACCGCGACTGCACCCGCGCCGCTCGACCAGGATGGCTAGCAGGTTAACCAAATCCGTTTGCGCTTGGGAGAGTGTCCGGAGTTATCATCGTGGCGGGGAAACGGACATCGGCCCGTCCCGGAGGGAATGCTGCAATGGCCATGCGTGCCGCCAGATATCGCGCCGCCACCTTGCTGGCCTGCGCCGCGCTGTCCGCGCCCGTCACGGCATCCGCCGGGCCGGTCACCAATGGCAGCGCCCAGGCGCAGGTGCTGGAAACGATCCAGTTCGCCGTGCTGCTCGACATGGATTTCGGCAAGGTCGCGGTAGGCAGCGCGGGCGGCGTGATCGAACTCGATCCGGGCACGATCAGCCGCACCTGCGACCCTGCGCTGGTCTGCGTGGGCAGTTTCACCATGTCGCGACTGCAACTGAGCGGGTCGGACGCCGACGTCTCGGTCAACTACGATCCCAACTTCACTCTCAGCGGCCCCGGCCAGCCGATCCTGGCTGAACCGCAATTGCCCGGCGGCTCCGGAATGGTGATCCACCTGACCGGCGGGCAGGCCGTGGTCAATTTCGGCGCGCGGCTGCACATCAACCCCGGTCAGACCCCCGGAGTCTACGCCGGCCAGTTTTCGGTCAACCTCGAATACAACTGAGCACGCTGGATTTGCGCGCCGCAGTCTTTAAAGACTGGGGCATGAACGAGCCCAAGAACGTATCCTTCCTTGGCCTTGGAGTGATGGGCGGCGCAATCGCGCGGCACATCGCAAAGGCCGGACACCGCCTGACGATCTACAACCGCTCACCCGAACGCGCGCGCCGCTGGCAGGAAGCCAACCCCGGACTCGCGCTGCGCGTCGCGGAAAGCCCCGCCGAAGCGGCCGAAGGCGCCGACGTCGTGCTGACCTGCGTCGGCAACGACGATGACCTCGCCGACGTCGTGCTTGGTCCCACCGGGGTCTTCGCCGGGATCGGGCGCGGAGCGGTGTTCATCGATCACACCACCGTTTCGGCCCGCATCGCCCGCCAGATCCAGGTCGAGGCGCGCGACCTTGAGGTTCACTGCGTCGATGCCCCCGTCACCGGCGGGCAGGCGGGCGCGGAAAACGGCACCCTTTCGATCATGTGCGGCGGGCGCGAAGCGGCGGTCGAGGCCGCGCGCCCGATCATGTCGGCCTATGCCAAGCGGATCGTCCACGTCGGCAAGGCGGGCGCGGGCCAGACCACCAAGATGGTCAACCAGATCGCCTTTTCGGGGATCATCGCCACCCTGTCCGAAGCGCTGTGCTTTGCAGAAGCCGCACATCTCGATCTCGACAAGGTCTACGAGGCGATTTCGGGCGGCGCCTCGCAATCGTGGCAGATGGACAACCGCTGGCACACCATGGCGCGGGACGAATTCGACTTCGGCTTCGCGGTCGACTGGATGCGCAAGGACCTGGGCGTGGCGCTGGACGAAGGCCGCTCGCTCGGCGTCTCGCTCCCCGTCGCGGCGATGATCGACCAGTTCTATGCCGAGGTTCAGGCGATCGGCGGCGGGCGGCAGGATACCTCTGCCCTGGTGCGCCGCCTGCCCCGGAAGAAGAAGGCGTGAAGCGCGCGTTGTTGGCAGGGCTGGCCTTGGCCGCCCTCGCCGCCCCTGCCCATGCCGACACCCTGATCGACAATGTCGATGGCGTCACCGTCGACGCGACCGGGGGGATCGACCGGTTCACCGGGCTGCTGATCGGCACTGACGGCAGGATCGCGCAGGTGCTCCACCGGGGCGACAAGCGCCCTGCCCGGCCCGACTACCTGATCGACGCCAAGGGCGCGATCCTGATCCCCGGGATGATCGACGCCCACGGCCATGTCATGGGGCTGGGCTTTGCCGCGCTGACGCTCGACCTGTCGGGGGCGACATCGCTGGCGCAGGCGCAGGCGATGATCGCCGACTATGCCAGGGCCCACCCCGACCGGCCGTGGATCCTGGGGCGCGGCTGGAACCAGGAGCTGTGGCCCGAAAAGCGCTTTCCCACCGCTGCCGAGCTTGATGCCGTGGTGGCCGACCGTCCGGTCTGGCTGACGCGGGTCGACGGCCATGCCGGCTGGGCGAACTCGCTGGCACTTGCGGCGGCGGGCGTCACCGCCACCACGAAAGACCCGGCTGGCGGGAAGATCGAGCGCACGGCACCGGGCGGCAAGCCGGCGGGCGTGCTGGTCGATACCGCGACCGAGTTGGTCGACAAGGTCGTCCCCCCGCCGCGGCCCGAAGACCGCGATCTGGCGCTGGCCAAGGCGCAGGAAATCCTGCTGTCGGTCGGGGTCACGGCGATTGCCGACATGGGCACCAGCATCGAGGACTGGCAAAGCTATCGCCGCGCGGGCGACACCGGGCGGCTGCGCGTACGGATCATGGGCTATGCGGGCGGCACCCAGGCCATGGCGCTGATCGGCGGTCCGGGGCCGACGCCCTGGCTCTATGACGACCGGCTGCGGCTGAACGGGGTCAAGCTCTATGCCGACGGCGCGCTGGGATCGCGCGGGGCCAGCCTGAAGGCGCCCTATGCCGATGCGCCGGGCACCAAGGGCCTCAGGATCACCGGCGACACCCAGCTGCGCAACATGATGAGCCGCGCCGCCTTCGACAAGTTCCAGGTGGCGGTCCACGCCATCGGCGACGAGGCCAATGCCGCCGCGCTCGCCGCGATCGAGGACATGGCCGCAACCTATGGCGGGGACCGGCGCTGGCGGATCGAACACGCGCAGGTGATCGACCCCGCCGACATGGCGCGGCTGGGAAGGAACGGCATCGTCGTCTCAATGCAGCCCGCGCACCAGACCAGCGACCGGCTGATGGCCGAAGCCCGGCTGGGGCCGCAGCGGCTGGCGGGCGCCTATGCGTGGAAATCGGTGCTGGGAAGCGGGGCGAAGCTGGCCTTCGGATCGGACACCCCGGTCGAGCCGCCCAATCCCTTCCTGGGCTTTTCCGCCGCGATCAGCCGGCAGGACCAGAGCGGCCAGCCGTTCGGCGGATGGCAGCCGCAGGAACGCCTGACCCGTGAGGAAACGCTGGCCGCCTATACCGCTGGCGCGGCCTATGCCGGATTTGCCGATGGCCGCTTTGGCCGGCTGGTCAAGGGCGAGCGGGCAGACTTCCTGATGCTCGATACCGACCCGTTGATGGCGAGCCCCACGCAGGTGGCGCAGACGAAGGTGCTGGAAACCTGGGTGAACGGGCAGCTGGTTTACCGGCGGGGCGACGGGTCAAGCCCGGCCAGGTAACCCCACCTTTCCGTTCGTGTCGAGCTTGTCGAGACACGGCAGCGCCACCGTGTCTCGACAAGCTCGAC
>JAYRMP010000054.1:0-20954 GCA_041912655.1 Novosphingobium sp. | reverse complement strand
CTGCCTGCGCCGGCAGAGGCCCCTGCAGAGGTGGTGACCGTGGTTGCGAGCGCGCCCGCTGCGGCTTCTGCTGCTCCCGCTTTTGACTGGCAGCCACTGGTGCTGGGCCTGTGGCTCGCGGGTTCGGCGGCCTATCTCGCCTGGCGCGCGCTGGGTTACGCCGAGTTCCGCCGCAACCTGCTGCGCAGCGCGCGGCCGGTGGGCTGGTCGGGCAAGGTCCGGCTGGTCGAGACGCCGGACGCGCCGGGACCGGTGGCCTTCGGGCTGATCGACCGGATCGTCGCGCTGCCGCCGGGGTTCATGGCCCAGCATGACCGCACCGCGCGCGACCTTGCCATCGCGCACGAGCTGGAACACCACGCCGGGCGCGACCTTGCCATCAACCTGGCGATGCAGCCGCTGCTGGCGCTGCACTGGTTCAACCCGCTCGCCTGGATCGGCTGGCGCGCGCTGCGCCGCGATCAGGAAGCGGCCTGCGACGCCCGCGTCCTTGCCGCCCGCGCGCCTTCGCTGCGGGAAGCCTATGGCCGGATGATCGCGGTCCACGCGCTGCGCGGCCAGCCGGGCCTGGCCGCCGCGCTCGCCTGCCCGATCGCAGCCGAAAAGAACATCGTCTATCGCCTGAGGAGCCTGACCATGAATGAACCCAGCCCGCGCCGCCGCCTGCTCGGCCGCGCCCTGATCGGGGCGGGCGCAGTCGCCCTGCCGCTGACCGCCACGATCACCTATGCCGCCGCCGACGAACCCAAGGCCAGCGAACCGCAGGTCCGCACGGTCAAGAAGATCATGATCGTCGACCATCAGGACGGCGCCGCGCATGACGAGGACAAGCTGGTGACCCGCGTGATCGAGCGCGACGGCAAGACCATCGTGCTCAAGACCAGCAAGCCGCTGAGCGATGCCGAAGCGGAGGCTGCGCTCGCCGGCCTGCCCGAACTGCCCGAGCCGCCCGCCCCGCCGGTGCCTCCCGCTCCGCCTGCCGCGCCCGATGGCAAGCAGGTACGCCGGGTGATGGTGATCGAGGGCGGCGCGGCGCCGATGGTGATGAGCCATGACGGCAAGGATGGCCCGCGCGTGTTCGTGCTGCGCCGCGATGGCAAGGACGGCGGCGCCCACGCGATGGCATTGGCAGGTGACGGCGCGGCCATCGCCTGCAAGGACGGCAAGCAGGCCAGCGCGATCGACGCCGAGGAGAACAAGGATGGCAAGCGCCAGATCGTGCGGATGCGGTTCTGCTCGGCTGCCGGGGCCGAAGCCAATGCCGGAGCCGCCCTGCGCAAGGCGCGCGAGCGGATCTCCGCCGACACCAACCTCTCGCCCGAGGTCAAGGCCCGGGTGCTCGAACAGCTCGACGCGGAAATCGCCAAGGCGGGCTGATCCTGGCAATCGGGACCATGCAAGGGGCGGAGCAATCCGCCCCTTTTTGTTGCGCTCCTTCACACGATCTGCACCGCAAGCGCACCGCAAGCCGGTTTTTCGCAAGCATCGTGCGGGGTTAGGCTCGGCCATCGTCATCAAGCGAAAGGCCGTGCCATGGATGAGATACCGCGCCGCGAGCGCTCCCCCGGAATCAAGCTGCTGCTGGTCGCGCTGGTTGCCGCCGTGCTGACCATCCCGCTGCTGCTGGTCTTTGCGCTGGTCTATGACCGGCAGGACCAGGCCAGCACTGCCCAGACCGAGATCAACGCCGGCTGGGGCGGGCCGCAGGTGGTGGCGGGACCGGTGCTGGTTGTGCCGTTCCGCACCACCCAGACCCAGAACGAGGAGGTGAATGGCAAGGTCACCTCGCGCGTGATCGAGGTGGAGAAGCTGCTCTACATCTCGCCGCTCACCCACAGCGCAAAGACGGCGATTCGGCCGCAGGAACGGCGCAAGTCGATCTACCGCAGCGTGCTCTATGAAGCGCAGGTGTCTGGCCAGGCGAGCTTTGCCCTGCCGGACGACCTCGCGCGGTTCGGGGTCACGCGCGAACGCCTGCTGTGGGACCGCGCGGAACTGCGCTTGGGCGCGTCCGACGCGCGCGGCCTGACTGCGGGCGCGACGCTGAGCGCACAGGGCAAGCCACTCGCGCTCCAGCCGGGCAAGGGACCGGCGGCGAGCGGCGGTTCCGGCTTCTTCGCCTTTGTGCCGTGGGACGGGCAGGGTGCGCTCAGCGTCGAATATGCCTTCGGCCTGCGCGGCAGCCGCTCGCTCAGCCTCGTCCCGCGCGGCGGGCGCACCCAGTGGAGCGTCACCTCGCCCTGGGCCAGCCCCAGCTTTGGCGGCGCGTTCCTGCCCGATTCCCGGGCGATCTCGGACAAGGGCTTCACCGCCAGCTACACGGTGGACAAGCTCGCGCTGGGCATGCCGCCAGTGGCGATGGAAGACCCCGACATGCCGCAGATCGAGGACGGGGCGGGCAATGCCTATCCGGTCCAGATGGTGAAGTCCGAAGCCTCGTCTGCCGACGTGGCGGCGGGCGGAGCGGAAGAGGTGATCGGCGCCCCGGCGCGTGCGGTGACCGTGGGGCTGGTCGAGCCGGTCAATCTCTATTCCAAGGTCAACCGTTCGGTGAAGTACGGGTTCCTGTTCATCGGCTTCACTTTCCTCGCCTACTTCCTGTTCGACGTGGTCGGCGGGGCGCGGGTGGCTGTCGCCGAATACCTGCTGGCGGGAGCGGCGCTGGTGCTGTTCTTCGTGCTGATGCTGGCGTTCGCCGAGGTGACCGGCTTCACGCCCGCCTACCTGCTGGCGAGCGGCGCGACGATCGGGTTGCTCACCGCCTACAGCGCGGCGGTGCTGAAAAGCTGGAAGCGCGCGAGGTTCATGGCGGCGCTGCTGGTCGGGCTCTATGCCCTGCTGTTCGTGCTGCTCAACCTTGAAGCCTGGTCACTGCTGATCGGTGCGCTGCTGCTGTTCGCCGCGCTGGCCGGGGTGATGTACGCTACCCGGGGCGTCGATTGGGCAATCGCGGGCCGCCGCGAAGAGGCCAGCGCGGCCTGAGGAAGGCTGGGGGAAGCGGTCTGTCCGCTTCCCCCAAAGCGCCACGAGCGCCTACCTGGACTTGGTCTTCTGCACCACCGGCTGCTGGACGTACTCGACCTTGCCTTTGCCCTTGCGCGTCCTGCTCTTGGCCTTTTGCTGCGGCTGGGCCGGAGCCAGGCTGCTGGCGGGCGCGGCGGCCGGGTTCGCGCCAATGATCGCGGCGATGTCCGCCGTGGTCGCGGAGCGCGCCGGATAGCGGCAGCCGCGCGCCTGGCCATAGCCCTTGAGGAAGCCGCGCCGCGCAAGGCCGGCCATGATCGCCGACTGCATCTTGCGCTCGCTCTCGTTCGCGCCGGAGATTTCGCGGATCAGCCCGCGGAACGGGATGAAGGCGCCCACGGCCGCCTGGGCGACGCGCCCGGCGCTGACCTTGTCGCGCGCTTCGCCGGGCAGGTCATTGTCCGCGCCCAGCACGGCGTCAAGCTCGCCCACGGCGGCGGCGATCTGGGGGCAGGTGCGCAGGCCGGTCAGCTCATAGGGGCGCTGCTGCGCGCCCAGCAGCAGCGGCGGGATCTGGTCCTTCTTGAGGTTGAGATCGGACAGCGGCGTGGTCGCCGCGTCCTTCACGCTGGTTTCGCGCTCGGTCACCGGCTTGGCGGGATCGGCATCCTGCTTGTCCTGCCGGGCAAGCGCGGGAGAGCCAAGCGACAGGGCAAGGACGGCAAAAAGGGGGAGGGGGGCACGCATGGTCGGTCTATCTCCACAAGGGTCCGAATCGCTGGCGGCCCACCCCCTTGCCGCCATCGCTCAAGCCCTTTAGCCCCTCAGATCGGAAAAGGTATCGCACGAATCCTCGTTACCGGTCTGCAAACCACGGCGCAGCCATTCGGTGCGCTGCTGGCTGGAACCGTGGGTGAAGGCCGCTTCGACCGGGCGGCGACCGGCCTTGGCCATCAGCGTGTCGTCGCCGATCTGGTGCGCGGCGTTGAGCCCTTCCTCCATGTCGCCCGGCTCGATCCGGTCGCGGTTCTTCGCCGCCCAGACCCCGGCGTAGCAATCGGCCTGAAGCTCCATGCGCACCTGCAGCCGGTTGGCGCTGCGCGGGTTGCGCTCCTGCGCGGAGCGGACCTGGTCGGCCAGGCCCGTCAGCGCCTGGACGTGGTGGCCGTATTCGTGGGCCATGACATAGGCCCGGGCGAAGTCGCCGCCCGCGTCCATCCGGCTTTCCATTTCCTTGTAGAAATCGGTGTCGATGTAGATGCCCTGGTCCGCCGGGCAATAGAACGGCCCCATCGCGCTTTGCGCCGCGCCGCAGCCGGAACTGCCCGCCTGCGAATAGAACACCAGCTTGGGCGGGGTGAACCGTGCGTTCGCGGCGGCGAAGATCGGCTGCCAGGTCTTGTTGAGCGATGACAGCGCATTGCAGCTTTCGCGGCTGAGCGCGTCGATGGTGCAGCTTTCGCTGGCGGAACTGCCGCCCTGCGCTTCTCCATTGTCGACCGGCGCCTGCTGCTGGACCTGCTGGAGGTCGCCCAACATCTGCGCCGGGTCGACCCCGAACACCAGCGCGGCGATCAGCGCGATAGCCAGCGTGCCGCAGCCGAGCTTGCCGCCCGGTCCCCCCATCCGGAACCCGCCCGAGCCGCGCTGATCCTCGACATTGATGGAATTGGGATCGAAATCGTCGAGGCGCATGCGCGGGCCCTTTCTCTGCGCTGGACATCTGCCGGTCCAGCCGCGATTGCGCCCGCTATACCCTGTTTGGATCGGAGTCGGGAATGTTTCTTGCGGGAAAACGTGCACTTGTAACAGGTTCGACTTCGGGAATCGGGCTGGCCATCGCCCGCGCGCTGCACGCCGAGGGGGCGGAAGTGGTGCTGTCCGGCTTCGGTGACGAGGCAGTCATCGCGGCGCTGTGCGAGGAACTGGGCGCCCGCCACGTGGCCGCCGACCTTTCGCGCCGCGAGGGCGTGGAAGCGATGATGGCGGAGGCCGGGGCGGTCGACATCCTGGTCAACAACGCGGGGATGCAGCACGTTGCGCCGGTCGAGGAATTTCCGGTCGACAAGTGGGACACGATCATCGCGCTCAACCTGACGGCGGCCTTCGATGCCTGCCGCCTCGCGATCCCGCACATGAAGACCGCCGGGTGGGGGCGGATCATCAACACCGCCAGCGCCCACAGCCTCACCGCATCGCCCTACAAGGCGGCCTATGTCTCGGCCAAGCATGGCCTTGCGGGTCTGACCAAGACGCTGGCGCTGGAACTGGCGACCTTCAACATCACCGCCAACTGCATCAGCCCGGGCTATGTCTGGACCGAACTGGTGGAAAAGCAGATCCCCGACACGATGGCGGCGCGCGGCATGACCCGTGAACAAGTGATCCAGGACGTGCTGCTGACCCGCCAGCCGACGCGCAAGTTCGTCCAGCCGTCCGACGTCGCCGAGATGGCGGTGTTCCTGTGCCGCGATGCCAGCGCCAACATCACCGGCGCGAACATCAGCATGGATGGCGGCTGGACCGCCGAATAGGGCGGCCGGCGCGCCAGACTGTTGTTTTCCTGCCACTTGGCCAGTGCAACCGCTAACCACCGCGTATGCGCGCTTGCGGTGCAGGCCTCTTCGTGGTGCAATGCTGCGATGGGCCGTTTCATATCAGCGATGAACCGTTGCGCCGTGGCGCTTCTCGCCATGGCGCTGCTCGTCGCGGTTCCGGCGCAGGCGGCCAAGAAGCGGATTTCTGAAGCGGACGAGATCAAGGCCCAGCTGCTCGCCCACATAAGGGAGTTGTCCGACGACAGCTACGAAGGCCGCGAGCCCGGGACCGAAGGCGAGGCGAAGACGCTGCGCTACCTCGGCAAGCAGTGGTTCGACATCGGCCTCGAATCCGGCACCAACAATCCCTCGCACGCCTGGTTTGCGCCGGTAACGCTGGTCGCGCGTGAACCCGATGGCAGCCGCGCCGCCTTTACCCGGCGCGGCAAGCGGCTGTTCCTGTTGCCGGGATCGATCCTGGTCCTGACTTCCGGCAAGCGCAGCCTGATCGAGAATGCGCCGGTGCTGTTCGTCGGCAAGGGCGCTTCTGTGCCGACCCGCGCCGAACTGGCCGGGCGCGTCGCGCTGCTGCTCGATGGTGGGAAGGACGGTTCGGCCCGGCAGAACGCGCTGCTCGAAGCCGGGGCTTCAGCCGTCCTGACCGTGCTCGACGATCCCGAACAGACGCTGGAGAATGTCGCCGCCCGCCGCGACCGCAAGGGCTATGCGCTGGCGAGCGAGGAACTGGGCGGCGATCTGGAAGCCTATATCACCGCGGCGGGGCTCGACCGGCTGCTCGCCCCGACCGGCCAGACCACCGCCAGCCTGCGCACCCTGGCCGAGGCACCTAGCTTTGCCCCCCGCGCGCTGGACCTTGCCGCCACGCTGGAGGCGACGACCAGCGAGACGCGGATCAACACCCACAACATGATCGGCAAGCTGGCGGGCCGCAAACCCGATGGCAAGGCAGTGCTGCTGCTGGCCCACTGGGACCATTTCGGACGCTGCGTCCCGCCCCCGGCGGAAGACCAGATCTGCAACGGCGCGATCGACAATGCCAGTGGCCTCGCCGTGCTGACCGAAGTGGCGCGGCGGCTGGCCAAGGGCCCGCCGATGGACCGCGACGTCTATTTCCTCGCCACCACGGGCGAGGAACTGGGCCTGCTCGGCGCCCATGCCTTTGCTGAAAATCCGCCGGTGCCGCTGAGCCAGATCCTGGCCGCTTTCAACATCGATTCGGTCGCGCTGGGGCCGGCGGGCGAGCCCTTCGCCGTGGTCGGCAAGGGCATGACCCCGCTCGACACCGGCATCGCGGCCGTCGCCAAGGCGCAGAAGAAGAAGATCGCGCCGGGCGATGCGCTCAACACCTATGTCCGCCGCCAGGATGGCTGGGCGCTGATGCAGCATGATATCCCGGCGGTGATGATTTCCAGCTCGTGGTCGGACATTGCCCGGGTCGAAGCCTTCATGGAGGGCGACTATCACCGCGCCAGCGACAATCTCAAAGCCGGCATCGAACTGGGCGGCGCGGCGGACGATGTGCTGTTCCTGGTCGCGCTGACCCGCTGGTTCGCCGACCCGAAGAAGGTGCCTGTTGCCGCCAAATAGCCCCCTAGCGACTTTTGGTCCCTGCGTTTACATGGGCCGCCACGAATCGCTCCGTACAAAAGGCACTGTGGCACCATGGACATCCCTCTCGGTCTGACTTTCGACGACGTCCTGCTGCAGCCGGGCGAATCCGACATCGTTCCGTCGATGGCCGACACCCGCACCCGCCTGACGCGCGAGATCGCGCTCAACATTCCGGTGCTCTCCTCCGCGATGGACACCGTGACCGAGGCTGACATGGCGATCGTCATGGCCCAGCTGGGCGGGATCGGTGTGCTCCACCGCAACCTCACCATCGAGGAACAGTGTGCCGCGGTGCGCGCGGTCAAGCGCTTTGAAAGCGGCATGGTCGTCAACCCGATCACCATTTCGCCCGACGCCACCCTGGGCGAGGCGCGCTCGCTGATGGAAGCCAACCGCATCTCCGGTATCCCGGTGGTGGAGGCCAGCGGCAAGCTGGTCGGCATCCTCACCAACCGCGACGTCCGCTTTGCCGACAACCCGGCCCAGCCGGTGCGCGAGCTGATGACGCACGAGAACCTTGCCACCGTGCGCCCCGGCGTCAGCCAGGACGAGGCGCGGCGGCTGCTCCATCAGCGGCGGATCGAGAAGCTGCTGGTGGTGGACGACCAGTTCCACTGCATCGGGCTGGTCACGGTCAAGGACATGGAAAAGGCCGTCACCTATCCCGGCGCGACAAAGGACGGTGCCGGTCGCCTGCGCGTCGCCGCCGCGACCACGGTGGGTGACAAGGGCTTTGAACGCACCGAGGCGCTGCTCGGCTCCGAATGCGACGTGGTGATCATCGACACTGCCCACGGCCACAACCGCGATGTCGCCCGCGCGGTGGAGCGGGTGAAGAAGCTCAGCAATTCGGCCCAGGTCGTCGCCGGCAACGTCGCCACCTATGAGGCGACCCGCGCGCTGATCGATGCCGGTGCCGATGCGGTCAAGGTCGGGATCGGGCCGGGCTCGATCTGCACCACCCGCGTCGTCGCGGGCGTGGGCGTGCCGCAGCTGACCGCGATCATGGAAGCCGCCCGCGCCGCGCGCGATTCGGGCGTGCCGATCATCGCCGACGGCGGGCTGCGCACCTCGGGCGATGCGGCCAAGGCGCTCGCCGCCGGGGCCAGCACGATCATGGTCGGCTCGATGCTGGCCGGGACCGAGGAAGCACCGGGCGAGACATTCCTTTACCAGGGCCGCGCCTACAAGTCGTACCGCGGCATGGGTTCGGTCGGCGCGATGGCGCGCGGCAGCGCGGACCGGTACTTCCAGCAGGACATCAAGGACCAGATGAAGCTCGTTCCCGAAGGGATCGAGGGCCAGGTGCCCTACAAGGGCCCGGCCAAGGACGTGGTCCACCAGCTGGTCGGCGGGATCAAGGCGGCGATGGGCTATACCGGCAGCGCCACCATCGAGGACCTGCGCACCCGCGCGCGGTTCGTGCAGATCACCAACGCCGGCCTCAAGGAAAGCCACGTCCACGACGTGACGATCACCCGCGAGGCGCCGAACTACAAGTCGTGACGCGCCGATGACCCCTGCCGCGCGAGTCCAGGCGGCGATCGAGGTCCTCGACCTCGTGATCGCCGCCGCGCGTTCGGGCGGGGCGAGCGCGGACCGGATCATTGCCGAGTGGTTCCGCACCCGCCGCTTTGCCGGATCGGGCGACCGCCGCGCCGTGCGCGAACTGGCCTATGCCGCGATCCGCGCTTGTGGCGAAATCCCCGCCTCTGGCCGCGCCGCCATGCTGCTGCTGGCCCGGGACGATGCCGCGCTGGCCACCTTGTTCGATGGCTCCCGCCACGCCCCCGCGCCGATTTCACCGGACGAGCCGGTCGCCGATCCGGGCGTCGCGCCCGCATGGCTGGCCGAAGCGCTGTCTGAAAGTGGGATTGCGGGCGAGGACGCCGCCGCGCTGCTGGGGCGTGCGCCGCTCGACGTGCGGATCAATCGGCTGAAGTCGGGCGAGCTTGCCCTGCCGGTGGAGGGCGAGCCGACCGCCGCCCCCGATGCCCTGCGCTTTCCCTCCGGCACTCCCGTCGAGCAGTGGGACGCCTTCAAGTCCGGCCAGATCGAGGTGCAGGACAGCGGCTCGCAGCTCGCCTGCCTCGCGGTCGGAGCCATGCCGGGGGAGACGGTGATCGATCTCTGCGCGGGGGCGGGGGGCAAGACACTGGCGCTCGCCGCCGCGATGGCGGGCAAGGGGCGGCTGGTGGCCTGCGATACCGACCGCCCACGCCTGTCGCGCCTTGCCCCGCGCGCCGAGCGGGCCGGGGCGGCATTCGTTGAAACCCGCCTGCTCAATCCGGGCCGCGAAGGAGAGGCGCTGGAAGACTTGCGCGGCAAGGCAGACGCCGTGCTGGTCGATGCGCCCTGTTCCGGCACCGGCACCTGGCGCCGCAACCCGGAGGCGCGCTGGCGGCTGACGCGCGCGGAAGTGGCGCGTTACGCCGCGATCCAGGCGCGGCTGCTCGATCTGGCGGCCAGGCTGGTCAGGCCGGGCGGGCGACTGGTCTTCGTCACCTGCTCGCTGCTCGACGCGGAAGGCGCGGACGGGGCCGCGGGGTTCCTCCAGCGCCACCCCGAGTGGCGCCCCGAAAGCCCCGATCTGCCTGCCGGAGAGCCGCGCGGCGCAGGCTGGCGACTTGCGCCGGGCCGAGACGGAACCGACGGCTTTTTCATCGCACGTTTTGTTTCGCCGTGATAACGAACCGCTGACATGGCTACGCTCAAGGAGCTGACGATGCGTTACACCCCCGCCGCGCTTGCGCTTGCCCTGCTTGCGGCGGTTACCGCCAGCGTCGGGCAGGGTGCGCCGCCTGCGCCGCTCGATCCGCGTTCCGCCGCGCTGGTCGCGCAGGGCCGCGCCGCGCTCGCCGGGGGCGACGCCAATGGTGCGATCGATGCCTTCGAGGCCGCGCTCGCGGTGCAGCCGGGCCACGTCGCGATCTACCTCAACCTTGCCGAGGCGACCCGCCAGCAGGGGATGCAGGGCAAGGCGCTGCACTATTACCGACAGGCGCTGACGCTGGAGCCGGACAACCAGTATGCCATTGCCGGCGAAGGGCTGGCCCTGGTCGAAAAGGGCGCGGTCGAAAAGGCCCGCCGCAACCTGTCGCGCCTCGAGCAGATCTGCGGCAAGCAGTGCGCTTCGGCCCAGCAACTCGCCGCCGCCATCGCCAAGGGGCCGGCGGCTCCGCAGGTGGTGACCGCCGATCAGGTCAAGGCCCAGCCGGTGGTGACGCCGAATTGAGCCACCCGCCCGGCTCCCGGCCCGATCTGGCGCGCGGGGTGTGGTTCGGCGCGGGCGCCGGGATTGCCCTGGGGGTCAGCGCCAGCGTGACAGCCGCGTCGATGGCCGGCTCGAAGGCGGATATGCCGGGCTATGCCTGGGCGCTGATGGTCCTGCCGGGGAGCATGCTGCTGGGGTTGCTGTTCGGATTGCCAGTCGCCTTCGCGATGGTGTGGACGGCAGTATCGCTGCAACGGCGCTGGGCGCTGTTTTCCCGCCTGCCCAGCTGGATGGCACTGGGCGCGCTGTTTACCGCGCCGGTGGCATGGTTCGTGAGCTTCGGGCTGGAATCGCTGCCAATCTTCGGCTTCTTCTGCGCGGTCGGCATGGTCAGCGCCGCCTGTGCGTGGCTTGGCGCCAATCGCGCTCCGGTCCTGCGCGGTCAGGACTCGATCAGCGGCGAAAACTCTTCCAGGACAGCCTCGTAGACGTGCTTCTTGAACGGCACGATCAGGTCAACCAGCCGCGCGGGCTCGACCCATTGCCATTCGCAGAATTCGGCCGGGTCGTGGTGGTCGATGCGGATGTCCGCGTCGCTCCCTGAAAAGCGGGCCAGCAGCCAATGCTGGGTCTGCCCGCGATACTTGCCGCCCCAGACCCGTCCGAGCAGTTCATCGGGCAGGTCATAGAGCAGCGGTGCGCGAGTCTGGGCGATCAGTTCGACATGGCCTGCCTCGACCCCGGTTTCCTCCCACAGTTCGCGGTAGGCGGCCTGGTGGAGGTCCTCGCCCGGGTCGATCCCGCCCTGCGGCATCTGCCAGAATTCGCTGGCGGCATTGTCGATCCGCTTGCCCACGAAGACGCGGGCCTGGGGGTTGACCAGCATCACCCCGACGCAGGGGCGATAGGGCAGGGCGGCAAAACGATCTTCCATGGTGGGCGCCTTAGCGGAAGGAACGACAAACCGAAATCGTCATTGCGAGCGGAGCCGCGCGGCAATCCGGAAGCGGTTTGTGTCGCTCCCGGATTGCTTCGGCCCCTGGCCTCGCAATGACGATCTGTCAGCGGGGTTACGGCCTGACCTTGCCCAGCATCAGCTTCATGGCGGCGATCACCCGGCCCATTTCGTATGCCGCGCTGGGCAGGGCCTTGCGGGTAGTCGAAAAGTCGTGGGTCAGCCCCGCCATGTGGAGGTACAGGGTATCGACCCCGGCCTCGACCAGCTTGGCGGCCATCCGGCGCCCCTGATCCTGCAAGGGATCGAGCCCCGCCGTGGCGACGATCGAGGGCGGCATCCCTTCGGCGCTGGCATGGAGCGGAAAGGCGCGCGGGTCGCCGCTCTTCGGCAGGTAGAGCGAATAGAACCAGTCCATCGCCAGCTTGGTGAGGAAGTGCCCCTCCGCGAAGCGCTCCATCGATCCGTCCTGCGATTCGTCGGTCGCGGGATAGAGCAGCACCTGCAGCACCATCGGCGCGGCGGCGGGCTTGTCGCACAGCGCGCGAGCGGTGACGGTGGCAAGATTGCCGCCCGCAGAGCCGCCGATGGTGATCAGGCCGGTCACCTGCCGTTCCAGTTCCGCCGGGCTTGCCGCCAGCCAGCGCGCCGCTGCCTCGCAGTCGTCAGGAGCGGCGGGGAAGGGGTGTTCGGGGGCAAGGCGGTAGTGAACTGCCAGCACCGGCAGGTCGAGCTCCGCGGACAGTTCGGTGCACAGCGAATTGTGCGTATCGAGATCGCCGATCACGAAGCCGCCGCCGTGGAAGAACAGGATCACCGGCGAGGGATCGCGGCTTTCGCGCACGTCATAGAAGCGCACCGGGATGTCGCCGGCGGGGCCGGGGCAGGTGAGGTCCCTGATCACGGCGAGCGGGCGCGGGTCGGCTTCGGTCATCGCCTTCATCGCGAGGTAGCCGGCGCGCTGTTCGTCGGCGACAAGCGCCTCGGGCGGGGGCAGGCTGTTCACCAGGGCAAGAAAGCCCTGCACGTCTTCGCGGATGAAGGGGGTGGAATCGGGCATCTCGGGAATCCTCTCGGCTATCGTTTAATCGGCAGGTTAAATTGCCCGATGCGTCTTGACTAGCCGCCTTGCGCGGCCTTTGGTGGGTTTGGCGCGCAGCAGTTTTTCTTGATTGCGCGCAATGCAGGGAGGGGACTAGGGCGCTTGGTGAGAGGCACCCAGTCTGCCTGACAAGGAACGAGCATGGCAACGCAATTGGCCGAATCCGATACCCGCACCGGTAACGCTCCCGAAGCCGTCGTGGTCCGCTTTGCGGGCGACTCCGGCGATGGCATGCAGCTGACCGGCGGGCAGTTTACCCTGTCGACCGCGCTGGCCGGCAACGACCTCGCCACCTTCCCGGACTTCCCGGCGGAGATCCGCGCGCCGCAGGGCACCCTGTTCGGCGTCTCGGCGTTCCAGATCAACTTCGGCTCGACCGAGATCGACACCGCGGGCGACGCGCCCGACGTGCTGGTGGCGATGAACCCGGCGGCGCTGAAGACCAATGTCGGCGCCCTGAAGCCCGGCGGACTGATCATCGCCGACACCGGCGAGTTCAACAAGCGCAACCTCGAAAAGGCCAAGTACGCGGTGAGCCCGCTGGAAGACGGCAGCCTTTCGAAGTGGAACGTGCTGGCCTTCGACATCAGCGCGCTGACGCTGGAATCGGTGAAGCCCTTCGGCCTTGGCAACAAGGAAGCCCTGCGCTGCAAGAACATGTGGACGCTGGGTCTGGCGCTGTGGATGTTCGACCGTGACCGCGCGCCGCTGATCGACTGGCTCAACGCCAAATTCAAGAAGAACCCGGTGCTGGCCGAAGCCAACATCGCCGCGCTCAACGCCGGTCATGCCTATGGCGAGACGGCGGAGATCGGCGGGCAGCTACACAAGGTTCACCTTGATCCGGTCGCTTCTCCGGCGGGTCTCTACCGCACCATCACCGGCGCGGAAGCCGTGGCGCTCGGCCTTGTCGCCGGTGCGCAGCTGGCGCACCTGCCGATGTTCTTCGGCGGCTACCCGATCACGCCGGCCAGCTCGATCCTGCATTACCTCGCGGGAATGAAGGAGTTCGGCGTCACCACCTTCCAGGCGGAAGACGAGATCGCCGCGATCGCCGCCGCAATCGGCGCCAGCTATGCCGGCAGCCTCGGCGTTACCTCTTCTTCGGGCCCCGGCATCGCGCTCAAGGGCGAGGCGATGGGCCTCGCGGTGATGACCGAACTGCCGCTGGTGATCGTCAACTCGCAGCGCGGCGGCCCGTCCACGGGTCTGCCGACCAAGACCGAGCAGTCGGACCTCTACCAGGCGGTCTATGGCCGCAACGGCGATACGCCGCTGCCGGTGATCGCCGCGCGCAGCCCGGGCGACGCCTTCGAATGCGCGATCGAGGCCTGCCGCCTTGCCGTGCAGTACATGACCCCGGTGATGCTGCTGACCGATGGCTACATCGCCAACGCGGCCGAGCCCTGGGCCGTGCCCGATCCCGACAGCTATGCTCCGTTCCCCGCGACCTTCCTGCAGGAACCGAACGGCCCCGACGGCACGCTGCTGCCCTATGCCCGCGACGACAAGGGCGCGCGCCCGTGGATCAAGCCCGGCACTCCGGGCCTGATGCACCGCATCGGCGGGATCGAGAAGAACCCCGGCACCGGCAACCTCGACTATTCGCCCGGCGCGCACCAGGCGATGACCGACGCGCGCAAGGCCAAGGTCGATGGCGTGGCCAAGGGCATTCCGGCGCAGGAAGTGACGCTGGGCACGGCGGGCGGCAAGCTCGCGGTGGTCGGCTGGGGCTCTACCTATGGTCCGATCCACCAGGCGGTGCGCCGCCTGCGTGCGAAGGGGCTGGACGTCAGCCACATCCACGTCCGCCACATCTGGCCGCTGCCCGAAAACCTCGGCGATCTGCTGCGCAGCTATGAAAAGGTGCTGGTGCCCGAGATGAACACTGGCCAGTTCAAGACCGTGCTGCGCGACCAGTATCTGGTCGATGCCCGGCCCTACAACAAGGTGAGCGGCCAGCCGTTCACCATCGCCGAAATCGAAGCCGCGATCGAGGGGATGCTGTAATGAACGAGATGACCAAGATCGCCGTCCAGACCACGCTGAAGGACTGGGAATCGGATCAGGAAGTTCGCTGGTGCCCGGGCTGCGGCGACTACGCGATCCTCAAGGCCGTGCAGCGGACCATGCCGGAAATCGGCGCGGACCCTGCCAAGACCGTGTTCGTATCGGGCATCGGCTGCTCCAGCCGGTTTCCCTACTACATGGCCAGCTACGGCTTCCACACGATCCACGGCCGTGCGCCCGCCTTTGCCACCGGCATCAAGCTCGCCAATCCGGAGCTCGACATCTGGCTGGTGACCGGTGACGGCGACGGCATGTCGATCGGCGGCAACCACACCATGCACCTGATCCGGCGCAACCTGAACTGCCAGATCATGCTGTTCAACAACGAGATCTACGGGCTGACCAAGGGCCAGTATTCGCCGACCAGCCGGGTGGGGACCAACAGCCCGACCTCGCCGCTGGGCTCGGTCGACCGGCCCGCGCTGCCCTGCGCCTTCGCGCTGGGCGCGGGTGCGCGGTTCATCGCGCGCGGGTTCGACGTGTCGAAGCACCTGCCCGACGTGCTCAAGGCCGCCCATGCCCACCGCGGCGCGGCTTTCGTCGAGATCTTCCAGAACTGCATCGTCTACAACAAGGACCGCTTCGAGGACTTCGCTGCCCCCAAGGGCGCCGAGGATCGTCAGCTGTGGCTCAAGAACGGCGAACCCATGCTGTTCGGCAGCGAGAAGACCGGCGGCATCAAGGGCATCGCGCTCGATGCCGAGAAGCTGGAGCTCAAGGTCGTCGACGTGGTCGATGGCGACTGGCAGGCGGCGGGCGTGATCGTCCACGATGTCACCAACCGTTCGATTGCGCACATGCTGGTCGAAATGCCGTTCGGCCCGTTCCCGATGGCGCTCGGCGTGCTCTACGACGATCCGCGCCCGACCTTCGAAGACGCCGTCCACAGCCAGGACGCCAAGGCCCGCGAAGGCAAGAGCACCGATCTGAAGAAGCTCCTCGCCAAGGGCCAGACCTGGACGGTCGAGGGGTAAGCCCTTGCCGCGGGGGTGGTTTGTTGCCACCCCTGCGGCATGGACAACCTGACCCATTCGCTGATCGGCGCCGCGCTGGCGCAGTGCGGATTGAAGCGCCGCACCGGCCTTGCCATGCCGGCGATGATCCTGGCCG
The DNA here is from genome assembly GCA_041912655.1 of Novosphingobium sp. Taxonomy (GTDB): domain Bacteria; phylum Pseudomonadota; class Alphaproteobacteria; order Sphingomonadales; family Sphingomonadaceae; genus Novosphingobium. Next base: position 5,370 of record JAYRMP010000054.1, on the reverse strand, counting down.
CCAACCTGCCGGATATCGACGCGCCCTGCGCCATCTATGGCGTCGAATCGCTGTCAATGCGGCGGGGGATTACCCACGGGCCGATCGCGCTGATCGCGCTGCCCCTGCTGCTGGCGGGGGTGCTGATCATGCTCGGCACCGGGCTCTATCGTTCGCGCAAGGCGGAGCGGGCCGGGCGAGCGGATTGGGCCATGCCCGCACGGCTCGCCTGCGGCGGAGTCGTGGTCTATGTCGCGGCGAACATGGCGATCAGCCACATGGCCGAGCGGCAAGTGATGGCCGATGCGCCCTATCCGTTGATCGCGGTCGCCAACCCCATCCCGGTCGCCTTCTGGGAGCGCGAAGTGCTGTGGCGCACGGCGGACGGCTGGTACGGCGCGATGCGCTGCACGGCGCTGCGCTGCGTGCGCTATCCGCGCGTGATGAAGCGGATCGGGATGGACGATCCGCGGATTTCCGCACTCGCCGCAAAAGACCCGGCGGCGCGCGCCTTCCTGTTCTGGAGCCGGATGCCGGTCGCCGAAGCGGGACCAAAGGGCATATTGCTGAAGGACCAGCGCTTCCTGGATAGCCCGGTGCGCGGAACCTTTTCCGTGCTGCTGAAACCGGACTGATGACCTCACCCACGATTGTCTGGCTGCGCCGCGACCTGCGGCTGGCCGATCAGGCCGCCTTTGCAGCGGCATGCGCTGAAGGGCCGGTGATCCCGGTCTATGTGCTTGACGACGAGACCCCCCGCCATCGCCGCATGGGCGGTGCCTCGCGCTGGTGGCTGCACCACAGCCTCGCCAGCCTCGACGCGGATCTGAGACTGGCCGGCTCGCGCCTGATCCTGCGGCGCGGGCGCTGTGACGAGGTGCTCCCCGCGCTCGCCGCCGAAACCGGTGCGCGCACGGTCCATGCGCTGCATCACTACGAACCGTGGTGGCGCAATGCCGAGCGCGCCGTGGCGAAGCTGCTGGACCTGAAGCTGCACCACGGCAACTACCTCGCCCCGCCGGGCACGGTGCTGACCGGCAGTGGTACCCCGTTCAAGATCTACACCCCGTTCTGGCGCGCACTGACCGAGCGGATGCCGCCGAGCGCGCCGCTGCCCGCGCCGCAGCGCATTCCGGCGCCCGATGCCTGGCCGGGTAGCGAGCGGCTGGAGGACTGGGGCCTGCTCCCCACCGCGCCTGACTGGGCGGGCGGCATGCGCGCCGAATGGACCCCGGGAGAGGCTGGGGCGCTTGAGCGGCTGGACCGCTTCGCGGGCATTGCCGCGCGCTATGAGGCGCAGCGCAACCTGCCCTCGCGCGCCGGAACCTCGCGCCTTTCACCGCACCTGCACTTCGGCGAAATTTCACCCGCGACCATCTGGCACGCGGTTTCGGGCGCGGGCGGGTCGATCGACAAATTCCTGGGGGAGATCGGTTGGCGCGATTATGCCCAGACCGTGATCCTCCAACTGCCCGACTATGGCAGTCGCAACGCGCGCGAAGCCTACGATGCATTCCCGTGGCGCGAGGGGGCCGAGGCGGAGGCCGACTTCGCCGCCTGGACACGGGGCCGCACCGGTTATCCGATCGTCGACGCCGGGATGCGCGAGCTGTGGGCGACGGGGTGGATGCACAATCGGGTGCGGATGATCGTGGCCAGTTTCCTGATCAAGCACCTGCTGATCGACTGGCGGCGCGGCGAGCAGTGGTTTTGGGATACGCTGGTTGATGCCGACTATGGCTCCAACGCGGTCAACTGGCAGTGGAACGCCGGGACTGGGGTCGATTCCAACATGTTCGTGCGGATCATGGCCCCGCTCAGCCAGTCGGAGAAGTTCGACGCGGCGGGCTATATTCGCCAGTGGGTGCCCGAACTGGCGCACTTGCCCGAGGCCGCGATCCACGATCCGCCGCTGCCGGTGCGCGGTTATCCCGCGAAGCTGATCGGCCACCGGGAAGGCCGCGCCCGGGCGCTGGCCGCGCATCAGGCGCTGAAGGGCTGACCCTTCAGACCGGCGGGCGCATCAGGCTGGTGATTTCGGTATTGGCGGCCGGATCGCGTTCGGCGAACAGGCTTTCCCAGTCCCCCGAAATCGACAGCAGCCATTCGCTGAGCGGGGCAAGCTGGCCTCCGCCATGGGCTTCGCGCACCCGCGCCTGGAGCCGCGAGCCGGTGACCAGGCGTGCCTGCGACGGGGCCATGCCGTATTCGGCGCGAAACGAGCGGGCGAAGCTGGCGTCACTGCCCAGGTGCCAGCGCCGCGCCAACTCGCCGATCCGCGCCGGACGGCCATCATGTGCGGTGAGTTCGAGGAAGGCGCGGTGCAGGCGCCGCCGGCGGATATAGCTGGCGATCCCGCCCAGCGGTTCGAACAGGCGGTAGAGCGTGGCGCGCGACAGGCCGAATACCCCGGCAATCTGCTCCACGCCCAGGTCCGGATCGGCCAGCCGGTCCTCGATGAACTGGCGCAGGTCGAACAGGTTCGGTCCCGCGACGGACGCTACCGCCCGTGCCGTCTCGTCCAGCGCACCGCGCAGCAGCGCACGCGCCAGCGAGGTCGCGGCCAGCGCCATCGGGCGCAATTCGCTGGCGCGCATCGCCCCCAGGCTGTCGATCATGCAGGCAAGGTTCTGGCCGATCACCCGGGCGGTCGCGGTGTCGGCAGGGATGACCAGCCCGTGCAGCGCCTCGGGGTTGGCGATCGATGACAGGATCAGGTTGCGCGGCACGATCAGGTTGAGCGTCTCGCTGGCCAGCGCGTGGGTTTCGAAGGTGCTGGCAAGGTCCAGTACGCAGATGTCGCCGGCCCGCACCCGCAGGGGGCGCATGGCGGTTGACCCGTCGTATCCGCCGGCAGTGTATTGCTGGATGACAATATGGTCGATGTTGCTGCGCGCAATCGTCGCGGGGCTGCGCGCAAAGCGCTGCGGGGCGAAGCGCGAGCGGCCGAGCACGACCGGCCCGAGCGAACAGGTCAGCAGATCGCCGTGGAACGGGCCGTCCTCTGCCTCGCGTCCGCCCGGGTCCACTTCGAACATCATTGACAGGGCGTGGCACCAGGCGGCGTAATTGTCCGCCTCGGTCATGTCGCTGGCGCGAAATCCGTAAATCTGCGCAGCGCTCGTCTTGCTGGTGCCGTTCACGGGCCGGTTCCTGCTTTGCCGTCGGCGGCATTTCGCACGAGATGGAGGGTATAGAGATTGAGACGGTGTGCAAGATTTTATCTACGTATTAGTTTTGATTCACTTCAGGCGATGCGCTAACTTTCTGCACTTGCAGCGATAACGAAGCGCGGTGGTTCAACCCGTGATCGCTTCGGTATTGCCGGTGCAGCGGGGTGTTCATGACTTTGAAGGGGTGGGCCGTGGGGGCCGGTGGTCGGTCTGGCGGAGCGGCTGTTGCCTTCCTTTCCGCTGCTGCTGCGGCGCTTGTCGTGCCGGGCGAGGCCAACGCACAGCAGGCCGCGCCCATCACGGTCACTCCGCCCACGCTGGTCCCGCAGCAGCGCGATACGGGGTTCCGCATCGAGGTTCCGGAAACCGGCGCCTTGCGCCCGCCTGCCGGGGCCGAAGGACTGACGGTGACGCTGGGCAGCGTTGTGGTCGAGGGCGCATTTCCGCAGGTCGCGGCGCGCGCCGCCGCGATCGCGGAGACGCTCAAAGGGCGCAGCGTCACCCTCGTCGAGATCTATGCCGCCGCCTCCGCGATCGAGGCCGAACACGCGCGCGCCGGATACATCTTCGCGCGGGTCAGCGTGCCGGCGCAGGACCTTGAAAGCGGCGGCACGCTGCGAATCGTGGTGACCGACGGGTTCATCGAGAAGGTCGACGTTTCGGGCCTGCCGGAACGGGTCCGCGGTGCGGTCGTGCGGCGCACGGCCGGGCTGGAGGAGCGCCGCCAGCTGACCCTGGCCGATATCGAGGGGCCTCTCCTGATCGCCAGCGAGGTGCCCGGGCTGGCGCTGCGCTCTACCCTGATGCGCGGGACACGCGCAGGCGGCACACGGCTGGCGCTCGAAGGCACCTATCGCCCGGTGAGCGGGGCAATCACCGCCGACAACTCGCTCGATCCGGCGCTGGATAACTGGGGGATCGGGCTGCAGCTTTCGCTCAATTCGCTGATGGGACGCGGCGAGCAGGTCTATGGCTTCCTCTATGGCGGCTACGATCTGGGCAAGTGGCTCAGCTTCGATGCGCCGGTGCGGGTCGGCAGGGGAGGGATCCTTCTGCCGGTCGGCGATGGACGGCTGACTATCAACCCCGAGGCGACCTTCTCGCGCACACTGCCCAAGGCGCAGATCGGCGCGCCGCGCACCAAGGGCACGCTGCGCCGCCTGACGCTGCGCGCCAACTATACACTGGAGCGCACTCGCAGCGGCCAGTCGGGCGTCAGCCTGACGGTGGAGCAGATCGAGGAAGCGCTGATCGCGCGCGACTTCGGCATCGATCTGTCGCGCAACCGCTATATCGCTGCGCGGCTGGGGGCGAGCGTTTCGCGCCAGCTGGACGGCGGGGCCAGCGTGGCGCTGTCCGGCCAGCTCAGCCAGGGGCTGGGCGATCTGGCGGCGATTTCCCCGGCAGATGCTGCCGCCAGCCTGACCCCCTATTCGCGCCAGGGCAGTTCCAACGGCTTCACGCGCCTCGCGGTGCAGGCTGCCGCCCGTTTGCCGCTGGGCCGCGTGGCCGATGTGTCGTTCCAGGCCAAGGCCCAGACCACTTTCGGCAAGCCGGTGTTCCGCGCCGAACAGTTCTCGCTCGAAGGGGCAGAGGCCGTCAGTGCCTATATCGGCGGGATCACTGCGGTGGATGAAGGGCTCGCGGGCAGGATCGAGCTGGGGCTGACCCCGCCCGCGGACGCCTCCGGTTCGATCGCGCCTTACGCGTTCATTGCTGGTGGCAAGGGCTGGATCAAGGCGCCCACGATCCTCGAGCCGAGCTCGCTTTCAGCCGGAGCTGCCGGGGTGGGGGTGCGCATGGCGCTCCTCTCTGGCCGGATCGGCCTCAACCTCGAATTCGCCCAGGGCTTCTCGTCCTACGCCCCACTCGACGGCAATGCCCGGGGCAATGTGTCCGCCACTTTCCGCTTCTGACCGCCCCACCTTCGACCGCAAGGAACCGCCGATGACCCTGCCTCAGACCAAGCCCGCCACTACCCTGCTGCGCCGCGCACTGTGCGCGACGACGATGCTGACGGCGGGGCTCGCCCTGCCGGCGCAGGCGCAGGAGGCGCTGCCTTCGGGCGGGGCGGTGGCGGCGGGCGATGCGGCGGTCAGCGCCAGCGGCAGCGGCCTTCGGATCGACCAGTCGAGCAGCCGCGCGGTGATCAACTGGAACAGCTTCTCGGTCGGCGCGGGCAAGAGGGTCGAGTTCCGGCAGCCGGACGCGAAGAGCG
>JAYRMP010000053.1:0-20992 GCA_041912655.1 Novosphingobium sp. | reverse complement strand
CAAGGTGCGGCCCAGCCCGCGCCCCTCGATAATCGCGCTCATCCCGCGCCCCGCAGGATATCGACCGGATCGACGCGCGAGGCCTTGCGCGCGGGCAGCCAGGCAGCGATGGCGCCCGCGAAGAACGAGGCGGCAGCGGCAATGGCATATTGCCGGGGCGAACGGTCGAGCGGGATATGCTCGGTCTCGCCGCCGATGGGAAATTCAAGCGAGCCCAGGATCGCCATCAGGCCATAGCCCAGCAGCCAGCCCACCAGCACGCCGATCAGCGCGAGGACCAGCCCTTCGACCACGAAGATGAACTGCAGGTCGCCTTCGGAAAAGCCGATCGAGCGCATGATCGCGATGTCGCGCTGCTTGTCCGACACGCTGGTGGAGACGACGGTGTAGATACCGAAGCTCGCCACCAGCAGGATCGCCGAGACCACCGAATACATGATGACGTTGCGCGTCACGAGCAGCGAGAGGAAATCTGCGGAGCGTTCCTGCCAGCTTTCCGCCTTGTAGCCGAAGCGCGTTTCCAGCCGCCCGGATACCGCCTGCGCGGCGTAGGGATCGGTCAGCTTCACGCCGATACGGTTGATGATGAAAGGGCGCCCCAGCAGCGACTGCGCCTCGCGCAGCAGGACATAGCCGATGCCGGAAGAGAGCTGCGTCTGCCCTTTCTTGAACAGCCCGACCACGCGCATAGAACGCCCGCTGGATGTTGCGGACGTGGCAGCGAGAATATCCCCCACCCGCACGCCGAGGCGCCGGGCCAGATCCTCGCCGATGATGATGCCGCCCTGCGTGGTCTCCAGATCGCGCAACCGGCCCACCCGCAGCTGATCCTCGATCGTGCTGATCCGCGTTTCGATCTCGGGCTCGACGCCGACCACGCTGATCGCCTCGTCATGCCCGCCAAGGCGCAGGGTAACGCCGCCCGTGAGGCTGGGCGAGGCGATCGCGCCGGGCACGGCATTGGCGGCGGCCATGATCGCCTGCCAGTCCTTGATTCCGCGCACTTCGGTGCGCACCTTGTAGCCGTGCAGCTCTACAGCGCCGCCGCGGAACACCCGCGCGCCCGGCTGCGGCGAAGGGCTGCGCAGTTCGTCGGAAATGATGATGTGCGGAGCCGCGTCGATCAGCTGCTCGATGAAATCGTTCTGGCTGCCCACCATCAGCGCCGAGACAGCCAGGAAGAACCCCACCCCCACCGCGACGCCGCTCACCGCCACGGAGGTCTGGCGGCGGCGGCGCGAGAGATGGCGCAGGGCTATGCCGGTGAGAAATCCGATCCTGCCAGTCATGTCCGGACCCGGCCGCCGTCCTCCAGCCCCTCGGGCGGATTGACGATGACGCTGTCGCCCGCCTTGAGGCCGGAGAGGACCTCGACCTTTTCGGTTCCGGTGATCCCGGTCCGCACGGGCACCTGCACCGCGCGGCCATCGCGCACCAGCCAGACCTTGCCTTCCGCCAGCGCCCCTGCCGGAACCAGCAGCGCCTTGTCATGCTCGCGGGTGACCACGTTGATCTCCAGCGTCAGGCCGAATGGCAGGCTCGTCCCCGGATCGAGTGCGATGCGCACGCGAAAGGCACGCTGGCCGGGATCGCCGCCGGGGGTAATCTCCCGCACGCGGCCCCTGATCACCTTGCCCGGCAAGGCATCGGTCGACAGCAGCGCCACCTGCCCCGGATGGACGCGGACGATATCGCGCTCGTCCACTGTGGCGGTAACGCGCACCTGCGCCGGATCGCCAAGCTGGATCAGGGTCTTGCCGGGCACCGCCAGATCGCCCGGCTCAACATCGCGCTTGAGCACCACGCCGGAAATGCCCGCGCGCACCGTCATCTGGTCCAGCCGCGCTTCGAGCGCCGCCACCTGCGCGCGCGCCGCCTGACCCGTTGCGCGCGCGGTATCGTTAGCCGCCGCCGTCACCCAGCCCTGCCCGAAGAGCGTTGCCACCCGCCTCTCGTTCAGCGTCTTGGCCTGCGCATCGGCGCGCGCCTGCGCCAGCAGTGCCTGCTGCTCGCTGGCATCGAGCCGCACCAGCGCCTGCCCCGCTGCAACCCGGTCACCCTCGCGCACCAGCACCGCAGCGACCGGCGCCGTCACCCGCGAGGAGACGATCACGGGATGCTCGGGCTCGACGTATCCGGTCGCATAGACGAGATCGGCCGCCAGGCCGCGCTCGACTGCCGCCACAGTGACTTTTGCGGCACTGCCGCCCTGCGTCCACCACAGGCCTGCCGCTCCCGCAAGAACGGCCAGGACAATGAGCAGGACAATGGACTTGCGCACCCCGTCCGCCCTCAGCGTTCCAGCACGTAGCGGCCGGGCGCGTCGTCCAGAACCGGATAGCCTGCCCCGGCATTGCCCGGTTCGCGCGCGGGCACCGACTGGCCCGAATGGGCGAGCAGCCACTCGCTCCAGTCCGTCCACCATGAGCCGGACGTCATGGCCGCCATCGCCAGCCAGGCGTCGGGATCGTGGTGGTTCGCATCGGCAGGCCGGTCGAGCACGCGGTAGTGCCGGTGATCCTCTCCCGGCGGCGAGACAACGCCCGCATTGTGCCCGCGATTGGTCAGCACGAAGCGGATTTCGCCATCGGTCAGCATGTGGATCTTCCATACCGAGCGCCAGGGCGCAACGTGGTCCGCCTCGGTCCCGACGACATAGAGCGGCGCGGTCACGTCGGTCATCGCCACCGTTGCCCCGCCCGCGACATAGCGTTCGCGCGCCAGCGCATTTTCCAGGAACAGGCGGCGCAGGTACTGGCTGTGCATCGCATAGGGCATCCGCGTGCCGTCCGCGTTCCACGCCATCAGGTCGTTTGCGCTGGCCCGCTCGCCCATCAGGTATTCCTGCACCCCGCGCGACCAGATGAGGTCCGCCGAGCGCAGCATCTCGAACGCGCCGCCCATCTGGCGGCTGTCGAGATAGCCCTGCTGCCACATCAGGTTTTCCAGATAGCGCACCTGCGCATCGTCGATGAACAGGCCGATTTCGCCGGGTTCGGTAAAGTCGGTCTGCGCCGCCAGCAGCGTGACCGAGGCGAGGCGATTGTCGCCGTCGCGCGCCATCGCCGCCGCCGCGATCGAAAGCAGCGTGCCGCCGAGGCAATAGCCGCAGGCGTGGATGCGCTCGGCCCCGGTGATCGCCGAGACCGCATCCATCGCCCGCATCACCCCGTCGCGGCGATAGTCCTCCATGCCCGTCTCGCGCATCTCCGGCCCCGGATTGCGCCAGGAAATCGCGAAGACCGTGAAGCCCTGATCGACCAGATAGCGGATCAGCGAATTCTCCGGCGAAAGGTCGAGAATGTAGTATTTCATGATCCACGCGGGCACGATCAGGATCGGCTCGGCCCGCACCCGTTCCGTAGTCGGGGCATACTGGATCAGTTCGATCAATTCGTTGCGGAACACCACCTTGCCCGGCGTTACCGCCATGTTGCGGCCGACTTCGTAGTCATCGCCGGTATCGGGCGCCTCGCGCCGCACCAGCCGCTGCCAGTCCTCCGCGAACAGCTTCGCGCCGTCGAGCAGGCACTTTCCGCCGGTTTCGAGGACATGCTGCTGCACCACCGGATTGGTCGCCGGGAAATTGGCCGGAGAGACCAGATCGAGCATCTGCCGCAAGCCGAAACGCAGGATCGCCTCGTGATGCGGCGACACGCCAGGGCAATCGCGCACCGCGGCATCCAGCCATTGCTGGGTCAGCAGGAAGCTCTGCTGCCACAGACCATAGGGCCAGGTATCCCACGCCGCATCGTCGAAGCGGTGGTCGTGCGCCAGCGGGGCGATGCAGCGCTCCGCCTTGCCACCGCCCCCCAGCGCGCGGCTGGCATAGTCCCCCAGCCGCTGCGCCTTGCGCGCGCCCTTGGCCGCCAGCAGCAGCGAGCGTCCGGGAGAGCGCGCGAAGTGCACCGCCCAGTCCGCATAGGCGGCCATCAGCGATTCCGGCGCGATCCCCATGGTCCACTGGGCCAGCGAGGCCCCGGCGATCCGGTCCAGCAGGTCAGCCACCCCCTCCATCGGATCGGGCGCGGCCTCGTCGTCGCAGGGGCGCTTGGCAATGTGCTTGTCCATGGCGTCAGTCCATCCTCAGCCCGCCGTTCACCGACAGGGTGGAGCCGGTAATATAGCCTGCTTCCTCCGCCGCGAGAAACAGCACGCAGCGCGCGATTTCCGAAGGCTCGCCAATACGCCCCACCGGAATGCGCGCGACGATCCCTTCCATCACCTTTTCCGGCACGGCGCGCACCATTTCGGTGCCGACATAGCCCGGCGCGATGGCGTTCACGGTGATCCCGTGCCGCGCCCCTTCGAGCGCGAGCGCCTTGGTCAGCCCCAGCACGCCTGCCTTGGCCGCCGAATAGTTCGCCTGCCCGAACTGCCCGGCCTGCCCGTTGACCGAAGACAGCGAGATGATCCGCCCCCAGCCGCGCGCCTTCATGCCCGCCCAGACCGCGTGGCTCATGGCAAAGCAGCTGTCGAGATCGTTGCGCACGACCTGCCGCCACTGTTCGGCGGTCATCTTCGCAAAGCTGGCATCGCGGGTCACGCCCGCATTGTTGACGAGGATATCGACCGGCCCCAGCGCCGCCGTGACTTGCGCAATGCCCGCCTCGCAGGCGGCATCGTCCGCCGCGTCCCATTCGAACGCGGGAATGCCGCTTTCTTGCGAAAACGCCTGCGCCTGCCCGGGATTGCCGAGATAGGTCACGGCGACGCGATATCCGGCATCGCGGAACGCCAGCGCAGTCGCCGCGCCGAGGCCGGTGGTTCCGCCGGTGATGAGCACGACGCGAGGGGCTGTGAATTCGGACATCGGGCGGGGGGCTCCATTCCAGTCTGGGAGTGTGATGGCGAAAGCGCGAAGACGCGCTTGCGAGTATTGTCCCGCCTAGACGGCAATCCGATGACGCGATGTGATCGGGGTCAAGCCGCGTGCGGAAAAATTGCCGTAGAAGATGGTATCTTGCAAGCTGAAGCCGGGCGGCCTCACAATGACGGAACAGGGCGCCCCCGCCCATACAGGAGCCCCCCGAATGACCATGCACGCCATGCAGCTAGACGCCCCCGGCCAGCCCCTGCATATGGTCGAGCGCCCGCTCCCCCAGCCCGGCCCCGGCGAACTGCGCATCGCCATCACCGCCTGCGGCGTGTGCCGCACCGACCTGCACGTGGCGGACGGAGACATCCACGGCCAACTGCCCATCATCCCCGGCCACGAAATCGTCGGCCGCGTGGACGCGCTCGGCCCCGGCGTCACCGGTTTCGCGGTGGGCCAGCGCGTGGGCGTGCCCTGGCTCGGCCATACCTGCGGCACCTGCCCCTATTGCACCAGCCACCGCGAGAACCTGTGCGACACCCCGCAGTTCACCGGCTTCACCCGCGACGGCGGCTTTGCGACGCACTGTCTGGCCGACGCCCATTTCTGCTTCGCCCTGCCCGATGCCTTCGACGATCTCCACGCCGCCCCGCTGCTCTGCGCCGGGCTGATCGGCTACCGTTCCTATCGCATGGCGGGAGACGCGCCGGTGCTCGGCCTCTACGGCTTCGGCGCGGCGGCGCACATCCTTGCCCAGCTGGCGGTGTGGCAGGGCCGCAAGGTCTTCGCCTTCACCCGCGAGGGCGACACCGCGGCGCAGGCCTTCGCCCGCGAGATCGGCTGCGCCTGGGCGGGCGATTCCACCGCGATGCCGCCCGAACCGCTCGACGCCGCGATCCTCTTCGCCCCCGTCGGCGCGCTCGTCCCGCAGGCGCTGAAAGCGGTGAAGAAAGGCGGCCGCGTCGTCTGCGGCGGCATCCACATGTCCGACATCCCCGCCTTCCCCTACGCCGACCTGTGGGAAGAACGCGCGATCATGTCCGTCGCCAACCTCACCCGGCAGGACGGCACCGAATTCCTCGCCCTCGCCGCCGAGGCCGGCATCCAGACGCACGTGACACCGATGCCGCTGGCGCAGGCCAACGAGGCGCTGGAGCGGCTGCGCAAGGGCGAGGTGGAGGGGGCGCTGGTGCTGGTACCGTGAGACACGGCGGGCCGTTTCAGCCGCTGAAACCATCGGGCTGAGCCGAAGCTGCGCACATGCACCGAACATGATTTCTCAAAGACTATTGATAGCAAATACTATCTATGTAAAGTTCCCTGCCAGTTGGGAGAGATGCATGGACAAGATGAAGGCAATCGTCGTGGGTACGGGGTTTGGATGCCGCATCCACATTCCAGCACTGCGTGCGGCAGGTTTCGAAGTGGCAGCATTGGTGGGCCGCAATGCCGAGCGCCTCCAGCGCAAGGCAACGGAAAACAGTGTGCCTGCCTGCTACACCAGCCTTGACGAAGCGATCAGCGCGACGGGAGCGAAACTCGTCACAATTGCCACCACGCCGAACACGCATGCTGCGCTGGCGCATCAGGCCATCGCGCGAGGCTGCCATGTCCTGTGCGAAAAGCCCTTTGCCTTCGATGCCGTGGAAGGAACCGCCCTGCTCACAGCTGCCGAAGATGCCGGAATCGTCCACATGGTCTCCCACGAGTTCCGCTGGCTGCCGGAGCGCGCCCTGTTCGGCAGGGCGATCAGCGAAGGCCTGATCGGCGAACCCCGTTTTTTCATCATGGATCAGTTCCTGCCTTTCTGCGCCGATCCCGCTACGCGCCTGCCGCGCTGGTGGTTCGACAAAGAGGCTGGCGGCGGCTGGCTTGGTGCGGGCGGATCGCATCTGATCGACCAGATTCGCGCATGGCTCGGAGACTTTCACTCGCTCAGCGCAAATCTCTTGACTGTCTCAGACCGCGTTGATGCTGCCGAAGACAGCTACTCGATGCGTTTCATCACCAAGGCCGGTGTAGAAGGATCCATGCAGCAATCGGCCGGGGCCTGGGGGGAACCCGCGAGTCTGTGCCGTTGCGCGGGATCCAAGGGCGCCGTGTGGATCGATGCGGGCAAGGTCTATGTCGCCGATGCCAGCGGCACGAGGCAACTTCCGGTTCCCGCCGAACTTGAGCTGCCTCCCCCTCCGCCTGCCGCCGATCCCAATTCCGCCAATCGCCTTTCCCATTTCGAGATCGGGCCATTCACGCGGCTGGCAGAGGCGCTGCGCGATGCCATCGGCGGTTCTGCTGCACAATCTCCGGTAGCCCCGCCGACTTTCCTCGATGGCCTCAAGTGCATGCAGATCATGGACGCCATGCACGCATCCGCAGCCGATGGCGGATCGCTTCAGGTCCTGCCCTGATGTCAGGTGACGGGCGCAGCGGCGTCGGGCTCGAATACCTCAGCGTATTCGGCATGCCCTTGCCGGACTATGTCGCGCTGGCCGCACACCTCGGATACGGTTTCGTGTCCGTGAACTATCGCGGTGCGGCCAATGCACCGTCCGGTGCTGCCGTTGAAGCCCTGAAAGACAGCCGTCAGGCAAGGCAGCAATTTGCATCGGCCCTTGCCGACACTGGTATGCGGCTTGAACTGGTCGAGGGCTTTGCCATCACACCGGAAACAACGGTTGCGGACTACGCGGCCGATCTGGACACCGTCGCGCAACTCGGCGCACGATCCCTGTGCGCCGTCAGCCTCGACAAGGACATCGGGCGCACCAATGCGCAATTTTCCACCTTGGCGGAAATGGCCGCCATGCGGGGCCTGCTCGTCACTACCGAAGCCGGCGCGGGCGTAATGCGCAACTTCGGGACGGCTTGCGCGACATGGCGCGACGTAAGCCATCCCAATTTCAAGCTATTGATCGACGCCATGCACTTCTTCCGGCGCGGCGGGACTGTGCAGGATCTCGCATCCGTTCCGCCGGAGGCCACCGGCCACGTCCAACTCTGCGACGTGCCGATGCCCGCCTTGATCGAGAACTATATGGAGGAAGCCTTGTTCGAGCGGCGATGCCCCGGCGACGGTGACCTCCCGCTGCGGGACTTTCTCGCTGTGGTGCCGCCTACGGTGCCGATAGGTCTTGAGATTCCAATCCGGTCTGCCTCGGACGATCCGGAACTGGTCCTGCAACGATGCCTGTCGCGGACGCTGGCATTGATTGGAAAGCTCTGACGACAGCTCCGGGCAGATGCACCCAAAGCCCCCCATTTTCCTACATCCCCGCCGTCTGTTATGTTCGCACCGGCTCTTTCCCATCGTCGGTCACGCAAGGCAGGCGCCTGCAGGACAATACCCTGCGGCGCGCATGTACTTTATCAACTAAACCCCTTCGTCATTGCGAACCCTAAGGGCGATCAACGGTTGCGCGCCGCTGCCGGGCTGCTAGGTCCGTGCGGGGAGGCTTTTGGCGCGCGGGATGCCGTTATATTCATCGACAATCCTGACACTGGCGCTGATGGTGATCCTCTTCGCCATCGCCGCCACGGTCGAGAGCCGGCGCAAGGCTTTCGCGCATCATCCCCTGCTGCGGCGCTGGGCCTATACGCTGGCGCTGGGCGTCTATTGCTCCAGCTGGACGTTCTACGGCGCCGTCGGCACCGCCGCGCGCGAGGGGTGGAACTACCTGCCGATCTATGCCGCGCCGATCCTCGTGCTGCTGGCCGCGCCGCGCTTTCTGGCCCGGCTGACGCAGGCCGTCGCCGCGGAAAAGGCCGCCACCGTATCGGACTTCATCGCCGCCCGCTTCGGCCATGACGTGATCGTTGCCCGGCTGGTGACGGTGACGGCGCTGCTCGGCTCGATCCCCTATATCGCCCTGCAGCTGCGCTCGATCGGCAGCGCCCTGTCGATCGTCTCGGGGCAGCCGGTCACCGGGGCCGTTACCGGGCCGGTGATGATTGCCGCCGCGCTGCTGCTGGCGCTGTTCGCGGTGCTGTTCGGCGCCCGCCGCTACGAACTGGCCGGGCGCGCCGAAGGGCTGGTCTATGCGATCGGTCTCGATGCGCTATTCAAGCTGCTGGCGCTCGGCGCCGTCGCGGTGCTGGCCGCAATGCTGCTGCTCGACGCCGAGCCGCACAAGATCGCGCGCGGGCTGGCCATGGTGGGCGAACAGTTCAGCCCGGCGCACCTCTCACTGGATTTCGCCGTGATCACGCTGATCTCGGCCATGGCGATCATTGCCCTGCCCCGGCAGTTCTACATGGGGCTGGTCGAAGCGCGCGAGCCGGGCGACTTCGTGCGGGCGCGCTTCGGGCTGGCCGCCTATGTCGGGCTGATGGCGGTGCTGGTGCTGCCCATCGCGCTCGCCGGAAGCGCACTGCTGCCCGCCGCGATCGCGCCGGACCGCTATGTGCTGCAGCTGCCGGGAAGCGCGGGGCACGGCTTCGTGCTGGCCATGGCGTTGCTGGGCGGGGTGAGCGCGGCGGCCTCGATGGCGATCGTCGATGCCACGGCGCTGGCCACCATGGTCTCGAACGACCTCGTCTTCCCCTCGGTGATGAAGGGCGGGCTGGCGTGGGAATCGGGGCAGATGGGCCGCCGCATGGTGCGCGTGCGGCAGGCGGCGATCTTCGCGATCATGGCCATGGCGCTGGTCTGGGCGCTGCTGGTGTCCTCGGAAAACTCGCTGGCCTCGATCGGGCTGATCGCTTTCGGGGCGATGGCGCAGTTCACCCCGCACCTGCTGATGGCCACCTACCGCAGCGGCTGCGACACGATCGCCGCGCGCGCCAGTCTGGCAACGGGGCTGGCGTTCTGGCTCTACACGCTGGCGCTGCCGCCGATCCTGCCGCCGCACTGGCTGGCGCTGCTCGCCGATACCCCGCTCGACCCGCTGCAACTGTTCGGCATCGGCAAGGCGACGCCGCTGGTCCACGGCGTGTTCTGGAGCCTGGGCTCCAATGTCGCGGTCTATGCCCTTATCGCCGCGCGGGGGTTGAAGGCCCCCGCCCTGCCCCGGTTCGGGCGCGGCCAGCACCGGGTGACCGATCTGGCCGATCTGGTGGCGCTGACCGCCAGCTTCGTCGGCGAGGAACGCGCGCACGAGGAATTCCCCGATGCGCACGAAGGCATGCCGCTTGACCGCGTTACGGCCAAGCGGGCGGAAAGCCTGATCGCGACCGTGGTCGGCGTGTCCTCCGCCCGCGCGCTGATCAACTCCGCGCTCGAAGGCGGAACGATGCGGCTGCCGGAAGTGGCCCGCCTGCTCGATGAAGGCGGGCGCAGCCTGCGCTTTTCGCGCCAGTTGCTGTCCGCCACCTTCGAGAACCTCGACGCCGGCATCAGCGTCATCGATGCGGAGCTGAACGTCATGGCCTGGAACACCCGCTACGAGGCGCTGTTCCACTACCCGCCGGGCATGCTGCGCGTCGGCGCGCCGATCGCCGACCTGCTGCGACACAACGCGCTGCGCGGCGACTTCGGCAGCGGCGATCCCGAATTCCACGTCGAAAAGCGGCTCAACCACTTCCGCCGGGGACTCGACCACAGCTTCGAACGCAAGCATCCCGACGGGCGCGTGATCAAGACCGTCGGCGGCCCGATGCCCGGGGGCGGCTATGTGACCAGCTTCACCGACATCACCGAGGATGCCCACGTCCGCGAGGAACTGCGCCGCACGCTCGAAACGCTGGAACAGCGGGTGGCCGAACGCACGCTCGAACTTAGCGAGGCCAACCGGCGGCTGGCCGAAGCGGACCGCGAGAAGACCCGCTTCCTCGCCGCTGCCAGCCACGACCTGCTGCAGCCGCTCCACGCCGCGCGGCTGTTCACCGCCGCCATCGAACGCGACGTCGCCGCGGAAACGCTGCCGCTGGTCGAGCGCGTGCAGAATGCGATTTCGGCGGCCGAAGACCTGCTGCGCGCGCTGCTCGACATCAGCAAGCTCGATTCCGGCGGTGTACAGGCCCGCCCGGAAGTACTGGCGCTGGAGCCGTTCCTGTCGGACCTCGTCGAAAGCTTCCGGCCGATGGCGGAACGCAAGGGGCTGGACCTGCGGGTGGGGCCGCTGACGGGCCACGTCTATACCGATCCCGGCCTGTTGCGCTCGATCGTCCAGAACTACCTCGCCAATGCGGTGCGCTATTGCGAAAAGGGCGGCGTGCTGGTGGGCGTGCGGCGGCGGCGCAGCGGCTGGCGCATCGATGTGTTCGATACGGGAGTGGGCATCGAGGCCAGCCAGATCGATACGGTCTTCGGCGAATTCACGCGCCTTGGCACGGTGGAAGCAGAAGGTCTCGGGCTGGGCCTTGCCCTCTCCACCCGCATCGCGCGCCTGCTGGGCGGCCGGATCACGGTGCGCTCGACGCCGGGCCGGGGCAGCCGGTTCAGCTTCTGGCTGCCAGGCACTTCCGCCTTGCCCGATCAGGCCCCGCAAGTGCCTGCCGCTGCCGCCATGGCCGCCCACGTGCCCCTGGATATCCTGGTCGTCGACAACGATCCGCTGATTGTCGAAGCCAGCATCGCCCTGCTCGAACGGCTTGGCCACCGTGCTTACGGCGTATCGACGATCGCCGGCGCCCTGCCCTACAGCCGCCGCGTGGACGCGGTTCTGGCCGATTACCGGCTTGACGGCGGTGAGGACGGGATCAGCCTGATTGCCGCCATGCGCGAGGAAGCCCCGGCCCTGCCCGCGGTGATCATCAGCGCAGAGGCCGGCCCCGAACTGCGCGAAAAGGCCTCCACGATTGGCGTCACGGTACTGGGCAA
Source organism: Novosphingobium sp. (assembly GCA_041912655.1). Classification (GTDB taxonomy): domain Bacteria; phylum Pseudomonadota; class Alphaproteobacteria; order Sphingomonadales; family Sphingomonadaceae; genus Novosphingobium. Next base: position 9,419 of record JAYRMP010000053.1, on the reverse strand, counting down.
GCCGGTTTCGGCGACGGCAATCGAAACCTTCCTCGCCAGTCTGTCAGTGGCGCAGGTCCAGCCCTAGCGAACGGGCGACGAGCGCCGCCTGCGTGCGGTTCGAAACGTCCAGCTTGCGCATGATCGCGGTCATGTGCGCCTTCACTGTCGCCTCGCTGATACCCAGCGAATGGGCGATCTGCTTGTTGAGCTGGCCCTCGATCACCGCGAGCAGCACCTTGAGCTGCGTCGGCGTAAGATTGGCGACATCGCGCCGGATCGTGTCGATTTGCTCTTCGCGGCAGTTCGCCGGCGCCGCGGCCTTTCCGCCCAGCGCATCGCGGATAGCGGTTTCGATCACCGACAAGTCACTGTCCTTGCGCAGGAAGCCTATCGCTCCGAAAGCGCGCGCTTCCTCCGCCGCGCTGGCGCCATCCGCGCTCGATACAACGAGAATCGGCACCGTGGGGCGCTCCGCATGAAGCAATGCGATCCCGGAATAACCCACGGCGCCCGGCATCTTCAGGTCGAGCAGGATCAGCCGCAGTTCGTCCTCGTCCACCGCAGCATGGGCCGCCGCTGAAAGCGTTCCCGCTTCGCGGATATTCGCCGTTGGCAGCACCCGCTGCACCGCCAGGACAAGCGCCTGGCGAAACAGCGGGTGATCGTCGGCGATCAGAATCGTATCGGTCAAGCGGCTCTCATCACGCGTGGGCCGGCTGCGGCCTGTTAGCGATGAGGTTATCGACGACGGAAGGATCCGCAAGGGTTGAGGTGTCGCCGAGGTTGGAGAAGTCGTTCTCGCCGATCTTGCGCAGGATGCGGCGCATGATCTTGCCGGAACGGGTCTTGGGCAGGCCCGGGGCGAACTGGATCACGTCGGGCGTGGCGATCGGCCCGATCTCGTGGCGGACCCAGGCGACCAGTTCCTTGCGCAACGCCTCGTCGGGTTCGACTTCGGCATTGCAGGTGACGAAGGCGTAGATGCCCTGTCCCTTGATCTCGTGCGGCATGCCCACCACCGCGGCCTCGGCCACCTTGGTATGAGCGACCAGTGCGCTCTCGATCTCGGCGGTGCCCATGCGGTGGCCCGAGACGTTGATCACGTCGTCGATGCGCCCGGTGATCCAGTAGTAGCCGTCCTCATCGCGGCGGCAGCCATCGCCGGTGAAGTAGTATCCCTTGAAGGTGGTGAAGTAGGTCTGGAAGAAGCGCTCGTGATCGCCCCACACCGTGCGCATCTGGCCCGGCCATGAGTCGGCGATGACGAGGCAGCCGTCGCCCGCTCCCTCGATCTCGGTGCCGTCGTTGTCGAGCAGTTTGGGCTGCACGCCGAACATCGGGCGCGTCGCCGAGCCGGGCTTGAGCGCCGTGGCGCCGGGCAGCGGGGTGATCATCACGCCGCCGGTCTCGGTCTGCCACCAGGTGTCGACGATCGGGCAGCGCCCCTCGCCCACCACCTTGTGATACCATTCCCAGGCTTCCGGATTGATCGGCTCGCCCACCGAACCCAGGAGGCGCAGCGACTGGCGGCTCGTCTTCTTCACCCACTCGTCGCCCTCGCGCATCAGCGCGCGAAGCGCCGTGGGGGCGCCGTAGAAGATCTCGACCTGGAACTTGTCGACCACCTGCCAGAACCGGCTGGCATCGGGGAAGTTGGGCACGCCCTCGAACATCACCGTGGTGCCGCCGTTCATCAGCGGGCCGTAGACGACATAGCTGTGCCCGGTGACCCAGCCGATGTCGGCCGCGCACCAGTAGATCTGGCCCGGACGGTAATCGAACACGTATTCGTGCGTCATCGCGGCCCAGACCGCATAGCCGCCGGTGGTGTGCAGCACGCCCTTGGGCTTGCCGGTGGAGCCCGAGGTGTAGAGGATGAACAGCGGATCTTCGGCGGCCATTTCCTCGGGCGCGCATTCGGCGCTCTGCTGCGCCACTGCGTCCGCCCAGTCGACGTCGCGGCCATCCACCATCGGCACGCCCGCGCCGGTGTGGGCCAGCACGATCACCGTATCGACGCCGGGGCAGTCCTTCAGCGCCGCATCGACATTGGCTTTGAGCGGAACCCGCTTGCCGCCGCGCAGGCCTTCATCGGCAGTAAGCACCACGCGGCTGTCGCAGTCGGTGATGCGGCCTGCCAGCGCGTCGGGAGAGAAGCCGGCGAAGACGATCGAGTGAATCGCGCCGATCCGCGCGCAGGCCAGCATCGCCACTGCCGCCTCGGGCACCATCGGCAGGTAGAGCGTCACGCGCTCGCCCTTCTTCACCCCGCGCGCCTTCAGCAGGTTCGCCAGGCGGCAGACAGCCTCGTGCAGCTCGCGGTAGGTGATGCGGCGTTCCGGATTGGCCGGATCGTCAGGCTCCCACAGGATCGCGACCGTATCACCCCGCTCCGCCAGATGCCGGTCGAGACAATTGGCCGAAAGGTTCAGCGTGCCGTCGGAAAACCACGAGATCCCGAAATCCGCCTCATGAAAGCTGGTCTGCTTGACCACGCTGAACGGCCTCATCCAGTCGATCCGCTGCGCTTCCCCGCGCCAGAACCCTTCCGGATCCGACACGGAGCGCGCGTGCATCTCAAGATAGCGATCATTGTCGATCAGCGCATCCTCGGCCCACGGTCCCGGCACCGGATATATCGCCTCTGACATTCCTAAATCTCCTCTCCGGTAATTCACGCCGGCGGCCCCGGCTTTGCAAGCGTCCTTAACACAAGGCAAGCGCGCCTGCGGCATTAGACATTGGTCGTAACCCCGCCACTATGGTCCAGATGGCCGTCCTCCGCTCACAGGGCCAATGGTATCAAGTCCTCGGACTGCCCCAGCACACTAGGCGGCAGCCGGATACGGGAAGGAGTGGATGATGAAACACACCAACAAGGCCATGATCTGCGCACTGCTGGCTGCCAGCAGCCTGATCGCGCCGAAGGGCGCTCTCGCCGCGACCAGCCGCGAAGCACAACTCGAAGCACGGCTTGAAAGGCTCGAAGCCGAAATGCAGCAGATGCGCGCCGATCTGGCCGCCGCGCGCCAGGAACAGGCCGCCAGTGCCGAACAGGCCCAGACTGCCATAGCCGCTGCCAACGCGAAGAGCGAGGAAGCGGCTGCAAAAGTCGCCGCCGTGGAAAGCAAGCCGCAGGCAGATGGCTTCAAATCCGGCAACACCACGGTCAAGCTCGGCGGCTATATCAAGATGGTCGCCTCCGCGAGCCGCTTCAGCGACGGCGAAGTGGCCACCAATTCATTGGGCCGCGATTTCTACCTGCCGCAGACGATCCCCACCGGCACTGCCAAGGCCCAGAAGGTCGAGGATTTCACCGCCAAGCAATCGCGTTTCTGGCTCAACCTCGATACGGCAGTGGCAGGCCACACCGTAAAAGGTCTCGTCGAAGTCGACTTTCAGACGTCGCCAGGCACCCAGGGCTCGCAACGCACCACCAACGGCTATAACCTTGCCCTGCGCCGCGCGTGGATGCAGGTGGGCCGCGTGACCATCGGTCAGGACTGGTCGACCTTCCAGTACACCGGCGCCCTGCCCGAAAGCACTGACTTCGTTGGCGCAACCGAAGGCACGGTCTTCGTCCGCCAGCCGCAGATCCGCTACAGTGCGCCGCTCGGCGAGGGTATGACCCTGCACGCAGCGATCGAGGAACCGGAATCGGGCACCGCCACGGCGGGTTCCCCGGCGCTGACCGAGAACGGCGACGACCGCATGCCCGATTTTACCGCCCGCCTCGCCTACAGCGGCAAGGCCGGGGAAGCATCGCTCGCATTGCTCACCCGCCAGGTCCGCGTCGATGCATCCGGTGTGGGCGACAGCACGTTCGGCTGGGGCGTCAGCGCCGGCGGCAAGCTGTGGCTTAACGAAAAGAAGACGAGCGACGTGCGCGCTTTGGTCACGTACGGCCACAACGCCAGCCGTTACATCGGCCTCAACTTCGCTCCCGACGCGGTCTACGATCCGGCCGCCAACAAGCTGGAAAACGTGAACGTGATCGCCGCGCTGGCTGCAGCGCGGATCGCCATCGCCCCGCAGTGGCGCATCAACGTGATGGGCAGCTACCAGCGTGTCAATTACGCCGACAGCCTTACCGCAGCCGCTATCGCCGCCTACAACAAGCAGGCGTGGAGCGCGGCCGCCAACATCTTCTACTCGCCGGTCAAGAACATCGACCTCGGTCTCGAATACCGGCACGGCGAGCGGGAACTGGTCAGCGGCGCCGATGGCGCACTCGACCGCATCGAATTCGCCGCGAAGTACAGCTTCTGACGATGACAAACCCGGTCCTGCAACGACAGTGCCGGCCCCACTTGGGAGAGTGAGCAATGGCTACGACTTATGACGCCTTGCCGAAGCACCACAAGGCGACGCACGACGAGAAGCTCGTCATCACCGCGTCGTCGCTCGGCACTGTATTCGAATGGTACGACTTCTACCTCTACGGCCTGCTGGCCACCTTTATCTCGAAAGTCTTCTTCGCGGGCGTGAACGAGACGACCGGGTTCATCCTCGCGCTCGGTGCGTTTGCGGCGGGCTTCGCTGTACGCCCGTTCGGCGCACTCGTGTTCGGCCGGGTCGGCGACCTTGTCGGCCGCAAGTACACCTTCCTCGTCACCATGGGGCTGATGGGTCTTTCGACTTTCGCGGTTGGCCTGCTGCCCGGTTATGACACGATCGGCATTGCCTCTCCCATCATTCTCGTTGCGCTTCGCATTCTGCAGGGCCTGGCGCTGGGCGGTGAATATGGCGGCGCAGCCACTTACGTCGCCGAACACGCGCCCAACAACCGGCGCGGCCTCTACACCAGCTTCATCCAGATCACTGCGACCTTCGGCCTCTTCGCCGCGCTGCTGATCGTGCTGGGTGTGCGGACCGGCATGGGCGAGGACACCTTCGCCGGCTGGGGCTGGCGCGTGCCGTTCCTGCTGTCGGCCGTGCTGCTGGCGGTTTCGATGTGGATCCGCATGCAGCTCAACGAGAGCCCGGTCTACCAGAAGATGAAGGACGAAGGCACCACCTCGAAGTCTCCGATCAAGGATTCCTTCGGCAAGTGGGGCAACCTCAAGTTCGTGCTGATCGCCCTGTTCGGTGCCGTCGCCGGGCAAGCGGTGGTCTGGTACACCGGCCAGTTCTACGCGATGTTCTACCTGGAAAAGATCCTGAAGGTGGACGGTGCGACGACGAACTACCTGATTGCCATCGCATTGGCCCTGGGCACGCCGTTCTTCGTGTTCTTCGGCTGGCTCTCTGACAAAATCGGCCGCAAGTACCTGATCCTGGGCGGCTGTGCCCTTGCTGCTGTCACCTACTTCCCGGCATTCCATGCCCTGTCCGAAGCCGCCAACCCGGCGCTCGCCCAGGCATCGAAGAGCGCACCGGTGATGGTGACCGCCAATGACGCGGAATGTTCGTTCCAGTTCGACCCGATCGGCAAGAACAAGTTCGACTCCTCGAGCTGCGACATCGCCAAGGCCTTCCTCGCCAAGAACGGCATCAACTATACCAACACGACCGCTCCGGCAGGTACCGTCGCCACGGTGGCGATCGGCGGCAAGACGCTGACCGCGCCGAACCCGGCAGAAGTGACGGGTGAAGAACGTACTGCCGCGATCACCGCCTATCAGGACAGCATCAAGGCTGCGCTAACCGAGGCTGGCTATCCGGCCAAGGCTGATCCAGACCAGATGGACACGGTCACGGTCGTCGCGGTTCTGTTCTATCTCGTGATCCTGGTGACCATGGTCTATGGCCCGATCGCCGCGATGCTGGTGGAACTGTTCCCGACCAATATCCGCTACACCTCGATGTCGCTGCCCTATCACCTGGGTAACGGCTGGTTCGGCGGCTTCCTGCCCACCACGGCCTTCGCCATGGTCGCGGCAACCGGGGATATCTACTACGGTCTTTGGTATCCGATCGTCGTCGCCGCTGCCACGGTCGTCATCGGCCTTCTCTTCCTCCCCGAGACATTCAGACGCAATATCGACGACTGAGTGTCATTCCGCGCCGCGTCCTGAACGGGTTTGCTCCCGATCAAGGCGCGGCGCACCTTTTTTGGTCCAGCAGACGGAGTCATCATGACCAAGACATCGAAGCTCACCACGCGCACCGGCATCAGCCTTTCCGTTCGCCCCGCAACCGAGGGCGACGAAGCCATTTTGGGCGCCTTCTTCGACGCCGTCAGCGACGATGACCGGCGGTTCCGCTTTCTCGCCGCTAGCGAGCACGTGAGCCACGAGCAGCTCGAACCATTGCTGCATGCCGATCACTTCCAGTCAGAAAGCTTCCTCGCTTTCGATGCGGAGACCAGCGAACTCGTGGCATCGGCCCTGCTCGCCTGCGATGCCGCCCTGGACACCGGTGAAATGGCCATTTCGATCCGCAGCGACTACAAGGGCAAGGGCGTAGGCTGGGCCATGCTCGATTTCCTGGCCGGCGAAGCCCGGGAGCGCGGTGTGCGCCGCGTCATCTCCATCGAAAGCCGCGACAACCATGCCGCCATCGAACTCGAACGCGAAAAGGGTTTTACTCCCGAACCGTTCGACGACGAACCGACGCTGGTCGTGCTTTCCAAGACCCTGCGCTAAGCAAGACGCATTACGGAGACCGGCATGAGTGACGCCTACAAAGCCGCCTGGCAGGCCAGCATCGACGATCCCCAGGGGTTCTGGCTGGAAGCAGCCAAGGCCGTGGACTGGGTTGAGGCACCCGCATCGGGCTGGAGCGATGCGGACGGGTGGTTTCCCGGCGGGCAGCTCAACACCTGCCACAACGCCGTGGACCGCCACGTCGCCGCCGGGCGCGGCGATGCGGCTGCGCTGATCTATGACAGCCCGGTGACCGGTACGATCCAGACGTTCACGTATGCAGACCTGCTCGACGAAGTCCGCCGCACGGCAGCCATGCTGGCTTCCCTGGGCGTCGGCAAGGGCGACCGCGTTGTCATCTACATGCCGATGATCCCGCCGACGGTCTTCGCAATGCTGGCCTGCGCAAGGCTTGGGGCGATCCATTCAGTGGTGTTCGGCGGCTTCGCACCGCTCGAACTCGCCAAGCGAATCGACGATGCGGCTCCCAAGGTGCTGATCACCGCATCGTGCGGCATCGAGGGCAAGCGCACGATCGCTTACAAGCCGATGGTCGATGAAGCGCTGAAACTGGCGACGCACACGGTCGATCACGTCGTCCTGTTCCAGCGCGAACAGGTGGCGGCGGATCTCACCGCCCCGCGCGACGTCGATTGGATGGCCTTGCGCGAAAGCACCTCGCAAGAGCCGGTTCCTGCCTGCGTGCCGGTGGCGGCGAACGATCCGCTCTACATCCTCTACACCTCTGGCACGACCGGCACGCCCAAGGGCGTCGTGCGTGACAATGGCGGCCACGCCACCGCGCTGACCTGGTCGATGGCCAACATCTACGGCATCGGCGCCGGAGACGTGTTCTGGGCCGCCTCCGACGTGGGCTGGGTGGTGGGACACAGCTATATCGTCTACGCCCCGCTGCTGGTCGGCGCGACCACGGTGTTGTTTGAAGGCAAGCCGGTTGGCACGCCCGACCCTGGCACCTTCTGGCGCACGATCGACCGTCACGGGGTGAAGGCGTTCTTCACCGCCCCCACCGCCATCCGCGCAGTGCGCAAGGAAGACCCGGACGCCACGTTCCTTGCCGAGATCGGCACAGGGCCGTGCCAGGCGATCTTTCTGGCTGGCGAGCGCGCCGATCCCGATACGATTGCCTGGCTCGAGGAAAAATCCGGCCTGCCGGTGATCGACCACTGGTGGCAGACCGAACTCGGCTGGCCCGCCATTGCGAGCTGCGTCGCGCTGGGTGACCTGCGCCGCAAGCGGGGCAGCGCCGGCTTCCCGGTGCCGGGTTATGCGTTCGCGATCCTGGGCGACGACGGCAAGCCAGTGCCCGACGGCCAGAGCGGGTCGGTTGCAATCAAGGCCCCGCTGCCACCCGGCGCATTCCGCACGCTGTGGAACAACCCGCAAGGGTATGCCAAGAACTTCGAGGGCTTCCCCGGCTACTACGAAACGGGCGATGCCGGACACTTCGATGCCGAAGGCTTCCTCAACATCATGGGCCGCACCGACGACATCATCAACGTCGCCGGGCACCGCCTCTCGACCGGCCAGATGGAACAGATCGTCGCGCAAGAAGACGCCGTCGCGGAATGCGCCGTGATCGGTGCGGACGATGCGATCAAGGGCATGATCCCGGTCGCCTTCGTGGTCGCCCGCGCAGGCGCGGAAGCGGACGAGGCGCTAGTGAAGCGTGTCATCGCCGCGGTGCGCGATGAATTGGGCCCGGTCGCGGCACTGAAGACCGTCTACCCCGTGCCGCAACTGCCCAAGACCCGCTCTGGCAAGATCCTGCGCAACCTGCTGCGCAAGATCGTCAATGGCGACCAGTACGAAACGCCCGCCACGATCGAGGACCCGTCAGTCCCCGCCACGTTGCACAGCATCGTCCACGGCTGAAATCCAGAGAGCCCGGTCCATCAAGGACCGGGCTCTTTCTCTGCGGCGCCTGCCGCCAGGGCCAGTGCTCCAAGCAGCCCGGAACGCTCGCCCAGCCCGGGGCGCACGATCACTTCGGACGGGCGGCCCCGGAAATAGCCGCCGCCGAGCCTTTCCGCATCGCTTTGGACCAGTTCGAGAAGACCCGGCGTGTTCATTACCCCGCCGCCAAAAATGATGCGCCCGGGTTCGAGCATCGCCTGCACCGTCACCGCTGCCTGCGCGAGATACCATGCAATGATCGCGTGTCCCGGATGCCCATCGGGCAAGTCCGAAAGCGAGCAGCCATAGCGCGCGATGACCGCCGGGCCCGACGCCATGCCTTCAAGACAATCGCCGTGAAACGGGCAAACTCCTCCGAAACCATCATCTGTCGGGTGGTGCGGCACACGGATATGACCCATTTCCGGATGGGAAAGACCTCGCAGCGTCTGCCCCTCGATTACCGCGCCCCCACCGATGCCGGTTCCCACCGTCAGATAGACCGTGCAGCGCTGCCCCCGCCCCGCACCCCATATGCTTTCGGCGAGTGCGGCCGCGTTGACGTCGGTATCGGCACTCACCGGACACCCAAACGCCCGCGCCAATGGTCCTGCGAGATCCGTACCGCTCCAGCCCGGCTTGGGCGTTTCCAGAATATGGCCCCATTCAGGCGAAGCAGGGTCCAGTTCGATCGGGCCGAAACTGGCGAGGCCGATCGCATCGAGCGGACCGCGCTCAGCGAACCACGAGAGCATGCCCGCAATCGTGGCTTCCGGCTCTGCCGTGGGAATGCGCGTGGTTTCCAGCACAGCATCGGGACCATTCGCGATACCCAGCACGAACTTCGTCCCGCCCGCTTCGATCAGCCCGTAGGCCTTGTGTGTCATCGCCGATCACATCCCGTGCCAGTCCGCACAACGACCTGTGCGCCCA
>JAYRMP010000052.1:0-21464 GCA_041912655.1 Novosphingobium sp. | reverse complement strand
GTCCGCGATCGTCCGCGATCTGGGACGGAGCGGCCCCGGCCTTTTCCGCAGCATCGAAATAGGGAATTGCGGCCACCGGGTCCCCGGTCAGAACCAGAGTGCGCGCCAGCCCGGCCTTCACCTGCGGATTGTTCGGTACAATCCCGTCCGCGCGGCGGTAGAACCCGGCAGCGGCATCCAGATCGCCCAGGCTGCGCGCGGCATCGCCTGCATCGACAAGCGCACCGGCATCGCGCGGATTGCGCCCTAGCCGGGTGAGCGCATTGCTGAGCCGTTCGGTGTTCGGATTGGGCAGTGCCTGCACGACCGGCTGCGACACCACCGGCGCGCTTTGCGCAGATGCGCCAGCAGACCAGACGGCCGCCCCGAAGGCCGCGCCTGCCAGTAACCGGAAAACCACTTCGACCCGCAAGATACGAACATCCTTGCCAGACAGCAGCCTGTGCACGGCTGCACGGGCTCTATGCGAAACGCCCGATGAACGCCGGACGAACACGGCGCGTGCGGGGGAACGGCTCGTTCCCCCTGCGGTGCAATCCGCCGCGCCGGTTCAGCCGGTTACTGGTTGTTCTGCCGGCCCAGGAAACGCGGAATGCTGATCGAACCGTTCTCGTCTTCATCATCAACCGGCGGTTCTTCGCTGGCAACCGGACGGGGACGGGAAAGACTGGTCATGCGTTCGAACAGGGTGCTGCCGGCGGCAGCCGGACGCGGCCGCTGCGACAGATCTTCCTGAACCGGAGGCGGGCTTGCCGGAACGGCCTGCCCGCCATCGAGCAGCAGTTCGTCCTGACGGCCCGGCGGGGGCGCGAAAGGCGCAGGCGCGGCTTCCTGGGCAGCACCGAGATCGAGCGGCTCGCTGCGCGATCCACCCAGACCCGACAGGCTGGCATAGCCGCCTGCGCCGGTTTCGCCGGCCTCTTCTGCACCTTCGATTTCGTCACCGGCGCCGAGTTCCAGCTCGACTGACGGTTCGTAGGGCTCGGGCACCGGAGCTGCGGCAGCAACCGGCTCACTGTAGGAAGCGGGCTGCGGCGCCGAAGGCGTTTCGGCCACAGGCTGCGGCGCAGGGGCCTGCACCGCTGGACGAACCGGACCGCGCGAAGCACCGAGATTCAGCGGACGCGCCGCCTCTTCGGCCATTTCGGCAGTCTGTTCGATGCCGGTGGCAACGACCGACACGCGGATCTTGCCCTGCAGGTCCGGATTGAAGGCCGAACCCCAGATGATGTTGGCATCGTTATCGACCAGCTCACGAATGTGGTTCGCAGCTTCGTCGACTTCGAGCAGCTTCATGTCGTCGCCGCCGATGATCGAGATGATTACGCCCTTGGCACCCTGCATCGACACGCCGTCGAGCAGCGGGTTGGCGATGGCGCGTTCGGCGGCTTCCAGCGCACGGTTCGGGCCTTCACCCTCGCCCGTGCCCATCATCGCCTTGCCCATCTCGCCCATGACCGAGCGCACGTCGGCGAAGTCGAGGTTGATGAGGCCAGGCATCACCATGAGGTCGGTGATCGAGCGCACGCCCTGCTGCAGCACTTCGTCCGCAAGCTGGAAAGCCTCCTTGAAGGTGGTTTCCGCCTTGGCGACCAGGAACAGGTTCTGGTTCGGGATGACGATCAGCGTATCGACGTGCTTCTGCAGCTCCTCGATACCCGAGTCCGCCGAACGCATGCGGCGCGTGCCTTCGAACAGGAACGGCTTGGTCACGACGCCGACCGTCAGCACGCCCTTGGCGCGCGCGGCTTCAGCGATGATCGGCGCAGCGCCGGTGCCGGTGCCGCCGCCCATGCCGGCGGCGATGAACACCATGTGCACGCCGTCCAGCAGGCGGTCGATCTCTTCGAGCGTCTCTTCAGCGGCAGCGCGGCCGACTTCGGGGCGCGAACCGGCACCGAGACCCTGCGTGATATCAGGCCCGAGCTGAACGCGCGTTTCGGCGATCGAGTTGTTGAGCGCCTGCGCGTCGGTATTGGCGACGACGAAGTCGACACCTTCGATCTGGGCCTCGATCATGTTGGCGATCGCATTGCCGCCAGCGCCACCCACGCCGATCACGACAATCCGGGGACGCAGTTCATCGATAGCCGGCGGTCCGATATTAATGCTCATTTCGCTCTCCTGGCACTCCCGCGCGCGAAGAAAATACTTTGACTAGTGTGATTGCACGCTTCGACTCACCGAAGCAAAGCATCGTAAACCTTTGTCCACAGCGAAAACCGCCGGTTCAGGGGATTTTCACCGCATGCCGGCCGCTCTGCGGCACAACTGGCCGCACCGCCCTGCGCGCGGCCCGCCACGGTCAGAAATATTCCTTGAGCGCGTGATAGACACGCGACGCCATTCCCAGCCCGCCCATCTTAACGGTCCGCTGCGTACGGCGGCCCATAGTGCGGATATCGACGGGATCGGCCGCAGCATACAGCACCAGCCCCGCCAGTGTCGAGAAGCCCGGCTTCACGTGCGCCTCGGCCAGTCCCGCCAAATGCGGCACCCGGCCGATCCGCACCGGCTTGCCGATGGCGGCCTGGGCATAGTCGGCCAGCCCCACCAGCTCCGCGCCGCCGCCGGTGAACACCACCTGCTGGCCGCGCTGGCCGTGGAAACGCATCATCTTGAGCGCCTTGTTGACCTCTTCCATGATGACGCCAAGCTGGCCGGTAATCACGCCGATCAGTTCGGCGCGCGGAATGCGGTTCTTTTCGTCCGCATGGCGTGCACGCGGACCGCTCTCGTCCTCGCCGGGCGCGTAAACCGGGATCATCTCGCGGTGATCGTGCGGGCTGGTGATCGCCGAGCCATTGACGCACTTGAGCCGTTCGGCCTGGAAGCGGCGGATGCCGAAGGCGGAAGCGACGACATCGGTAATGTCGGCCGAGCCCATCGGGATGGCCACCATGTCCTTGAGCATCCCCTGCCCATAGACCGCCACATTCGTCACTTCGGCGCCGAACTCGACCAGCGCCACGCCAAGATCGCGTTCTTCGGGCGAAAGACAGGCCTGCCCCGCCGCGATCGGCGAGGCGACGACGGCCTCGACCTCAAGGTGCGCGCTCTGCACCGCCTCGGTGAGATTGCGGATCGGCGCGCCGTCCGCCAGCATCACATGAATATCCACCCCCAGCCTCTCGGCATGAAGGCCCTTGGGATTGGAAACGCCGTGCGCCCCGTCCAGCCGGTACTGCGCGGGCTGGGCATGAAGCACCATGCGCCCGTCGGGACGGATCACCTCACGCGCGGAGATCAGCAGCTGGTCGATGTCTTCCTGCTCGATGCGGCGCCCGCCGATTTCGGCATCGAACTGGTCGATGCGGCTGGCCAGCCCTGCCCCGGAGCAGCCGATCCAGACTTTCTGCACGGCCGTATCGGCCATCTTCTCGGCCCGGTCGATGGCGTCGCGCACGGCATAAGTCGCTGCGGCAATGTCGGTCACATAGCCGCGCTTGATTCCCTGGCTGGCACGGTGGCCCGATCCGAGCACGACCATGTCGCCCATCTCGTTGATCCCGGCAACGATCGCGGAAATGCGGAACGAGCCGATGTTGACCGCGCCGAATACGCGGGTGATGCGCGGACCTGCCATTATGATGTGCTCCCCATAGCCTGCCTCATTCCGCCTCCGCCTGCGCCGTGTGCGGCACCGCGCCGGCCTTGAGCGCGAGTTCCTCGCCCTGCTCGTCCGGAATGCGCATGTAGATGCGATCCTTCGCGCGCATGTCGAAAGCCGTGACCTTGCCGCCAAGCAGCCGGTTGGTGCCGTCGAGCCGCGCAAAGGTGACCAGCGCGCCTGCGGATTCCTGATCGCCTTCGGGCAGGGCCAGCACTTGTCCGGTCTGGAAGGTCAGGTTCCAGCGGCGGTTGCCGATCCATTCTGCCTCGGCTACGCGCGGCTTCAGCGCGGGCGCCGACTCGAGCAGGTGCGAAAGCTCGACCACCTGCTGGCCTGCGCCCTCACCGGACACGATCAGCTTACCCTGCGCATCCTTGCGGCTGATCACTTCGAGTTCGTGCCCGCTGTTATCGATCAGCACGAAGCGGTCCGCCTTGCGCAGCACCGCATGCGGTGTGCGCTCGACGATATCGATCACCAGCGTATCGGGAAGCTGGCGCGAAACGCGCGCGTCCTGCACCCACGAAAGGGCCAGCAGTTCCTGCCGCAGCTTTTCCAGATCAACCAGCGGCATCGCCCGGTCCCGCTCGGCCAGTGCCTTTTCGTAAACCTTCAGCTCATTCAGGTGCTTCACTCCGCGCACTTCCACGCGCTTGACCTCGAACCCGGATTCAGCGGCAATCTGCGAAATCTGATAGCTGGCCATCGCCGGCAGCCCTGCCATCACGGCGACCACCCAGGCCAGCACCAGCGCACCGCCGAGGATCGCGAACAGGAAGATCCGGTGCAGCTGATCTTCGGAAAACGGCAGCCAGCCCATGACCATGTCGAGCGCGGACCCGGTCTGCTCGCGCGCCGAACGGACTTTGGCCTTGTTGCCCTGCGAGGCCGCGACCTTGCGTGCGGTCGGCGCCTTGCGCCGGATCGTGGTGCTCATCTGGCCCCCTTCCGCTTCTCCGCGTCAGTCAGCGCTTCGGCAATGATCTCTTCGACGAGATCGGGATAGTCCATGCCGCAGGCCTTCGCCTGTTCAGGCACGAGGCTGAGCGGGGTCATGCCCGGCTGGGTGTTGGTTTCCAGCAGGAACAGGCCTTCCACGCCCTGCGTATCATCCCAGCGGAAATCCGAGCGGCTGGTGCCCTTGCAGCCCAGCAACTGGTGCGCGCGCAGCGCCAGATCCTTGCAGGCTTGCGTGATCTCGTCAGGGATCTGGGCCGGGCAGACGTGCTCGGTCAGGCCATCGGTGTACTTGGAATCGAAGTCGTAGAAGCCCGACTTGGGCTTGAGTTCGGTGACGAGCAGCGCCCGGTCCCCGATCACCGCAGTGGTGAGTTCGCGGCCGCGGATATAGGGCTCGGCCAGCAGTTCCTCGAACTCCTGCCAGGGGCCCTTCACGTCCGGCGCGATCGGATTGCCGTAGTTGCCCTCGGCGGTCACGATGGCCACGCCCACGGACGATCCTTCATTGACCGGCTTCAGCACGTAAGGGCGCGGCAGCGGATCGCGTTGAAAGATTTCCGCGGACTTGACCACGCGCCCGCCCGGCATCGGAATGCCATGCGGCACCAGCGCCTGCTTGGTCAGTTCCTTGTCGATGGCGATCACCGACGTGGCGAGGCCCGAGTGCGTGTAGGTGAGCCCCATCAGGTCCATCATGCCCTGCACCGTGCCATCCTCGCCCGGCGCGCCGTGAAGCGCGTTGAACACGACATCGGGCTTCACCTCGGCGAGCCGGATCGCGACATCGCGGTCCATGTCGATACGCGTGACCTTATGGCCCTTGCTCTCCAGCGCCTTGGCCACGCCTTCCCCGCTCATCAACGAGACCGGCCGTTCGTTCGACCAGCCACCCATGAGGACTGCAACGTGGAGCTTGGGGAGAGTCACTTCGTCTTACCTACTCGTTCTTGATCTGGCGCTCCGGCAAACATGCCTACCCGCTGGATTTCCCACTCAAGCTCAATGCCCGAGTTGTCCTTCACCCGGCGGCGAACTTCCTCGCCCAGCGCTTCGATATCGCTGCTGGTGGCATCGCCGGTGTTGATGAGGAAGTTGGTGTGCTTTTCCGAAACCTGGGCCCCGCCCATCTGGAGGCCCCGGCAACCAGCCTTGTCGACCAGTTCCCAGGCTTTGTGACCATCGGGGTTCTTGAAGGTCGAGCCCCCCGTCTTGCTCCGCAGCGGCTGGCTGGCTTCGCGGCTGGCGGAAATGCGGTCCATCTCGGCCTGGATCGCTTCGGGTTCACCGGGACGCCCCTTGAAGCGCGCGGCGACCACAATGGCGCCTTCGGGCAATTCGGAATGGCGGTAGGTATAGCCGAGGTCGGCATTCTGCAGCGTGACCAGTTCGCCCGAGCGCAGCACCACGCCGCAATCGACGAGAATGTCCTTCACCTCGCCGCCATAGGCGCCGCCGTTCATGCGCACGAAGCCGCCCACCGTGCCGGGGATCGAGCGCAGGAACTCGACGCCGGCGATGCCGTTGTCGCGCGCGGTGGAGGACACCAGAATGCCCGAGGCCCCGCCGCCGCATTCGAGCGTGAGATCGGCGGTCTTGGTCACTTTGGCGAAGGCCTTGCCCAGACGCACGACGACGCCGGGAACGCCGCCGTCGCGCACGATCATGTTGGAGCCCAGCCCCAGCGCCATGACCGGCACGGCGGGATCGAGACCGCGCAGAAACTGCTGCAGGTCGGCAAGGTCCTTGGGCTCGAACAGCCATTCCGCCGTGCCGCCCGACTTGAACCAGACGAGCGGGGCCAGCGGGGCGTTGGGCGTGAGTTTGCCCGACACCTTAGGAAGGGCAGTCTGCCCGCTCACACCGCCCTCCGCGCCTTGATCGCATCGGCCAGCCCGGCGGCCCACTTGGTGATATCGCCGGCGCCAAGGCACACGACCATGTCGCCCGGCTGCGCCGTTGCGGTGAGCGCATCGGCCAGCGCGTCCGGCCCGGCCACGACTTGCGCCGAGCGGTGCCCGCGCGCCTTCATGCCCGCGACCATGTGATCGCTGTCGATGCCTGCGATCGGCTGTTCACCGGCAGCATAGACCGGCGCAGCATAGACCATGTCGGCATCGTTGAAGGCACCCGCGAAGTCATCCATGTGGTCGCGCAGGCGGGTGAAGCGGTGCGGCTGGACCACGGCAATGACGCGGCCCTTCACGCCCTCGCGCGCGGCGGCGAGCACGGCGCGGATTTCCACCGGGTGATGGCCGTAGTCGTCGATGATGGACACGCCATCCACTTCACCGACCTTGGTGAAGCGGCGCTTGACCCCGCCGAACTTGCCGAAGCCGGTCTGGATCACGGCGTCATTGCAGCCCATCTCGACCGCGACACCGACGGCGGCGAGCGCGTTCTGCACGTTGTGGCGGCCCGGCATCGGCAGTTCGATGCCCTCGATCCGGCGGAACGTGCCGTCACGCTGGCGCAGCGCCACGTCGAAGCGGTTGCCGCCGGGGATCGGCGTCACGTTCTCGCCGCGAATGTCGGCCTGCGCGGAAAAGCCGTAAGTCACCACGCGGCGATCGCGCACCTTGGGGATGATCGCCTGCACTTCGGGATGGTCGATGCACAGCATCGCCGCGCCATAGAAGGGCACGTTCTCGATGAACTCGACGAAGGCTTCCTTCACCCGGTCGAACGAGCCATAGTGATCGAGGTGCTCGGGATCGATGTTGGTGACGACCGCGATCGTGCCGTCCAGCCGCAGGAACGAGCCATCGCTCTCGTCCGCCTCGACCACCATCCAGTCGCTCTCGCCAAGGCGCGCGTTGGAGCCATAGGCGTTGATGATGCCGCCGTTGATGACGGTGGGATCGACCCCGCCCGCATCGAGCAGCGCGGCGACCATCGAGGTCGTCGTCGTCTTGCCGTGGGTGCCGGCCACCGCCACGGTGTTCTTGAGCCGCATCAGCTCGGCGAGCATTTCCGCACGGCGCACCACCGGGATGCGGTGCTCCAGCGCATAGACCACTTCAGGGTTGTCACGTTTCACCGCTGTGGACGTGACGACGACCGCCGCACCCTCAACGTTTTCAGCGGCGTGGCCGATCATGACCTTGATCCCACGCCCGCGCAGACCTTCAACCACGTAGCCTTCGGCGATGTCGGAACCCTGCACCGAATAGCCCAGGTTGTGCATCACCTCGGCAATGCCGGACATGCCGATGCCGCCGATGCCGACGAAGTGGATCGTCCCGATGTCGGTGCCGACGCCCTTCACTGTGCCTGCTCCATCGCCAGCGCTTCACCGCCGGTGGCAGGCGCGGTCTTTTCCATGCGAATGACGTCCATGATCGGGCTGGCGCCGAAGCTTTCGACCAGATCGGCCAGATCGCTGGCGGCATTGGGATAGCCGCAATTCCACGCCGCGTGGGCAGCGTTGGCGAGCGTCTCGGGATGCTGCGCCATCGCCTGGATCTGCTTGGCCAGCACGGCGCCGGTGAAGCTGTCCTGCCGGATCGCGCGCGCGCCGCCTGCAGCGACGATCTCGCGCGTGTTGGCGGCCTGATGATCGTCGGTCGCGATCGGCAGCGGGATCAGGATCGCCGGGCGGCCAACCGCCGTCAGTTCGGCAATGGTCGAGGCACCCGCGCGGCCGATGAACAGGTGCGCCCCGGCAAGGCGTTCGGCCATGTTCTCGAAATAGGTCGCAAGTTCCGCCGGAATGCCGTGCCCGGCATAGCGCGCGCGCACCGCCTCGATATCCTCCGGACGGCACTGCTGGAGCACCTGCAGGCGCGAACGCAGCGCCGGGGGCAGCATGGCCAGGCCATCGGGCACCACTTCGGAAAGCACCCGCGCGCCCTGACTGCCGCCGGTCACGAGAATGCGCAGCAGGCTGTCCTCGGTGAATTCGGGGAAAGCCTGATCGCGCAGCGCCAGCACTTCTTCTCGCACCGGATTGCCCACCAGCGTGATCTTGGCGTCATGCTTCGGATCGAGCCGGTCTACCTGTTCGAAGGCCGTCGCGATCGCATCGACCTTGCCCGCGAAATAGCGGTTCACACGGCCCAGCACCGCGTTCTGCTCGTGCAGCACGGTGGGGATCTTCGCCGCCCTTGCCGCCAGCAGGGTCGGCAGCGCGGGATAGCCGCCGAAACCGATGACGGCGGTAGGCTTGAAAGTCTCGAACAGGCGCAGCGCCATCGAGCGGCCCTGCAGCACGCCCTTTGCGCCCTTGAGCCAGCCGAGCGGATTGAGCCCGGCGATGCGGCCCGGCGGCAGCACGTGCGAGGTGAGGTATTCCGGCTTGCCCGGGATCGCGGCGCCGCGTTCGTCGGTGATGAGCGCGACATGGTGGCCCCGCTGATGCAGTTCGGCGGCGAGCGCGAAAGCGGGTATGAGGTGTCCGCCAGTGCCGCCCGCGGCGAGCACATAGTGGCGGGAAACCGGGGTCATTGCATATCTCCAATGGCGCGCAGCGAAAACTTCTCGCGCTGGATGAACGGATTGCGGCGGGTGATCGCCAGGAGCAGCCCCATGCACAAACACATCGCAACCGTGGATGAACCGCCATAGCTGATCAGCGGCAGGGTCATGCCCTTTGAAGGAAACAGCTGCAGGTTGACGAGGATGTTGATGAAGGCCTGCCCGCCAAACTGCGCAGCAAAGCCTGAAGCGGCGAGCACAGTGAACAGGTCTTCCTCGTCCACCAGACGCATGATCACCCGGAACAGGATCGCCAGATAGAGCACGACGATCACCATGCAGGCGATCAGCCCGAATTCCTCGCCGATCACCGAGAAGATGTAGTCGGTATGCGCTTCGGGCAGCGCCAGCTTGCGCGTGCCCATCCAGAACCCGAGGCCGGTCCATCCGCCGTTGAGCAGAGTGCGCTGCGCAAGGTCGACCTGATCGTAGGCGGTGCCGCCGAACAGGAAGTTGTCGATGCGGTTGCGGCCGTTGGCATAAGTGAAATACATCAGGACAAGGCCCAGGATGCCGGCACCGAAGAACATGGCCAGGCGCTTCACGTCGATCCCCGAAAGCAGGATCAGCACCAGGAACGCGCCCGAAAACAGCATGGTCGAGCCAAAGTCCGGCTGCAGCATGAGCAGAACGCCGAGGAAAGCCATCAGGCCGAAGCAGATCGCGATCACCGGAATCTGCGGGTCTCGCGCCCGCCACGACAGGATCCACGCCAGCAGCACCGGATAGCCGCACTTGAGGAATTCGGACGGCTGCAAGGACACGCCGAAGCGCAGCCATCGCTTGGCGCCATTTACTTCCGAACCGATCACCGGGACCAGCACGAGCGCAACCAGCATCGCGGCGCCCAGCAGAATTCCGAAGCGCCGCGCGCTGTCCTTGGAAAGGCTGGACGCCCAGAACATCGCCCCCAGCCCGAGCACCTGCCAGCGCATGTGGAGGTAGAAGAAGTAAAGGTCCCGCAGCTTCTCGTGCGAGGTGGACAGCCGCCGCGCGCTCGCCGGGGAGCCGGCGGCCACGGCCACCGCGCCGATCGCCATCAGGATCAGCACGAGAATCAGGGTGCCGCGATCGATCTCCTGCCACCACACCGCCAGACGGCCGCGCCGGTTGCGGTTGTAGCGGCTGGCAGCAGTGCCCGGGAGCGGAGCCAGCGTCGCCATCAGCCTGTCCCCCCGGATGCCTCGTCAGGCTCCAGCAAGGCTTCGACGATTTGCCGGAAGGCATTGCCGCGCGCCTCGAAATCACGAAACTGATCGAAGCTGGCGCAGGCTGGGGAAAGCATGACGATATCTCCCGCCTGCGCCTCGGCCATCGCCAGACGGATTGCCTCGGCCATCATCTCCGAGCGGTGGACGCGCGTATAAGGCGACAGCAACTCGGCAAACAGCGGCCCGGCATCGCCAATGGTATAAGCGGCGGCGATGTTCCCGAAATAGGGCTTGCACTCGTCGAGGTCGTCCCCCTTGGGCAGGCCGCCCAGGATCCAGTGAATGCGCGGCTCCGGCCCCTCTCCGCGATCGACAGGCGGGAAGGCAGCGATGGCAGGCGCGGCGGAGGCCGGATTGGTCGCCTTGGAATCGTTGATGTAGATGACGCCGTTCGCCTCGGCGACGCGCTCCATGCGGTGCGGCAGGCCCCGGAAGTTGCGCAAGGCCTTCTTCCACTGCGTCTTGCCGATGCCCAGCGCCTCCACAATGGCAATGGCGACAGCGGCGTTCTGCAGGTTGTGCGGCCCCTGCAGCGAAGGCCAGTCCTTCTGCAGCTTGGCGAGATCCTCGCCATCGGCCATGCGGACAAGGCCCGGCTCGCGGCGCGCGGCCTCGATGCGGGCAATCGCGCGCGTTTCCTTGTCGCTCGTGCCGAACACCGCACGGCTTTCCTTGCCCTGCATTTCGAACAGACGCGCCTTGGACGCGACATAGCCTTCGAAACCGCCGTAACGGTCGAGATGGTCGGGCGTGATGTTCAGCAGCGCCGCCACATCGCAGTTCAGGCTGAAGGTCAGATCGATCTGGTAGCTCGACAGCTCGAGCACGTAGACGCCGCCCTCGGGCAGCGGATCGGCGCTGAGCACCGGGACGCCGATGTTCCCGCCCACGCGTGCAGGCACCCCGGCGACGGTCAGGATGTGGTGGACCAGCGACGTCGTGGTGGACTTGCCGTTGGTTCCGGTAATGCCGACAACGCGGTGCGCGGGCAGGCTGGGGCGGGCCAGCGCGAACAGCTCGATATCGCCGATCACGGGAATTCCCGCGCGCTCGCCCGCCTCGGCAATCGGATGGCTGTTTAGCGGAATCCCCGGGGAAACGATGATCCCGTCATACCCGGCCAGATCGGCCGTCACTGGATCGCACAGCTCCACCTTTCCGCAATCGACCCATTCGCACAGGCTCTGACGCGGCTCGTCGCGGCTGTCCCACGCCATGACATGCGCACCGCTTTCCACCAGCGAGGAAACCACGGCCTGACCCGAACGGGCCAGACCGAGCACTGCGTAACGCTTTCCGGCAAAGGCGGGAGAGACGATCAAGCGCGCGGCCTCCTATCGCAGCTTGAGCGTGGACAGGCCGATCACAGCCAGGACGATCGAGATGATCCAGAAGCGGATGACGACCGTCGATTCCTTCCAGCCCTTCTGCTCGAAGTGGTGGTGGATCGGCGCCATGCGGAACACGCGGCGTCCGGTGCGCTTGAACCAGAACACCTGGATGATCACCGAAACCGCCTCAAGCACGAAGAGGCCGCCGACGATGGCCAGCACGATTTCGTGATGCGCGGCCACGGCGATGGCGCCGAGCGCGCCACCTAGGGCCAGCGAGCCGGTATCGCCCATGAACACGGCAGCAGGCGGCGCGTTGAACCATAGGAAGGCGAGTCCGGCACCCATGATCCCGGCGCAGAAAATCGCCAGCTCGCCCGCGCGCGGCACGTGCGGAATGCCGAGATACGTTGCATAGTCGACGCGTCCGGCAAGGTAGCAGATGATCGCGAAAGTGCCCGCCGCGATGATCACCGGCATCGTCGCCAGCCCGTCAAGCCCGTCGGTGAGGTTCACGGCATTGCCTGCGCCAACGATCACGATGGCAGCAAAGACGTAATAGAGCGGCCCCAGCGGGATATACCGGCCCGAGAGGAACGGCACGTAGAGGTTGGTATTGAGCTGGCTGACGATGATCCACGCGGCGATGCCGGCAACGACGAATTCCAGCAGCAGGCGGATCTTGCTGGAAAGACCTGCATGGTGGCGCTTGGTCACCTTGTCGTAGTCATCCATGAAACCGATCGCACCGAAACCGATGGTCACGGCGACGCAGGCCCAGACAAACGGGTTACCCATGTCCATGAACAGCAGCATCGACAGGACGAGCGCAGTGAGGATCATCAGCCCGCCCATCGTCGGCGTGCCGCGCTTGGCGAGGTGCGACTGCGGGCCGTCCTCGCGGATCGGCTGGCCCTTGCCCTGCCGCACGCGCAACATGCTGATGAACTTCGGGCCGATCACCAGCCCGATGACCAGTGCCGTCATCAGCGCCGCGCCGGAGCGGAACGACTGATAGCGAAGGAGGTTCAGCAACCCCTCGAAATGAAACCACTCGGCGATGAGATACAGCATCTTGCGGGGGCGACCCCTACCCTTCCTGCTTGCTTAGCTCCGTCACGAGAGAAGCCAGCCCCACCGAATTCGACCCCTTGATCAGGATGGCATCGTCCCGCTCAAGCCCGAATGCACGCAGGGCATCGATAGCTTCCCCCACATTCGCGCAATGGGCGAAGGACACCGGTTTGCCAAGCTCCGCGTTGTCCGGTTTCCCCAGTTCCCCGGCCAGCGCGAGCATCTCTTCGCCGACCAGCACCGCATAGTCGACATGCGCTTCGCGGATCGGTGCGGCGAGCGCGGCATGATAGCCGGGACCATGGTTGCCCAGCTCCTTCATCGCGCCCAGCACGGCAATGCGGCGGCGGGCGGGCGTGCGGCCGAGCTGCGCCAGCGTGGCGCGCATCGAGGCTGGATTGGCGTTGTAGCTTTCGTCGATCAGCAGCGCCTTGCGCAGGCCCTGCTCGTCCGGCTCGCCGCCAGGCACGTCGATCTCCAGCTGCGCGCCGCGTCCGGGCAGTCCGCCCATTTCGGCAAGCGCGACACCGGCCGCGCCGAGATCGCCCTTCACCGCGCGCACCGCCGCCATGACCGCCAGCGAATTGACGACCTGATGCTCGCCCGGCGCCGCGATCGTGTAGCACACGCGGCGGTCGCCCATGTCGACCGTTACCAGCGAACCGCCGCCTATGGCGGGGACGGTGTCGAGCAGCCGGACATCGGCATCGGCCGCCTTGCCGAACGAAACGACTTGCGCACCGCAGGCGAGCGCTGACGCACGCAGCCGCTCGAAGTGGGGGCTGTCTGCAGGGATCACGGCAGTGCCGCCCGGCTCCAGCCCTTCGAAGATTTCCGCCTTGGCGTCGGCAATGGCCTCTTCCGAGCCCAGCATCTCGATGTGGGCCGGCGCGATCGTGGTGATCACCGCCACGTGCGGGCGCACCTGGCGGGTGAGCGCGGCGATTTCGCCCGCGTGGTTCATGCCCATTTCGAACACGGCGAAACGCGCGCGGCTGGGCGTGCGGGAAAGGCTCAGCGGAACACCGACGTGGTTGTTGTAGCTCTTGACCGAGCGGTGCGCATCGCCGCGGCTGGCGCGGTCGAGCGCGGTGAAGATCATTTCCTTCACGCCGGTCTTGCCGACCGACCCGGTCACGCCGATCACCGGGCCGCGCGTGCGGGCGCGCGCTGCAGCACCCAGACGCACCAGAGCGTCCATGGTATCGCTGACGAGAATGTGCGGGCCATCGACGGGACGGTCCACCACAACCGCAGCCGCACCCTTGGCAAAGGCCATCTCGACGAAGCGGTGGCCGTCCATGCTCTCACCCTTGAGCGCAAAGAACAGGTCGCCGGGCTGCACGTCCCGGCTGTCGATCTCGACGCCCGAGACGGTGAAATCCGCGTTCGCCGTGCCCCTGACGGCACGGGCAATGGAAATCGCATCCCACAGGACATGCGAGCCCTCTTCCGCCGCGTCCACGGGCCAGTCCAGAATGCGGGCAACAGCGCTCATCGTCACTTACCTCCCAGTGTGCCAGCCATTTCCCTGGCAACGGTAACATCGTCGAATGGCAGCACGCGCACAGTGTCGCCGCTGCCGATGATCTGCCCCTGTTCGTGCCCCTTGCCGGCCACGAGGACCACGTCCCCGGCCCCGGCCTCGGCGATGGCGGCGCCGATCGCCTCGCGCCGGTCGCCGATTTCCCTTGCCCCTTCGCCCATGCCGGCCAGCACCATCGCGCGGATCGCCGCCGGATCCTCGCCGCGCGGATTGTCGTCAGTGACGATCGCCACATCGGCCCCTTCCATGGCGACACGGCCCATTTCCGGCCGCTTGCCCTGATCGCGGTCGCCGCCCGCGCCGAACACCGCGATCAGCCGCCCCGTCCCAAGAGGGCGCAGCGCGGCAATCGCGGCTTCAAGCGCGTCCGGCGTATGCGCATAATCGATATAGACCGGCGCACCGGCGGACGAAATCGCCGCACGCTCGATGCGGCCGCGCACCGTGACCAGCCGCTTCATGGCATCGAAGGTGGCGTGCACATCGCCCCCGGTCGCCAGCACCAGTCCTGCCGCGACCAGCGCGTTGGCAGCCTGATACGCTCCGATCAGCGGCAGGTCGATCACCCGCGCCTTGCCCTCGAATTCGATTTCCAGCTTCTGCCCGAGCGCCGTCGGCGTGCGGCCGAGCAGCCGGATGCCTTCGCCCTTGGCGCCCACGGTGAAGAGCGTCAGCCCGCGCGCCTTTGCATGCGCGATGGCCTTGTCCGACCAGGCATCATCCGCCCAGATCACCGCCGTGCCGCCATCCATGACCACTTCGCCGAACAGGCGCATCTTCGCGGCGAAGTAGTCTTCCATCGTCGCGTGGTAATCGAGGTGATCGCGGCTGAGGTTGGTGAAGGCTCCGGCAACAACGCGCGGCCCTTCGATCCGGTACTGCGACAGGCCGTGGCTGGATGCCTCGTAAGCGACATGGCTCACGCCCTCGCGCGCCAGCCCGGTCAGGTTGGCAAGAAAGGTCACGATGTCCGGCGTGGTGAGGCCCGTCGATACGCTCTCGTCGCTGGTGGTCACGCCCAGCGTACCGATCGAGGCCGCGCGCTGCCCGGCCATGCGCCAGAGCTGGCGGGTCAGTTCGACGGTAGACGTCTTGCCGTTGGTGCCGGTTACGGCGACGAGCGTTTCAGGCACGGGCGTGAAGAACGGCGCAGCCAGCCGGGCAAACAGGCGGCGCGGCTCGGCATCGGCGAAATGCACTGCGCCTTCCACCCTGGCCTCAGGCGCGGCGACGACGGCAACCGCACCTGCCGCGATCGCGGCGGGAATGAAATCCTCGCCATTGAACTTCGCGCCGCGAAAGGCCCCGAACACAGTTCCGGGCGCCACCTTGCGGTGATCGATGGCAAAGCCGGTCACGGCAGCGTCGCTGCCGTCGAACGCAAGGCCTGCGGCAGCACAGAGCCCGGAAAGTTTCATTCGCCGCTGTCTCCCTGCGGTATCAGAGGCCTGAGGTCGGAAATGTCGATATCGCGCGTTTCGTCCGGCATGATGCCGAGCAAGGGGCCGATCCGCGGCACCAGCCGTCCCACGGCGGGCGCCGCGTTCCATGCCGCCGTGCGCTGGAACGATGTCGCTTCCGTACCTTGCGGCTCATCCATCATCGCGACAACAACGTAGCGCGGCTTATCCATAGGAAATGCAGCGGCGAACGTCGTGATCAGGGAGTGCTTGCGATAGCCGCCCACGCCGGGCTTTTCGGCCGAGCCGGTCTTGCCGCCGATGCGGAAGCCGGGGGCGTCCGCCTTGCGGCCGGTGCCGTAGTCGACGATCATCCGCAGCAGCTGGCGAATGCGCGCGCTGGCGGCAGCGCTGAACACGCGGCGCCCTGCGGGAACTTCGGAAGGCTCGAGCTTGTCCAGCGTTGCCGGGCGCCAGATGCCGCCATTGACCAGCGCCGCATAGGCCGATGCCAGATGCAGCGGGGTAACGGCGAGGCCGTGCCCGAAGGACACCGTCATCGTGCGCAGACGGGGCCAGGTGCCCGAGGGCCAGATCGGGAAACCGCGCGCGGGAAGCTCGATCGTGGGACGCTCGTTCATGCCGAGCGTTTCCATCGTCTTCTTCAGCCGCTCGCCGCCCATGTTGTCGGCGATTTCCGCCGTGACAATGTTGGAAGAGTGGATGAGCGCCTCAGGCACGTTCAGCGTCGAACCATACGTGTGATCGTCATGGATCGTGAAACGCCCCACGTGCAGCGGTGCGGCCGGCCAGCGGCGGCCCATGTCGGTGACGGTCCCGGCATCGAGCGCCGCCGCGATCGTGATCGGCTTGAAGGTCGATCCCAGTTCGTAGACCTGATTGGTCACGCGGTTGAAGCCGTGCGGCACTTCGCCTTCCCGCGCCTGCGCCGGGGTGACCATCATGTCGTTCGGCTTGACGTGGTTGGGATCGAATGCGGGCAGCGAGGCCAGCGCCAGCACTTCGCCGGTATCGGCATCGAGCACCACGCCGCCCGCGCCCTTGGCCTGGCTGAGCGCCATGGCCTTGCTCAGTTCGTCCTCAAGTGCGCTCTGAACGCGGAAATCCAGCGACAACACCGCCGGGTTGGTGCGCCCCTCCATGCTGGTGAGCTGCTTTTCGTAGACCTGCTCCATGCCGATGTGGCCCTTGCCATCGCTATCGACATAGCCAAGCACGTGCGCCGCCATCGATCCCTGCGGATAGAAGCGGGTTTCTTCCAGCGGATATTCGAGCGCCGGTTCGCCCAGAGCGTGGACGCGGTTGGCCTGTTCAGGAAGGATCGACTTGCGCAAGTAGCCGGGCTTGCCCGACGAAAGCTTTGCGATCACTTCGGCCCGGTCCAGATCCGGGAAAATGCGCAGCAGGCCATCGGCCACTTCCTGCGGCGTATGGATCAGCGGCGGCCCCTCGGTCATCGCCTTGGGATTGAACCACAGCGAATAGACCCGGAAATCGCGGGCCAGCACCACGCCGTTGCGATCGACGATCTCGCCGCGCGAAGGGATCAGCGCATCGCCGAGTTCGCCGCGATGCGCGGCCACACCGGTTGCCCCCAGATAACTGATACGCGCCAGCGCACAAAGCCCGACCAGCACGAAAACGCCCAAGACCCAGAGCGAGCGCAGCTTGGCAACCAGCAGCGAGCGCTGCCGGACGTTCACCAGCCTGCGCCGCCCGGTCACCGCAGCGGTCGGGATCGCCCCGCGCGCAACCGGGATCGCCCCAATGGGATAGGCCATCGCATTCACTGCTGGCCGGCCTCCGCGACTTCGATGCGCGCCAGCCGCCGGCCCAGCGCCGCGGCATCGCGCGCCAGTTCGTTACGCTCGGGATCGCGCCCGCGGGCCGCCGGCGCCGGTTCGGACAATGCCGCGGCAGTCGCACCGGCGACCGGGGACACCATGGCCAGCAGCGACGAACCGGCATCCTGCGAGGCCGGCTTTTCGGCATTGGCGTAACGGATGGGCTGCGGCGCACCCGGCCCGGCCGCCATGCCCAGTGCTGCCAGCTGCCGTTCGCCCTCGATGTACTGCCCCGCAACCGGCGCCTTATAGCCGAACTCGATATCGTTGAGCTGCTTGAGCGCCTGCTGGTTCGAACGGGTCTGGAATTCGGTCTGCAGGAAATCGATGTCCTGCTGCACCCAGATCATCTTCTTCTGGGTATCGTAAACCTGGCTCTTCACCGCGTTCACCCGCAGCGTCAGGCCGATCGTCATGGCGCCGCAGACCAGCAGCACCGACGCCCAGCCGATGGAACGGATACGGTCGCTCGTCAGGTTCATGCGGCACTCCTCTGGGCATTGCGGGCGGGGGCATCGGTGCGCACCGCGCTGCGCAAGGTGGCGGAACGGGATCGCGGGTTCGCGGCGAGTTCGGCCTCGCCGGGGCGCACGGCCTTGGCGACACCGGCGAACGTGGGCGCGTTGGATGCGGCAAGCTGTGGCAGGTGGCGCGAAGTGGCCTTTCCGGCCGTGCTGGCGTCGCGCAGGAAGTGCTTTACCTTACGGTCTTCCAGACTGTGGAAGGTAACCACTGCCAGCCGCCCGCCGGGACGCAGCAGCGCTTCCGCGCCGCCCAGACCGGCGTCGAGTTCGTCAAGTTCGCCGTTCACATGGATGCGGATCGCCTGAAAGCTGCGGGTGGCCGGATCCTTGGGCGCGCCGGGCCGGTAGCCAAGCGCCTTGCGGACCACGCGGGCCAGTTCCCCGGTGGTGGTGATCGGCCGGGCCGCGACAATCGCGCGGGCCACGCGGCGCGACTGGCGCTCTTCGCCATAAATGTAGAGCACATCGGCAATCTCGGCTTCATCGGCTTCGTTGACGAAGTCGGCAGCGGAAAGGCCGTCCTGGCTCATGCGCATGTCGAGCGGGCCGTCCGAAGCGAACGCAAAGCCGCGCTCCGCCTGATCGAGCTGCATCGAGGACACACCGATGTCCATGACCACGCCATCGACCGCATCGACGCCCGCCTCGGCCATGCCTTCGGCCATTTCCGAAAATCGGCGCGGGTGCAGGACCAGCCGGGGCGGCACGGTGGTCAGTTCCGGCCAGCGCACGGGATTGGCGCGAATGGCCGCAATCGCATCGGGATCGCGATCAAAGGCGTGCACGGTCGCCCCCGCATCAAGCAGGCGGCGCGTATAGCCGCCCGCCCCCAGCGTCGCATCGACGATGACGTCGCCCGGCTGCGGGTCGAGCGCGGCGGCCACTTCGTCGAGCAGGACGGGAATGTGGGGAATACGTTCGGTCATGGGCTGGGCGGCGCTCATTTCTTCTTTGCCTTCGCCAGCTCCGCCTCGGCGGCCGAACGGCAGATCTCGATCGCGCCTTCGAGCTCGGGATCGTCGCTCATCTTGTAGAGCTCATCCGGGTTCCAGATGGTGATGAACTGGCCGACACCCTGGAAGTAGAGCTGGTCCTGGATATTGGCGAGGCGGGCGAGGCCTTCGGGCAGGACAAAGCGGCCGGAACCGTCGAACGGCACCTGCTGGAACGTGTAGAGGGCCATAGCCTTCTTGACGCGGTTGAACGGGCGCCCGGCGGCATCCGCGCGGGCCTGTTCGCGGTCGAGTTCGTCTTCGAATTCAGCGACGCGGGACAGGCCGAAGCCGACGAGGCATTTCCATTCGGGGAACTTGGCAAGGCACAGCACGTCCTTGCCGCTCGATTCGCGCACTGTGCCGCGAAGAGCGCTGGGCAGCACGAAGCGGTTCTTGTCGCGTAAAAGCGAAAAGCCCTGCCCGCTGTAGAAGATTGGCTGCCCCGCCATGCTGCCCCGTTTCGCCCCGAAGGTTTTCGTCCCGGAAACAGCAAAGCCCCCGCCCGGCCGCACACCCACGCGGCAAGGTTCCGCATCCACACAGGACACGGCGAGACTCAGCCATTCCGATTGACTGTTTCCATATAACGGGAAATCCGGGGATTAAAGGGAAATGTGGGGATCGGCGGGAATTTATCCACCAATCCGAGACCCGAAAGCCTCAGCCCTTCGTATCAAACGGCACATTGGCGAAGCACATAAAACATAAAACGTATATTTTTCAAAAACTAAGACACATAAACCGAACGATCCCAAAAAATCCCCATTCTGGTGCACAATTCCCCGAAACCGTCCCCGTTCACAACGGCGCCCGCGAAAGCGGAGGGTATATCGGGACTTGCTCGAAACACCCCGAAAACCGCCATTTCAGAATGCAGCTGCAGCAGCTTCCCGAACCATCCCTGGCATTCCCGACACCAGCACCGCATTCCGGAAATCACCGGCGGCCGCCCCGCCACCCCCGGTATCCCGGAATTTCCCCGGCATCTGATCCGCCCGCTGCGCCATCCCCGATTTTCCCGAAAGGGAAACGGACGAGCGTGGCAATCAGGGCAGCGGGTTGGGCGCGCCGCTATCCATGGGATTTGGCCGCCCGGCCGGTGCGAGAGCTGGGCTGGGCTCTACCGCCGGGACGACGCCAATGTCTGCGAGAGGATCGGTCGCGGCCTTCTTGGGCTTGGCATCCACCGCGACCACGTCGTGAATCGGGTCCTGTGTGTCGGCCAGCTTGGCGCGGTCCATGATGATATTGGCAAGGCCCACCAGCAGCAGCATCGCGCAAAGCCCGAACAGGCCGACCTGCAGGCGGTGCACGGCCTGCGCCCGCAACTCGCGCGCACTGGGAGCCGCATAGTGCAGCGGCGTGGTGATCGGCTCGATCAGACCCGTCGTAATCTGGGGCGGAAGTTGTCCTGCCATTAGCAGGACATTTATCCTAGCTTGCGAGCCAAGGGAAGACCGGAAGACCCTTCGCCTTCAGCCACTCGGGATTGTAGAGCGACGAGAGGTAGCGGAAGCCGGTATCGCACAGGATCGTCGCCACCCGGGCCTTGGGGCCCAGCTGCTTGCCCAGCGCCACTGCGCCCGCCACGTTGATGCCCGAAGACAGCCCCAGGCACAGCCCCTCTTCGGACAGCAGGCGGCGCACCCATTCGAGGCCTTCCTCGTCGGAAATGCGGAACTGGGTGTCGATCGGCG
Organism: Novosphingobium sp.; assembly: GCA_041912655.1. Lineage (GTDB taxonomy): Bacteria > Pseudomonadota > Alphaproteobacteria > Sphingomonadales > Sphingomonadaceae > Novosphingobium. Next base: position 775 of record JAYRMP010000052.1, on the reverse strand, counting down.
CGCCTTCGAGGTTGGCGGTGATACGGCCCTGCCCGATGCCTTCCGCGACCGAAGAACCTTCCGCCTTCAGTTCGCCATGGGCGTAGTAGTTGTAGAGCGCCGCGCCATGCGGATCGGTGAGCGCGATCGTGATCGCCTCATCGAACGCCTTGAGGCCAAGCCCTGTACCCGCGATCGTGCCGCCGGTGCCTGCCGCGCAGGTAAAGCCGTCGATCCGGCCTTCCATCTGCTCCCACAGTTCGGGCGCGGTGCTTTCGATATGGGCCTTGCGGTTGGCGATATTGTCGAACTGGTTGGCCCAGATCGCACCTTCGGTCTCTTCGGCAAGGCGGCGCGAGGTGTGGACGAAGTGACCGGGATTCGAAAACGGCGCCGCCGGGACCAGCACCAGTTCCGCGCCCAGCGCGCGCAGCGTGTCCATCTTCTCGCGCGATTGCGTCTCGGGCATGACGATCACGGATTTGTAACCCAACGCGTTGGCGACCAGCGCGAGGCCGATCCCCGTATTTCCCGCCGTGCCCTCGACGATCGTCCCGCCGGGCTGGAGCAGTCCCTTGGCCTCGGCATCGCGCACGATCCAGAGCGCCGCGCGGTCTTTCACCGAGGCGCCGGGATTGGCGAATTCGCACTTGCCCCAGATCTCGCAGCCAGCCGCCTCGCTCGGCCCCTTGAGCAGGACCAGAGGGGTATTGCCGATAAGATCGAGCGTCGAACGCTTTGCTTGCGGTGCAGTCATGCTGCCAAAATTAGGAAAGGCAGAGGCGAGGCGCAAACG
>JAYRMP010000051.1:0-21581 GCA_041912655.1 Novosphingobium sp. | reverse complement strand
CCCATAGGGTACCATGAACGGGTGGTCGGGCCGGGGGAGCGGGCCGGTGTTGCCCTGTTGCAGTTTCACTGCAACAGACTCCAAGCCCACGCTGCTTGATTAAGGTCTTCGGACGGGCCATCTGGGGCGCCGACACTAGGCCCCGAGGATTCCCAGATGACCGTCCAGACCGAAAACCTTTCCGGCATCGACATCCGCGCCGAGATCGAGCGGCTGCGCAAGGAGCGCAACGCGATCATCCTGGCGCATTATTACCAGAAGCCGGAAATCCAGGACCTGGCGGACTACATCGGCGACAGCCTGGAGCTGTCGAAGAAGGCCGCGGCGACCGATGCGGAGGTCATCGCCTTCTGCGGGGTGAAGTTCATGGCCGAAACCGCCAAGATCCTCGCGCCCGAAAAGATCGTGGTCCTGCCCGATCTGGATGCGGGCTGCAGCCTTGAGGATTCCTGCCCGCCGGAGAAGTTCAAGGCCTTCCGCGAGGCCCACCCCGATCACATCGCGCTGACCTACATCAACTGCTCGACCGAGGTGAAGGCGCTGTCCGACGTGATCGTCACCTCCTCCAGTGCCGAGACGATCCTCGCCCAGATCCCCAAGGACCAGAAGATCATCTTCGGGCCTGACCGGCACCTCGGCGGCTACCTGTCGCGCAAGTTCGACCGCGAGATGCTGCTGTGGCCGGGGGTGTGTATCGTCCACGAAGCCTTCAGCGAAACCGAGCTGATCAAGCTCAAGGCCCAGCATCCCGGCGCGCCGGTTGCAGCCCACCCGGAATGCCCGCCGCACATCATCGACCATGCCGATTATGTCGGCTCGACCAGCGGCATCCTGAACTTCGCCAAGGCATTCCCCGGCGACACCCTGATCGTCGCGACCGAGCCGCACATCATCCACCAGATGCAGCTGGCCCTGCCCGGCAAGACCTTCATCGGCGCCCCCGGCGCGGACGGCCAGTGCAGCTGCAACATCTGCCCCTACATGGCGCTCAATACGCTGGAAAAGCTCTATCTCGCGCTGCGCGACCTCAAGCCGCAGATCCACATCGAGGAAGGCCTGCGCCTCGCCGCGAAGAAGAGCCTCGACCGGATGCTGGACATGGCCGGCGGGACGGTCGGCAAGGGTGATCTGGGGGCGCGGTAAGGGGCTTTCGCTACCACCTCCCCCAACGGTTCGTCATTGCGAGCGTAGCGGGCCGGAGGGGCCGCAGGCCAACCAATCCAGGAGCGGTTTAAACCGCCTCTGGATTGCCGCGGGGCTTCGCCCCTCGCAATGACGAAGCAGGGGAACGTGAAGCGAGTGCAATGACGAAGCGGTGGGGAGCAAAACTCAGCGCGTGATCTCGGGCCACAAGTCCCGCCACAGCGGGTTGTCCCGTTCGATCAGCGCCACCGTCCGCGCCCGTGGCCCGGCCTTGATCTGCTTCTCCCGCAGGATCGCGTGTTCCATCGTCGCGTGCTGCTCGAACCACACCAGCAGCCTGCAGTCATAGCGCCCGGAGAACCCGCCCGCCCCCTCGCGGCGCTGCCACACCCGCTGGACGAGATCGGAGGTCACCCCGGCATAAAGCGTCCCGTTGCGCCGGTTCGCCATCAGGTAGACGCAGGGCTGGAAGTCCCGGCCCAAGCCTGACTTCAGCCCCGCACCGGCAGGGCCAGGACCGGCACCTTCGCCCCGGCCAGCACGCGTTCGGTGGTGCTGCCGCGCAGCAAGTCGAGCAGGCCTTGCCGCCCGCGCGTGGGCATGGCGATCAGCTGCGCTCCTTCCGCTTCGGCCAGGATCGTCTCGACCACCGAACCCGTGAGTTCGCGCAGGGCGAGGCTCGGGATCACCGGACCGCCGCTGCCGACGTGGATCGGGTCGAGCGCCCCGCCCAGCCCTGCGTTGAACGCATCGAGCGCGTCGAGCGCGGTTTCCGGTGCGGGATCATGGTCGACCGGGACCAGCACCCGCTTCAGCGCAATCGCCCCGGTGTCCGCATCGACGAACGGCTGCGCCCCCGGCCCCAGCAGCAGCGCCGGAATGCCGGTCGCCTGCACCAGATCGGCGGAAACCGAGCCCGCGAACAACCGCTCCAGCCCGGCGCGGCCGTGGCTGGCCATGACCACCAGCGAGGGGCGATGGCCCTGGAGGTAGTCCGCCAGCCCGCCCGCCGCGTCCGTTTCGTGGATGCCGACCTTGCGCACGGTGACGCCGGTTTGGTCCAGCACCCCGTCAGCCGCCGTGCCCGGCGCGATCCGGCCCCAGCGTTCCAGCGCGGCGCGGACCTTGGGGAAATCCTGCCAGCCGCCGCGTTCCCCGTCCTGCGCGACGTGGATCACGTCCAGCCGGCAGCGGTTGGCGAGCGCGAGCGCCAGCGCGTGGTGGAAGGCGGGCAGGCCTTCGGGCGAGAAATCGGTCGGGTGGGCAATGGCTTCAAGCATGGCGTGAAGCCATAAACCCTATCCCGCCAGCGGCATAGCGCCTATCGCACCGGCTCCTTGAACATCAGCGCCCGCACGTATTTCGCGGGCGGCGAGCCGAACGACAGCACCGTGTCGTGATAGCGCCGCAGGGTAAAGTCCTTGCCCCAGCGCCGCTCCGCTTCGGCCCGCAGCTCGCGGTGTTCTTCATACCCGGTGAAGTAGGACAGCAGCTGGACCGAGGAGAGGTTGGCGCGCACCCATTTGCCCGCAGCCTCGCGCTCCTGCTGAAAGGCGCCCTGCATCATCAGCTCCATCGCCTGATCGCGGGTCATGCCCTCGGTATGGATGCCGATGTCGAGCAGGGTGTTGGTGACCGAACGCAACCGCATCTTCAGCACGGTCAGCTTGAACAGCGGATCGCCGTTCAGGTAGTCCGCGTCCTTCATCACCCCTTCGGCGTAGACCGCCCAGCCTTCCACGAACGGCCCGGACCACAGCATCGCCCGCAGCGGATTGTCGGTGCGGTTGGAATGATCGAGCTGGAGGTAATGCCCGGGCATCGCCTCATGGATCGACAGGTCGTGGATCATGTAGTCGTTGTATTCCGACAGGAAGCTGTCGGCCTGCGCGTCGCTCCAGTCCTCGGGAATCGGCGAGACGGCGTAGAAGTTCTGGAGGTGCTTCTCGAACGGTCCCGGCGGATCGTTATAGGCGACCGCGTTGCCCTGCTGGAACTTGGGCATGGTGATGACCTTGACCGGCCCGTCGCCCATCCGGATCAGGCCCTTCTCCGCGACGAAGGCGGTCGCCTCGGCGAGGGTTTCGCGGGCGCGCTGCTCCAGCTGGGCGCGCGGCGGGCGCTTGGCATAGGACAGGGCAAGCGCCGCCTCGATCCCCGCCTGCTGCTGCGCGGCGGGGGGATTGTCCGGCAGCGGCGGAGCATCGGCGCGGCCAGCGAGGACGCTGCGTGCGAGGGCGTACATTTCCGCGCGGATATCGGCCTTCGCCTTCAGCGCGCGGGCCTTGAGCTCAGGCCGGGCGATGTCGGAGACCAGCGCGAACTTCATCTTCTGGTCGTAGAGCCGGGTGCCGAGGCGGAAATCGCCCTTGGCCTGCGGGACCAGCACGGTGTCGAGCCACTTCTGCTGGTCTGCGACGGCCAGTTTCAGTCCGGCCAGCGCCTTGTCGAACCGCGCGCGGTCGGCGGCATTGAGGCTGTCGGCGTGGGGGGCCAGCATGGTTTCGGCAATCTCGACGATCCCGCCGTTCTGCTTCGAGACGGTCTCGGCGAAGATCTTCGGCACCCGCGCGGGATTGAGCTGGCTGCGGCTCTGCATGAGGAAGGCCGGCAGCGCCTCCATCCGCGCGGTCGCGGCCTTCAGCCGGACGTCCCACGGCGCAAAGTCCCGCGCGGCCAGGGTGTAGAGCGATCCCGCCGCCGCATCGTTGTAGGCCTGCGGGTTCCACGCCCATTCCTGCAGCGCCAGGTCGGTCCACAGGCGATAGCGCAGTTCATTCACCAGCATCGCCCGGTCGACCTGCTGGTCGCGCCCCAGCTTGGCCGGGTCAATCTGACCGATCCGCGCGAGCAACCGCTGCCATTCGCGCTGGCGGGCGAGCCGTCCGGCGGGGGTGATATCGGGCAGGCGCCCATCCGATCCATGAAGCCCGAGCGCAGTCGCCTCGACCGGGGAGATTCGCTCGATCGCGGCGATATAGGCATCGCCCAGCGCCTTGAACTGCAGGTCGGCGGGGATCGCCGCGCGTGCGGCAGCGGGTTTCGCCTTGGGCGCGGCTGATGCGGGCGCGGTAAGCGCCAGGACGGCAAGCGGCAGGGCCGCGATGGAAAGCAGGCGGGGCATGGAGGATTCTCCCTGTTCTATGGGGAGAGGCTAGCCCGCCTTCAGCGCTCCGTCGAGCGCGCCAGCACCAGCCCGGCCGCAACCAGCGCCATGCCGATAAAATCGGCCGGGCCAAGCCGCTCGGAAAAGACCAGCCAGCCGACCGCCACCGCCATCGCCGGCTGGGTCAGCAGGGCAAGGCCGACCACCAGCGGCGGGAAGTGGCGCAGGGCATAGACCAGCAGCCCCTGCCCGATCAGCTGACTGGTGATCGACAGCGCGATCACCGGGCCCCAGTTGGTCGGCCAGAACGGTTCGCCCATCAGCACGGCAAAGCCCGCCATCACCGGCAGGCCCGCCAGGCTCGACCAGAACAGCAGCGCCCAGCCGCCCAGCGTTTCCCGCGCGCGCTGGGCGATCAGGATGTAGAAGGTGTAGAGGAACCCGGCGAGCAGGCACAGCAGGTCACCGATCAGGGTGGTGTGATCGATCTCCAGGCTGCGCCCCAGCAGGATCGCGGACCCCGCGATGGCGGCGGCAAAGGCCAGCCATTCGTTGCGCCGCGGCAGGCGGCGCAGCGCGAACAGCCCCCAGGCGACGATCAGGATCGAACCCGAATTGCCGAACAGCGTGGCATTGCCTAGCCGGGTCAGTTCGATCCCGAGGTGCCAGCTCGACAGGTCGGCGGCAAAGAACACGCCGCCCAGCAGGACCGCGAGCAGGATCTTCGGGCCGAACCCGGTCAGCGACTGGCGGTTGGTCCGGGCAAGCAGGGCGAAGAACGGCACGGCCAGCGCGAGGCGCCAGAATCCGGCGGAAACCGGGCCGCTGTCCGCCAGCCGCACCCACATCGGCCCCAGCGCCAGCGCGGCATTGCCGCCCAGCAGCGCGGCGAGATGCCAGCCGTTCCAGTCGCCGCCGCGCGCGGTGCGTTCCATCGCCGTTGCATTCGTCATGGCCTTCGCTTAGCCCGTCGCGGCCAGTTGCAAAACCGAATTGAAGGGGCCTCCATCCATGCACGACGCCTTGTTCCAGCCGATCTCGCTGGGCGCCATCGAAGCGCCCAACCGCATCCTGATGGCTCCGCTGACGCGCGGCCGGTCCGATCCGGGCGCCGTGCCCAGCGCGATCATGGCCGAGTACTACCGCCAGCGCGCCGGTGCGGGCCTGATCATCAGCGAAGCAGTGGGGATCAGCATCGAAGGTTCGGGCTGGGCCGCCGCGCCCGGCGTGTGGAACGATGCCCAGACCGACGGCTGGAAGACCGTGACCGAGGCAGTGCACAAGGCCGATGGCCGGATCGTGATGCAGCTTTGGCACATGGGCCGCCTCGTCCACCCGGACTTCCTGGGCGGCGAGCCGCCGGTTTCGGCCAGCGCCACGATCGCGCCCGACTTTGCCCACACGCCGCAGGGCCGCAAGCCGTTCGAGATGGCCCGTCCCGCGACGCTGAACGACATTGCCCGCATCGTCGACGATTACGGCGCGGCGGCAGAGCGCGCCAAGATTGCCGGCTTCGACGGGGTGCAGCTGCACGCCGCCAACGGCTACCTGGTCGACCAGTTCCTGCGTTCGGGCACCAACTTGCGCGACGACGATTACGGCGGCAGCCCGGAGAACCGCACCCGCTTCATGCGCGAGATTCTTGAACGCCTGATCGAGGTCTGGGGCAAGGACCGCGTCTCCGTCCGCCTCTCCCCCAATGGCGAGACGCAGGGCTGCGACGACGACAATCCGCCCGCCACCTTCGGCGCGGCGGCCTGGGTGCTGGAGGAACTGGGCGTCAGCTTCCTCGAACTGCGCCAGCCCGGACCGGAAGGCACCTTCGGCTGCACCGACGTGCCCAAGCAGAGCGACCACATCCGCAAGATCTACACCGGCCCGGTGGTGCTCAATTCGGACTACACCGCCGAGCAGGCCGCCGCCGATGTCGCCGCCGGCAAGTGCGAGGCGGTCAGCTTCGGCCGCCCCTACATCTCCAACCCTGACCTTGCCGAGCGCATCCGCATCGGCGCGGAGTGGGCACCCAACACCAATGTCCCGGCCAGCTGGTATCTGCCCGGGCCGCAAGGTTATATTGACTACCCCGCGCTAATCGACGCCTGAGGAGGGCCGCATCATGGCACAGCGCAGCTGGCTGTTCGTTCCGGGCGACAGCGAGAAGAAGCTTGGCAAGGCGAACGGCACCGGGGCCGACGCGATCATTGTCGACCTCGAAGACTCGGTCACGCCTGACAACAAGTCGCGAGCGCGCGAAATGGCCTGCGAATGGCTGGCCGCGCACCGCAAGCAGGTGACGCAGGACCGGCGGCTTGCCCGCTGGGTGCGGATCAACGCGCTCGACAGCCGGATGTGGCGCGACGACCTCGTCGCCGTGCTGCCCGGCGCGCCGGACGGGGTGATGCTGCCCAAGTCGGCTGGGCCGGAATCGGTCCAGCAGCTGGCCGCAGAGCTTTACGAGCTGGAACAGAAGAACGGCATTCAGGCGGGCACCACCCGCATCCTGCCGCTGGTCAGCGAAACGGCGGCCGCCGCGCTGACCATCCCGGCCTATGCCACGGCGTCACTGCCGCGCCTCGCCGGCCTGACCTGGGGCGCGGAAGACCTCTCCGCCGCGATCGGGGCGACCCGCAAGCGCGACAAGGACGGGCGCTGGACCGATGCCTTCCGCCATGCCCGCACCCAGTGCCTGCTGACCGCCCACGCCCGCGGGGTGATGGCAATCGACACGCTCCATGCCGATTTCGCCGATACCAAGGGCCTCAAGCGCGCCGCCGAAGAAGCCCGGGCCGATGGTTTCTCGGGCATGCTGGCGATCCACCCGGCGCAGGTCGAAGTGATCAACCAGGCCTTCACGCCCAGCGCCGAGGAACTGGCCGAGGCGCGCGCAATCGTCGATGCCTTTGCCGCCAATCCCAGCGCGGGCGCGCTGCAGATCGACCGGCGGATGATCGATCGCCCGCACCTCAAGCTCGCGCAGCGGGTTTTGGGGATCGAATTGTTGGCGTTTACTGCGCCGGCTCGGCGGCAGGCTCTTCCGGAGCCGCCGCCGCGTCCGGCGCCGCATCCGTTGCTGGTTCGGTGGCATCATCGCCGGCCTTGTCTCCGGCCTTGCCCGAACCTTCCGCCTTGGGCGCCAGCGGGGGCTGGGAGCGCACCGTGTCGAGCGGCAGCATGGCATCGCTGGTCGATCCGGGCAGGATCTCGCCCCCGGCGGTGCCTGCGGTCTTGTCCTTCTTCTGCTCGGTGCCACAGCCGCCAAGCATGACCAGCGCGGAAAGGGACAGGACAATCGAAACGGCAGGGGCAATGCGCTTCATCGGTCGGTCTCCGGCGGACAGGGCTTGTCCAGCATGGCAAGGAATTCGTTCGCCCGGGCCAGCAATGCCCGATCCCAGGCCTGCGAATCAACCTCCTGCCCCAGCCGGGCCAGGCTGGTAACCCCGAATTCCTCGATCCCGCAGGGCACGATCCCGCCGAAGTGCGACAGATCGGGAGCAAGGTTCACCGAAAATCCGTGCATCGTCACCCAGCGGCGGATGCGCACGCCGATCGCGCCGATCTTGGCCTCGCGCCCGTCGATGTCGCGGGTCCAGATGCCGATGCGGCCTTCGGCGCGCCAGCTCTCCACGCCGAAATCGCCGAGCGTGGCGATCACCCAGCCTTCGAGCGCATGGACGAACCCGCGCACGTCACGCGCGCGGCGCTTGAGGTCGAGCAGGACATAGCCGACCCGCTGGCCGGGTCCGTGATAGGTATAACGCCCGCCGCGCCCCGCCTCGACCACTTCGAAGCGCGGATCGAGCAGTTCGGTCAGCGCGGCGCTGGTCCCGGCGGTGTAGACGGGCGGGTGTTCCAGCAGCCAGACCAGCTCCCGCGCCTCGCCCGCGGCGATGGCGGCGTTGCGCAGGGTCATCTCGTCCAGCGCCTCGCGATAGGGGACAAGGCCCGGCGAGCGGCGCCATTCGATCGTATCGGGCAGCGGGGAGATCATCGCCCGCGTTGCGTGGGGCCAAACGCTGTGCTTATCAAGAGCCTCATGCACGAAGGGATGGCACGATGAAGCTTGATGGTGGTCTGGTCTGGCGCGATGCCAATGCGATGGTCACGGCCAACCGCGAAGTGCTGGCGGTGCTATCCGGCGTGTTCTTCCTGCTGCCCAGCCTGGCCTTCAGCCTGTTCATGCCCCAGCCCGAACCGCCCGCCGGAGCGGACGTGAAGCAGCTGATGGCGATGATGCGCGAATTCTACATGGCCGCCGCGCCGTGGTTCCTGGTCATGACACTGGTCCAGACCGTGGGCCAGGTCGCCGTGCTGGCCCTGCTCGCCCGCGCCGGACAGGCCACCGTGGGCGAAGCGCTGCGCGAGGGCGTGGCCGGGCTGCTGCCGTTCCTCGCCGTCCAGATCCTGCTGGTGATGGTCGCCACGCTGGCGCTGGGGATTGCCATCGCGCTGGGCGGGATCGCGGGATCGCCCGCCGTGGCCGGGGTGCTGGTCGGCGTGCTGGCCGCCGTAGGGATCTGGGCCGGCCTCAGGATGATGCTGACCCTGCCGGTGATCGCGGTGGAGCGCCAGCGCAACCCGCTCACCGTGATCCGCCGTTCGTGGGAGCTGACGCGTGGCAACGCCGGGCGCATCCTGCTTTATGTGGCGCTGCTCGCCATCGCGGTGTTCTTCATCATCGCCGTCGCGGGCGCGGTGATCGGCATCGTCATGGCGCTGGTGGCCGGGCCGCAGGCGGCGCAGATCGCCAATGCGGTGATCGGCGCAGTGGTGGGCGCGGTGTTCTCGCTCTACTTCGTCGCGAGCCTCTCGGCGATGCACCGCCAATTGGGCGGCAGCGGCGCGCCGGAACAGACCTTTTCCTGAAAGGTCAGTCCTTCCAGCCCCAGAACAGCTTGCACGGCAGCACGTTGAGCGGTTCGAACCCCGAATCGATGTGGGTGAAGTGGCGCGCCATGAAATCGCGCGCCTTGGCCGAGAACTGATAGACCAGGAAAGCCCCGCCCGGGCGCAGCACGCGGTGGGTGGCGGCAGCAATTGCCGGGCCGACTCCATCCGGCAAGGTCGAGAACGGCAGGCCCGACAGCACGTAGTCAGCATGGTCGTGACCGTGGGCGCGGACGATTTCCTCCACGTCGGCGGCAGAGCCGAGCACGGGGATGAAGCGGCTGTCGCTGATCGTCGCCTTCAGATAGTCGATATACAGCGGGTTGGTGTCGATCACGATCAGCTGCCCGTCGCGCGGCAGGCGTTCCAGCACCGGGCGGCAGAAAGTGCCGACCCCGGGGCCGTATTCGACGAACAGCTTGCATTCGCTCCACTTAACCGGGCCCAGCATCCGGGCGATGGTGAAGCGCGAAGACGGGATGATCGAGCCGACCATCACCGGATGTTCGAGGAAGCCCTGGAGGAACACCCCCCACGGCCCCAGCCGCCGCATGATGCCTTGCTTTACCCGCTGCGACAGGGGTTTCTGGGCAAGCTCTGTGCTGGTCATGCGCGGGATGTGGTCCTGACTATGAACAAGCCCGGTCCTTCACAAATTTGCCCGCCCATTGCAAGGCGCGAGCTTGCCGGTTAGCGACAGGACGATGTCCCGCAGCGATCCACTTCAGCCGCAATACACCCCGGGCACCACGGCCAGTCTGCCGCGCGCCCGGCTGGCGTTGCTGTTCACGGTGATGCTGGTGACCGCGGCGGGCAACACCGCGATGCAATCGGTGATGCCCTCGATCGGCACCGCACTGAAGGTCGAGGACGTGTGGATCAGCCTGGCCTACACCTGGTCGGCGCTGCTGTGGATGACCTGCGCGCCGATGTGGGCGCGCCGGTCGGACAAGCGCGGGCGCAAGGCGATGATGGCGATCGGCCTGCTCGGCTTCATTTCCAGCTTCGGCCTGTGCGGGCTGGCGCTGTGGATGGGGCTGAACGGCTGGCTGGGCGCGATCGGCACCCTGCTGCTGTTTGCGCTGTTCCGCTCGCTCTACGGCGGATTCGGTTCCGCCGCGCCGCCGGCGGTCCAGGCCTATGTCGCCAGCCGCACCACCCGCGCCGAACGCACCCAGGCGCTGTCGCTGATCTCGTCCAGCTTCGGGCTTGGCACCGTGGTCGGCCCGGCGCTGGCGCCTTATTTCATCGTGCCCGGGCTGGGCCTCGTCGGACCGTTCGTGGCTTTCACCCTGATCGCGGTGATCGTGCTGACCGCGCTCAGGATCTGGCTGCCCGACGATACGCCCGCCTTTGCCGGGCGCGGCCAGGTGATGGCCGCCCCGTTCAGCGCCAATTCCGATTCGCGCACCCGCCCAAGCGCGGCGGCGGACGACGATGAGGACGAGGACGAAGACGGCGCTAGCGATCCCCATGCGGCCCCGAAGAAGATCGCCTGGGGCGACCGGCGGATGCGGCCCTGGCTGGTCGCGGGGCTGCTCGGCGGCCATGCCCAGGCGGCGGTGATGGGGATCGTCGGCTTCCTGATTCTCGACCGGCTGGGGCTGCGCGCGACGCCGTCTGCCGGCGCCGGGCCGACCGGGCTGGTGCTGATGGCAGGCGCGGCGGCAACGCTGCTGGCGCAGTGGGGGATCATCCCGTTCTTCCGCATGGGCCCGCGCATGTCATGCCTGTGGGGCATCGGCATCGCCGCGCTGGGCACCGCCATGCTGTCAGTCGCGGACGACATCCATTCGATCGCGCTGGGGATGATCCTCGCCTCGCTCGGCTTCGGCATGTTCCGCCCCGGGTTTACCGCCGGGGCTTCGCTGGCAGTCGGCCGGGCCGAGCAGGGCCAGTCTGCCGGGATCGTCGCCTCGGTCAACGGCGCGGCCTATATCTTCGCGCCCGCTATCGGCGTGTGGCTCTATGGCCATTCGCCGTGGATCGGCTTCGCCGCTATCGAACTGCTGTGCATCAGCGTGATCGTGCTGGGCCTGCGCACAATGACCCGCGACGACGAGATGCTGGGCCAGAAGCGTTAAGCGCTTCCAGCCGATTCACAGGATTTCGTGCACCGTTTCCTGCGGACGGCACAGGCGCACGCCCTTGTCCGTTTCGACCAGCGGGCGCTCGATCAGCTTTGGTTCCGCCGCCATGGCCGCCAGCACCGTGGCGTCGTCGGCCTGCGGCAGGCCGCGCTCTTCCGCATCGGTGCCGCGCAGGCGCAGGCCCTGCTGCGGCGTCATTCCCGCATCGCGGTAAAGCTGGGCGAGCTTGTCCGCGCTCGGCGGTGTGACGAGGTATTCCACCACGGTCACCTCCACCCCCGGTTTCTCTTCCAGGATTGCCAGCGTCTTGCGCGAAGTGCCGCACGCGGGGTTGTGCCAGATGGTCGCCTTCATTGCCGTACCTTTCAGAGACATGAGCCGCTCCCCTTAGCGCAAAACAGGCGCAGGGCAATTTTGATCCTTGTCAATGCGAACGATTCGCATTAGCGGCAATCTTGTTCTTGCAAATCATTCTCAATAAGGATCGTCATGACCGCTCGCTTCCGTTTCGCCCGCATCGCCTGGTCCTGCGCCGCCGCTGCTTCCGCACTGGCCGGCGCAGGGGCCGCGCGGGCCGAGGACGAGGCCCCGGCGATCATCGTCTATGGCCGCCCGGACGGCTACGACATCGAGAAGACCCGCACCGCGACCAAGACCGAAACCGCGCTGATCGACGTGCCGCAGAGCGTTGCGGTGTTGAGCCGCGAGCAGCTCGACGATCAGGGAATGGAACAGCTGGGCGATGCGCTGCGCTATGTCCCCGGCGTGGTGCTGGGCCAAGGCGAGGGCCACCGCGACCAGGTCAGCCTGCGCGGGCAGAACACCACCGCCGACTTCTTCCTCGATGGCCTGCGCGACGATGCCCAGTACTACCGCGCGCTCTACAACATCGAACGGGTCGAGGTGCTGAAGGGCGCGAACGCCTTGATCTTCGGGCGCGGCGGCGGCGGCGGGGTGATCAACCGGGTGAGCAAGGCCCCCGAATTCGGCCGCGACCGCGCCGATTTCAGCGCCGGGATCGACACCCTGGGCGCATGGTCGCTGGCCGCCGACGTGGACAAGGTGCTCTCCGATAGCGCCGCAGTCCGGCTCAACGCCACCTGGGAAGACTTCGCCAGCCACCGCGATTTCTACAGCGGCCACTTCCTCGGCCTCAACCCCACCCTGGGCCTCAAGCTGGGCGAGGCCACCCGCCTGACCGCCAGTTACGAATACGCCGAGGACCGCCGCACCACCGATCGCGGCGTGCCGTCGCTCGGCGGGCTGCCGCTGAAGGGCTACGACGACACCTTCTTCGGCGTGGTCGATCTCAACAAGAGCGAGACCACCGCGCACATCGCCCGGCTGCGGCTCGACCACGAATTCGGCGACAGCCTGAAGGCCGACCTGACCGCGCAGTACGCCAGCTATGACAAGTACTACGGCAACGTCTATCCGCGCGGCGCCACCGCGACCACGGTAGAGCTGGAAGGCTACAACTCCACCACCACGCGCACCAACTGGGTGGTCCAGGGCAACCTCGTCTGGAAGGGCGAGACGCTGGGCCTCACCCACCAGCTGCTGGCAGGCTTCGAGGCGGGCGAGCAGGATACCGACGCGCTGCGCAGCGAGGCGTTCTTCGGCACGGCTGCCCGCGTCACCGTGCCGCTGGCGCAGGTCCTGACCGTGCCGCCGGCGCACTTTGGCCCGGTCAGCCGCTCCAGCCGCTCGGACGTCCGCACCCTGTCGGGCTATGTGCAGGACCAGATCGACCTTGGCGAGCACATCAAGCTGGTCGCCGGGCTGCGCTACGACAACTTCCGCATCACTTCCACCAACCTGATCAACCACTTCGGCGCGATGCGCGAGGACGGCAAATGGTCGCCGCGCCTTGGCCTGATCGTCAAGCCGCAGGAGAACCTGTCGTTCTACGCCAGCTACGCCAAGAGCTTCCTGCCCCAGTCGGGCGACCAGTTCACCGTGCTGGATGCCACCACCGCGACGCTTGCCCCGGAAGAGTTCCGCAACCTGGAAGTGGGCGCGAAGTGGGACCTGACCGAGCGGCTGGCGCTGACCGCCGCGCTCTACCAGCTGGACCGCAAGAACACCCGCGCCAGCGATCCGGTCACCGGCAACACGGTCCTGACCGGATCAAGCCGCGCCCGGGGGTTCGAGGCCGCGCTGGTCGGGCAGGTGACGCCGCAATTGCAGGTGACGCTGGGCTATGCCCTGCAGGACGGCGAGATCCGCACCACCACCACCGCGGCCCCGGCGGGCCGTCCGCTGGCCCAGCTGCCGCGCCACCAGGCCTCCGCCTTCGCGCGCTACAACCTGACCGACAAGCTGGGCGTGGCACTGGGCGTGCTTCACCAGTCCAGCCAGTTCGCGACGATCAGCAACGCTGTGCGCCTGCCGGCCTTCACCCGCGTCGATGCCGCCGTGTTCTATGACCTGTCGGATCGCGTCGCCCTGCAGGTCAATGTCGAAAACCTGACCGACGCCGACTATTTCCCCAGCGCCCACACCGACAACAACATCACCACCGGCAAGCCGCTCAATGCGCGGCTGACCCTGCGGGTGAAGCTGTAAGGGGCAGGCGCAAGACCACCCTCCGTCTCCCTCCCGTCACCCTGAACTTGTTTCAGGGTCCATGGTGCCGACTAGCGCGGCCTCGATGCGGCAGCACCGCCGCGCCGTCGCGCTGGTCCGGCGGCTGAAGGGCAAACCGAAGGATGGACCCTGAAACAAGTTCAGGGTGACGGGGGATGGCAAGGAAGGCGCGAAGCGCGCGCGGCAGCGCCCCCTACTCCCCCTTCATCGCCGGAACCGCGCGGGCGGCGTCTTCGGGCGTCAGGCCCGGGGCCGGAGCGGCGCTGATCGTTTCAACCCGGCGCATCATCCGCCCGGCGCGCTGGATCGCGCGGACGAGGCGCGGATAGACCCCGCAGCGGCACAGGTTCGGCACGGCGGCCTTGATGTCCTCCGGCGAGGGGTCGGCATTGCGCGCGAGGAGTGCCGCAGCCGATATCGCGATGCCGGGGGTGCAGAACCCGCACTGGATCGCCTGCTCCGCCACCAGCGCCTGCTGCACGGGGTGCGAACGGTCGGGTGAGAGGCCCTCTATGGTGGTGACCACCCGGCCTTCCGCCTCGCCCAGCGTGATCAGGCAGGATCGCAGCGCCTGCCCGTCGACCAGCACCATGCAGGCGCCGCAATCGCCGCTGCCGCAGCCATACTTGGTGCCGGTCAGGTTCGCGGCATCGCGCAGGCCCCACAGCAGGGGGGTCTGCGGATCGAGCCGGATCTCGACCGCGCGGTCGTTGACGGTCAGGCGGGACATTCAGATGCTAATCGCGCCACGAACGGTCGATCTTGTCGATCCGCCGCACCCAGGCCTCGAAATCGGCGCCTCCCGGAACGTGGCCCGGCACGTTTGCCTGGGCGAGATCGCGGTGATGCACCGCCACCACCTCGTCCGGCACCACGATCGGCTTGCCCGCCGCCATGGTCGCCAGCTGGATCTCGCAGGCGCGCTGGAGCGACCAGTGGAGGATGAACACCTCCGGCAGCGAGCGGCCCAGGATCACCGGGCCGTGGTTGCGCAGCATCAGCACGCGCTTGTCGCCGAGGTTGGCGAGCAGCCGCTCGCCCTCTTCGGCGCGCACGGTGATGCCTTCGAAATCGTGATAGGCGATCCGTCCGGCAAAGTTGCAGGCGTAGAAGTTCACCGGCTGGAGCCCGCCTTCCAGGCTGCACACCGCCATGGTCGCGGTGGTGTGGGTGTGGACGATGGCATGCGCCCAGGGCACGTGGCGGTGGAAATAGGAATGCTGGACGAAGCCCGCCTTGTTCACCGGATAGGGGCTGCCATCCAGCGTGTTCCCGTCGATGTCGATCTTGACCAGGTTCGAGGCGCAGACTTCGGAATAGAGCAGGCCGTACGGGTTGATCAGGAAGGCCCCCTCCTCACCCGGAACCTTGACCGAAATATGGTTGTAGATCGATTCCGACCAGCCGAGGTGGTCGAAGATCCGGTAGCAGGCGGCCAGCTGCTGGCGGGCCTGCCATTCCTCGTCGCTGCAATCGACATTGCGTCCGCCGTGGTGGTGGCTGGCGCTGCTCAGCTGGGTGGCCATGACATGCTCTCCGGGTTTCGTTTCGCCACTTACCCTAGGCCAGTCACCGCCCGATTGAAAAGCGCAATCCCGCCCACAGCGTGCGCGGCGCGCCAAGGTCGATCGAGCCGCCCTGGTTGCGGGTCCAGACCTCGGCATCGGTGACGTTCTCGGCCCGCAGGATCAGGCTGGCGCGGCTGGTGAGCGGGACATTGGCCCACAGGTCC
The DNA here is from genome assembly GCA_041912655.1 of Novosphingobium sp. Taxonomy (GTDB): domain Bacteria; phylum Pseudomonadota; class Alphaproteobacteria; order Sphingomonadales; family Sphingomonadaceae; genus Novosphingobium. The sequence continues at coordinate 6,034 of JAYRMP010000051.1, read as the reverse complement.
AGCGTGGTCGCGGCGGGCAGCACGTCGATGCCCAGATCGTCCTCGTACTGGGCCGAGGTGTGGCGCAGCGTGCCGGCCAGCAGCCCGCCCTCGCCCCAGCGCCAGGCGAGCGTGGTGCTCGCCGCCCATTCCGGCACCTGCGCCGGACGCTTGCCGGAAAGCGCGGCGGAGGCCCCGCTGCCTTCCATCCGGGCGTCGGTGTACGACACCGCGCCATCCCACTGGAACGCGCCCACCGCGGCCCGGGCCGAAAGCTCCACCCCCCGCGCGTGGACCGCATCGATGTTGCGCCGCTCGCGCAGGTTGGTGCCGATAGTGACGTTAGCGATCGCGGCCTTCACGCGGTTGTCATAGGCGGTCAGCTCCAGCTGCACACCGGGCGCCGGACGCCAGTCGATCCCGCCCTCGAACCCGCGCAGTCGTTCATTTTCCAGCGCAGCGTTGGCGCGGGTGGTGACCGGGAAGACCACGAAGGGCCGGTAGAGCTCGTTCAGCGTTGGCTGGCGCATCCCGCTGTAGGCCGAGGCGCGCAGCCGCAGCCCGTCCGCCACATCGAGCAGCGCACCGCCGCGCAGGCTGGCGGTCCAGCCGGAGCGGTTCGCGAAGCGGTTGTCGGTGGTAACGGTCCCGGCAGCATTGGCCTCGATGAAGCGCCCATCCCGCACCGACCAGCGATCGAGCCGCGCCGATCCGGTCAGCCGCAGGGCCCCCAAAGTCCGGTCTTGCTCGACATAGAAGCCCAGATCGTCGTTGGTCCCGCCCGCGCTGCGCCGCGCAGTAACCGCGCCGGTGTTGCCGTTATAGGCCACCTCGCTGAGTTCGCCGCTGGCCCGGCGCCAGTCGATCCCGAGGCGCAGCGAATGGGCGGCATCGACCGGCGGGCGCAGTTCCAGCTTTCCGCCAAGACCGGTGGAGGGCGTGGCGCGCTGATCCAGCGTCTTGCGGAAGCTGGTCGAACTGATCACCACGTTGGTAAAATCGCGGGCCTGCACGTAACCAAGAAGGTCGAACTGCCAGTCCCCCCGCCCGACCAGCCGCAGCGAGGCATCCTGCCCGCTCGAGGTGCTGTCCGCGCCCGCAAAGCGCAGCGTGCGGTGATCGTCGAACAGCAGCGCGCGGGCCTGAAGTTCCACATCGCCGCCCAGCGGCACCACGGCGCGCAGGGCCGTTGACCAGCTGTCGAACCGCGCCCGGACGCTGGCAGGCACGCGCTGCGAGGTCGGTGTGGTCCAGAACCCCTGCCCCCGGTCCCAGCGGGCGCTGACCACGGCAAAACCCTCGCCCAGCTGCGGCGCCAGCGCGGCGCTGAGCTCGGTTTCCCCCCGGTCGTTGGCGACAAGGCTCGCCTCGGCCAGCGGCAGGGCGGCGGGATTGGCGCTGGTCAGTTCCAGCGTGCCGGCCACCGCACCAGAACCGAATGCGCCCGAACCGCCGCCGCGCACCAGAAGGGCGCGCTCCAGCCGCTCCATCGGCAGGGCGGAAAACGGCACGTGGCCGAAGAACGGATCGCTGACCGGTACGCCATCCAGCACCACCAGCGTCCGGCTGGAGGCATTGCCCCCCAGCCCGCGCAGCGTTGCGCCCTGCGCGGTCGGATTGGCCGAGCGGCTGTCCGACCGACGGAACTGCTGGAACCCCGCCAGACTCGCCAGCGCATCCTCGATCCGCCCCGAAGCCGAAGCGGCGGTGCGGTCGCGCCTGAGTTCGCTCACCGAATAGGCCTCAAGCAGCGGCGAGGGATCGAGTCCCTGCCCGGTCACCACGATCTCCTCTGCCTCCTCACCCGCCAGCGCGGGCGGCGCGGCCACGGCCAGCGGCAGCGCGGCGACAAGCATAAGCAGGCGACAGGAACGGACATGCGTCATGGGAAGCAGGTTCCACCGGATTCTAAGGCTGCGAAAGCTGGCGCAAGGGACAGGCCTGCGCCGGGGCCGTCCTTGGACAGGGCGATGCAGCGGGTCAAGGCCGTCCGCGCCTGGCTGCGGGCGTGTCGGGCCGGGCCTATTCGAACCCGGTCACCACCTCTGCGCCCAGAAAGCCGCGCGCCACCTGGATCCGGACCGGCCCGGGGGGCCTGCGGCTCCAGTCGGCATGGACCTCCGCCGGGATGAAGTAGCGGCCCGAGCCTGCGAGAGCCTCCGCAGCGTCCGCGCGCAGCCAGGCCCAGTGGAACAGTCGGCCGGTCTTGCTCTCCCGGGTCGTTTCGGTCCGTTCCAGCATCATCGGGACCGTGCGTTCATCCTCCAGCCGCACGCCATTGAGGCTGGGCAGCAGCCCCATGGTCCAGACGGGCCAGCCCATCAGGCCGGTCGCAAGGCACAGCAGCGCCGCAAAGCGGTTCACCCGCCGGTCCGCAATCCCGCGCACCGCGAACCGCCAGGCAAGCGCCGCCGCCAGCACCGCCGCGCCAAGACCCGCCAGCTTCAGACCAGAGCCAGGAGCAATACTGCGCGGCCAGCGCTCACCGACGAAAACCAGCAGCACCAGGGTCATCGCGATCGGCGCCGCAAAAGGCAGCATCAGCCTGACGAAGAACGAGGCCGGCACCACGGCACGGGAAGAGCGCGCTTGCTTCATCGCCGCAGGACTAGCCCGGAGAGCTTACCAATCGGCGAATGCGCAGGATGGAGCGAAGAAACGCCCAAGCGGCGCGACCGCCGCTATAGCTTGTCTGAATGTCTGAAAAACTGGAGCGGGCGAAGGGATTCGAACCCTCGACCCCAACCTTGGCAAGAAGACCGACGGGCTTTTCTCCAGTACGCTCCACATCGCTATACCACGATAGAAGCTCGATATATCTAGCATTCCAGTTTTCCTTAATGCGATCAGGATGCCTGAAATGGACTTGCATCTGCTGACAATTTGGTGACAAAAGGTTCGGCAGAGAATTTTGTCACCAAATGAGGAGTGGGGATGACTCCGGTCAAGCTAAACAAGCGCTGCGTCGATAGCCTGCTTCCGCCCTCCAAGGGGCAAGCGGTTCTCTGGGATACCGAGGTACGCGGCTATGGCGTACGTGTCCTTCCGTCGGGCACAAAGACCTTCATCCTCCAGTATCGCAACCCAGAGGGAATTCAGCGCCGCATCAATATTGGCCGATACGGCGTCCTTACCGTCGATCAGGCGCGCGATCAGGCCAAGCTGTTCCTGGCCTCCGTGATCAAGGGAGAAGATCCGGCTGATGAAACACGTCGTGCGCGCAAAGGCATGACGGTCGCGGAGATGTGCGAATGGTATCTGGCCGAAGCGCGGGCCGGGAACATCTTGGGACGACTGAACCGACCGATAAAGGCATCGTCCCTTGATATGGACGAGAGCCGTATCAAGACGCACATAATCCCACTCCTCGGAAAGCGCGTGGTGGCGCAGCTGAGCGTCGCCGATGTCGAGCAAATGCAGTCCGATGTTAAGAACGGGAAAACCGCTAAAGCTCGGACCGGTGGTCGTGGCGGACAGGCGACCGGGGGAGCTGGTGTAGCCTCGCGATGCCTGGGCACGCTTCAAGCGATCATAGGGCATGCCAAGCACAAGGGGTTGCTGGCGGCCCATCCAACCCAAGGTGCGAAAAAGCTGGCCAGCGCAAAGCGGACCCGACGGCTGAGCGTCGCCGAGATTGAGACGCTGGGTAAGGCAATCGCGTTTGCCGAGCGAAACCACGAAAATCCTGTGGCGCTGGCCGTTCTGAAGACGCTTCTGCTAACCGGTTATCGCCGGGAAGAAGCCCAAGCCATGCAGAGGTCCTGGGTTAACGCTGCGGGAGGCTTCATCAGTTTCCCGGACACCAAAGGCGGTGCGCAAGTCCGTGCCATTGGCCCTGCGGCCCTGAAGATCGTCCTGAGCCAGCCAGAAATGCTCGGCAATCCTTATGTCTTCGCATCAGAAACCGGGGCCGGGCCATATACTGCTGTGAGTTCCTGTCTTGACCGTGTTTGCAAGCTCGCCGGGATTTCGGGCGTCACGCCCCATACCCTTCGGCATACGTTCGGAAGCATCGCAGGCGAACTGGGTTTTTCGGAACTGACAATCCGCGCTATGCTCGGTCACGCTTCGCAAAACGTGACGCAAGACTATATCCATATCGACGAAGCGCTGAAGCTGGCTGTTCAAAGGACATCGGATGAAATTGCGCGTCTACTCGACTTGGGGACAAAACGTCTTGCAATGATGTCCTATCCATAACCAGCGCCTTGTCCCGATCCTTGTTGGGACTGCCACCGGCTAGCTGCATCGAGACTCCCGGCGCCCAGTCCATACAAAGACCGGCGCCGTGTCGATGTCGCCGGTTACTATAAAATCTGCTTCGGGTGTGGCACTCAACACTCATGGTTGACATATCGGGGGCATTGCGTGTCGGGGACAGACTGGAAAAGCTTCGCTGATCAGCTGCAGATTCTGAAGGATCGCGGCTTGACGGTGGGGGATGATACCCGAGCGATCAGTTACCTCGAGAAGATCGGCTATTATTGCCTTAGTGGCTATTGGTATCCGTTTCGCTCGCCAAAAGCACAGCCCGTCGGCCTGGTGTTCCGGGAAGACCATTTCCTTCCTGGCTCAACATTCGAGGACGCTGTTGCGCTCTACGCCTTCGATCGCAAGCTGCGGCTCCTGGCGCTCGATGCGCTGGAACGGATCGAACGAGCCATCCGGGTCGACGTAGCCCACCTGCTGGGCAGGCTCGACTGCTTCGCGCAGTACGACCCCGCCCTACTGCACGGCAATTTTGCTCGCAGGGCAATTCCGAAGGGCTACAACGCGGGAAAGACTGAACACCAGCTCTGGCTCGATCACCAGGACAAGCTGATTCACCGTAGCCGGAAGCAGCATTTCGTTGCCCACAACATGAACAAGCACGGGCGCTTGCCGATCTGGGTGGCGATCGAGATCTGGGATTTCGGCGCCCTTTCGCGGCTCTTTGCCGGCATGAACGTAAAGGACCAGGATGTCATTGCGGCCAGCTACGGTCTGGGGACGGGACGCGAACTGGAGAAATGGTTGCGAAGTCTGAGCTATCTTCGCAACGTCGCAGCGCACCATAGTCGCATGTGGAATGTGAACGTGTTGGAGCTGTCGCCGGTGCCACAGTTCGACCAGAACTGGCAGTCGCTCGCCAATGCGCGCCCCTTCATGTACTTTTGCATCATGCGGTTTCTGCTGGCGCGGATCAGTCCGAATTCCAGCTGGGGTGAGCGGTTCAAGGCTTTGATGGCGGAGTTCCCCGAACCTGCAAACAAGGCCGTGACGGCCGCCGATTTCGGGTTGGTTGCAGGCTGGGAGGGATGGCCGCTTTGGGCCTAGACCATCCCCACAAAAGAAAACCGGCACGTACACATCGCTGTGCAGAGGTGCCGGTCATATTGTGACCATATATATCCATACGAACGCGTTTGTCAATGAGAGACATTCACGGCACTGCCCCAGGCACTAGCTGAATCGGAGCGATTCTCGCCGTGGCGCGCTCAGATCAAGGCCTGCGGCACGGCGCCAGCCTGAGGCCAAGCTTCACCCAATGCGCTCTTGCGACGACTATATATCAGACCCTACAAATCGAGCTCAACCCCTGTGTGCTGCTCGATCTTCTTCTTCACCAAGCCCTTGGCGAGCGCCTTCAGGAGATCGAGACTGAAGCCGCCAGCCTTCTTTGCGCCGGCCTTTGTCTCACGCCAGATGGAGGGATCACGGATGGTGTCGAGGAAGTCATGCCCGGCCCATGTAATCTGGCCAATCTGCCAAGCCGCGCCTGATAGCTTCGCTTTTATGGTAATGAGACCAGCATTGTCGAGCAGGTCCAGGTGATACTCCAATAGTTCTGCCTGCTCGCGCGGCAGCTTGCCTTCGCTGCTCTCGCCCAAAACCTCAGCGATCTCCGGGGTCAAAAGATCAAACGAGCGTCGTCCGTCTTCGATCTGCAAGGTCGCGTCCGTCAAGGTGGTGTAATTTCGGCTGTGGCCGTGGGCCATCGTCAGGCGGCTTTGGCGGTGATGTGTAGGGGCTGATTTTCCTCCTCGATCATGGGTTGGTTGAGTTCGGCCATGCC
>JAYRMP010000050.1:0-21816 GCA_041912655.1 Novosphingobium sp. | reverse complement strand
CCCCCCGGGGCCCCCAACACCCGGGCCGGCGCCGCGCCCGCCCGGGGGGCGCGCACGCCCCTTTTCCTTCCCTGACACGGAGACCGCCATGAAGCGGGTTATCATCACCCCCGCCGCGCTGGCCCCCGCCGCGCTGGCCGAGCTCAAGGACTGGCTGGGCATCACCGTGCCGGCCGACGATGCGCAGCTGGGCGCGCTGCTGCGCATGGGCCTGGACCTGTGCGAGGATTTCACCGGCACGATGCCGCTGCAGCAGGTCTGCGAGGAAGTGCTGTCGGCCACCCCCGAATGGACCCGGCTGACCGCGCGCCCGGTCCAGGCGATCACCTCGGTCCAGGGCATTCCCGCCGAAGGCTCTCGCTTTGCCTTCGCCGTGGGCGACTACCGGATCGAGCTCGACGCCGATGGCGGCGGGCGGATCGGGGTGCTGCGCCCCGGCAGCGCGGGGCGGATTGCGGTGCGCTTCACCGCAGGCTTGGCAGCCGATTGGTCTGCCCTGCCCGAAGGGCTGCGCCACGGCGTGCTGCGACTGGCGGCGCACCAGTATCGCCAACGCGAAAGCACCGAACAGTCGGCCGTGCCTCCGGCGGCCGTTGCCGCGCTGTGGCGCCCGTGGCGGCGGCTACGGCTGGCATGAGCGACCCCTCGTCCGATTTCGCCGCGCTGCTCGCCCGGCTCCAGGCGCAGGCCGCCCGGCTGGGCGCTGCGCGCGCCGAAACGCTGCGACTCGAACGCCGCGATCCCGCCCAGCGCTGGCGCCGCGCGGCGCTGCTCTGGCCGCTGTTCAGCAAAGGATAGCCATGATGGAAATTGCCCTGCGCGCCGCGCTGCTGGACTGGCTGGGGGCCGACCCGGCGCTGTCCGGCCAGCTCAACGCGATCGTCGAGGAAGCCCCATCGCGCAGCGCGCTGCCCTGGCTGGCGGTTGCCGCCAGCGCCAGCGCCGACTGGTCGGTGAAGGACCGGGCGGGCCGCGAAGTGCGGATTGCGCTGGAACTGCACTGCCGGGGTGACCGCCCCGACAGCGCGGCGACTCTCACCGCCGCAATCGAGGCGCGGATCGCCGCCCTCCCCGCCGCCCAGACCGGGTTCCGCGTGGTCAGTGCCCAGTTCCTGCGCGCCCGTGCCGAACAGCGCGGCGCCAACACCCGCGCGATCCTGATCGAATACCGCTTCCGCCTCATGGAAGACTAGGCGGTCCGCACCAGCGGCCCGCCCCCGCATCCCCCCTCCCGCATGCGGGAGGGGCTGGGGGAGGGCCTGTTACCAGCACGCCCTTCCCCACAACACGCCCTCCCCCGACCCCTCCCGCTCGCGGGAGGGGAGTGTTTCGAGTTCCGGCCTTTGACGGAACGCCCTTTGCAAAGGAGCATGACCATGACCGCACAGAAAGGCAGCGCCTTCCTGCTCAAGATCACCGACGGCGCCGAACCGCCGGTCTACCGCACCGTCGCGGGCCTGCGCACCACCCAGATGTCGATTGCCGGCGACAGCGTCGTCGTCACCAGCAAGGACAGTGCGGGCTGGCGCGAGCTGCTGTCGGGCGCAGGTGTCCGTTCGGTCTCGGTGACTGCAGCAGGGATCTTCCTCGGCAGCGCCGCCGAGGCCCAGCTGCGCACCAACGCGATGAACGGCACGCTCGACCACTATGAACTGAGCTTCGAGGATGGCGAAAAGCTGCGCGGCAGCTTCCTGGTCCAGAAGCTCGACTATTCGGGCGATTTCAACGGCGAGCGCAACTACACGCTGCAGCTGGAAAGCTCCGGCCCGGTGACCCCGGCATGAGCGGAACTGCCAACCCGCACCGGGGCGAGGCCGCGCTGACGATCCACGGAACGCAGCATGTCCTGCGCCCCAGCTTCGCCGCGCTGGTCGCCGCCGAGGAGGAGCTCGGCCCGCTCTTCGCGCTGGTCGAGCGCGCTGCCGCCGGACAGCTGCGGCTGGCCGAACTGGCGGCGCTGTTCTGGCACTGCCTGGCCATGCGTGAAGGCCTGACCCGCGACGATCTGGGTCAGGCCGTGATCGCCATGGGCCTCGCCGAAGCCAGCAAGCCGCTGCGCACCCTGCTCGCCCAGATCCTCCAGGGCGAGGCCCGGCAGGCGCAATGAGCACCGGGCCGGACAGGCAGGCCTTTGGCCCGGGAGCGGCGCGGCTGGCGGGGCTGGCCGGGCGGCTGCTCGGCTGGCGTCCGGACGAGTTCTGGCGTGCCACCCCGGCTGAACTCGCCGCAATCCTTGCCCCTCCTAACGCCGCTGCCGCCAGCCCGCTGGACCGCAGCGAACTCAACCGCCTGATGGAGCGCGACCATGACTGATCCGGTCGATAGCCTGATGATCGACGTGCGGGCCAATACCCAGGGCTTTGCGCAGGACGTTGCCGCGATGCGCGGCAGTTTCGACGGGCAGCTGCTCGACGGCTTCGCCAAGGCCGGCGACGTGCTGGAACGTGGGCTGGTCAGCGCGCTGCGCAAGGGCAGCCTCGGCTTCGAGGACCTCAAGCGCATCGCCTTCAACGTGATCGACCAGATCGCGGCCCAGGCGATCCGGTCGCTCTTCGCCGCCGCCCCGGCCAGCGGCTCGGGCTCCGGCGGACTGGGCGGCCTGATCGGCTCGCTGCTGGGCGGCGGGTCGCCATCCGGCGGCGGCGGAGGTTCCGGGCTTGGCGGGCTGATCGGCTCGATCCTCGGCACGATCTCCGGGGGCTCCAGCCAGGGCAGCGGCGGGCTCGACAGCGCGATCGGTTCGATCCTCGGGATGAGCGCGCAGCGCGATTCCGGGGGTGGGCTGGACGGGCTGATCGGCGCCATCTCGGGCATCGGCAACAGCCCTGCCCCAACTCCGGGCAGCGGTGGCCTCGGCGCACTGGTCGGCGCGATCATGGGCCTGCCCGGGCGCGCCACCGGAGGGCCCGTCTCGCCCGAGCGGCCCTTCGTGGTGGGTGAGCGCGGACCGGAACTGTTCGTGCCCAGCAGCGCCGGGCGGATCGAAACCGCTCTACCGCAGGCCCCGCGCGACGTGCGCGTGGCGATCACCATCGCCGCGCCGCCCGGGACCAGCGCTCCGCAGGCGCTGCAACGCTCCAGCCGCCAGGTCGCCAGCGCCGTGCGCCGCGCGCTCGGCAGCCTTTGAACCAACAGGACTAAACTCATGGCCTTCTGGCTCGCCACCCGGCGCAACGGGCAGGACAGCGACTGGATCCAGCGGTTCGATCCGCTCTACTGGACCGTCAATTTCCCGCGCCCGATGCTCGCCTCGCTCGTCACCACCGCGCCCGACGCGCTGCGCGTCGATGCGGTGTTCATGCGCCAGGGCGATCTCGCCGGGATTATCTGGGACAGTACCGACCGGCTCGACCACCCGCTGCTCGCCTACGCCACCGACCGCGACTATTCGCGCACCACGCTGTCGTTCCGCTGGCGCTCGGGCGGGGTTGTCCCGCTCGACGCGGTCAATGGACCGACCCTCACGATCGAGGGCCGCGATGCCAGCGGCGCGGCGCGGGCGTGGTACGTGCGGCTGTGGAACTATGCCACCGGCACGGCCGAGGATGCGCAGATCGTGCTGCCGTTCTCGGCACTCGACGGCGGGTTCCTGCTGCCGGGCGAGGCCGACCCGGTCCATCCCGCCGCGATTGAGCGGATGTTCATCTCGCTGGTCGCGCCCGGCTATTCGGGCGGGAGCGAGGAACCCTTCGCCACCCCGGTCGAGGGCTGGGCGGAGATGAGCGAGATTCGCTGCACCGGCCACCGCGCCATGCTGGAGATCGGCGACGTGGTTGTGCCGCCGCATGGCCTGGCCATGGCCACCGCCTACGACGATTGCTGCAATCAGGCCCCGGCGCGGCTGGTGCGCAATGCCCGCCAGCTCGGCTATCGCGGCAGCCTGCTGCACTATGTGGGGATGAGCCACTTCATGCGGCTCCTGCCTGTCGCTGGCGGCTTCTCGGTCAGCACAACCGGCAGCCTGCTGAGCACCCCCGCGCAGGCTTGGCACCGCGCCTTCTTTGCCGCGGCGGTGGCCACCGGTTTCGAACCGATCGCCTCGCTGTCCTACGAGCTTCTGGCCCAGTATTGCCCGCCCGCCTGGCAGCAGCGCGCCTATGACGGCAGCCCGGCCCGCACCGGGTGGGAGCCGCCTTCTGCCCTGCTCTCCCCGGCCAGTGCCCCCGCCATGGCGTGGCTGCAAGGCGTGGCGGCCGAATTCGTCGCCCTGCTGCGCGAAGCGGATGCGCCGGTGCGCTTCCAGATCGGTGAGCCCTGGTGGTGGATCACCGCCGATGGCCGCCCCTGCATTTACGACGCCGCGGCTCGAGCCGCGCTGGGTGGGAGTCCGGTGGAAATCGCCGACCTGCGCGCATCACTTTCGGCAACGCAGAAGGCGCTGCTCGACGCGGCGGGCGCGCTGCTCGCCACCTCGACCGCCGCGCTGCGCGATGCGGTGCGCGCCGCTGCCGCGCCGGACAGTACCGAAGTGCTGCTGCTGGTGTTCCTGCCATCGGTGCTCGACCCCGCGATGCCCGAAGTGCGCCGCGCCAACGCGCCCATCGGCTGGACGAGTCCCGCCTATGACCGGCTGCAGTTGGAGGACTATGACTGGCTCACCAGCGGCAGCGATGCCCGCCGCCGCGCCGCCTATGCCGCCGCGACCGCGCGGCTGGGCTATCCGGCCGAGGAGCAGGATTACCTAGCCGGGTTCGTTCCCGCCGGAGCCGATCCGGACCTGTGGCGGCGGATCGATGACGGGATCGACGAGGCGCTCGTCCGAACCCCGCACGAATGTTTTGTCTGGGCCCTGCCCCAGGTCTGCCGCGACGGCTTCGTCCGGCTTCCCCAACCTCAGGAGGACGCGATGCAGCCGTTCGACGATGTCAGCTATCCGCTCGCGCTGGGGCGCGACGCGATGGTCACGCCGGAATTCTCGACCAGCGTTTCAGTCACCGCGTCCGGCTTCGAGCGGCGCAGCAGCCTGTGGTCAAACGCCCGGCTGCGCTTCGACGTGGGCCCGGGCATCCGCTCCGAGGCGGAACTGGGTGAGTTGATCGCATTCTTCCGCGCTCGGCGCGGCGCGGCGCGCGGTTTCCGCCTGCGCGATCCGTCGGACTTCAGTTCAAACGGGATGACGAGCACACCCACCGCCGCCGACCAGCTGCTCGGGGCAGGGGATGGCGCCCGCTCCAGCTTCGCGCTGGTCAAGCGCTATGGCGATGGGGATGCGGCGCAGCTGCGGCGGATCACCCGCCCGCTCGCCGCCAGCGTGCTTGTCAGCATCGATGGCGCACCGGCGAGCGGCTGGACGCTGGAACCGGGCGGCGTGGTGGTCTTTGCCACTCCGCCAGCCGCCGGAACCGAAGTGCGTGCCGGCTTCCTGTTCGACGTGCCGGTCCGATTTGCCGAAGACCGGCTGGAAGTCTCCGGCGCAGCTTTCGCCGCCGGTGAAGCCCCCAGCGTCCCCGTCATCGAACTGCGCGAGGACTGGCAATGAGCCGCGTCTGGTTCAGCGAGGAACTGGAAACCGTCGCCACCTTCTGGCGGGTCATGCGCCGCGACGGAGTGGCGCTCGGCTTTACCAGCCACGACCGCGACCTGTGGTTCGAAGGCGTACTCCACCGCGCCGCGCCGGGCATGGTGCCTTCCGCGATCCGCCGTTCCGCCGATTTCGAGCCGGATTCCGCGGAAGTCGAAGGCGCGCTCAGCCACGCCGCGATCTCCGCCGAGGACCTCGCCAACGGCCGCTACGATGGCGCGGTCGTCCAGATCGGCGTGGTCGACTGGGAAAGCCTGGAGCAGCACACGATCTATCGCGGCACGATCGGCACCGTGGCCGAGGAAGCCGGCAGCTTCACCGCCGCGCTGGTCTCGCGCAAGGCCGAGCTCGCCCGTGATCCCGTGCCGCGCACCAGCCCGAGTTGCCGGGCCGCCTTCTGCGGCCCTGGCTGCACCCTGTCGGCAGCGCGCTTCACGCACGAAGCGCTCCTTGCTGCGTGGGACGCCGAGGCCAATGCTGCCACACTCGAATGCGCCGCCAGCGCGGCGCAGCTGGCGGGCGGGACCCTCCGCTGGCTGGAAGGACCGCTCGCGGGCTTTACCCTGGGGATCGCCGGAACAACCGCTGGCGGCGCCGTTGTTCTCGATACGCCGCTCGACGCCGCGCCAGCAATCGGAAGCCGGGCGCTAGTCCGGGAAGGGTGCGATCGCACTCTGGAAACCTGCGCAGACAGGTTTGCCAATTCGGTGAATTTCCAGGGTGAGCCGTACCTTCCTGGCAATGACCTGGTCACCCGATACCCTTCGCCCAGCGCATGACGGCGAGCGACCTTGCCGCTGCGGCACAGGGTTTCATCGGTGCGCCCTTCCGCCTCCATGGACGCGATCCGGCCAAGGGCATCGACTGCATCGGGCTATTCGCGGCAGCCATGCGTCAATGCGGCCACACGGTTAAGGTCCCATCGGGCTACGCCTTGCGGCTCAGCTGCCCGGCCGAATGGCTACCCGACCCGGCCTCCTATGGTTTCACCCAGGCAAGTCCGACTGCGGCACCCGGCGACGTCGTCTTGCTCAGCCCCGGTCCGGCACAGCTTCATCTCGCGATCCAGGGGCCGGACGGACTGTGGATTCACGCTCACGCGGGCCTACGCCGGGTCGTCGCCCAGCCTTCCTTGCCAGCAGGCGAGGTGGTTGGCCGATGGCGGCTGGCCGACGAATTCTGAAGGAACACCAATGGCCACCCTAATCCTCTCGACCATCGGCTTCACAGTTGGCGGACCGATCGGCGGCGCAATCGGCGCCTTTGCCGGTCGGCAAATCGACCTTGCGATCTTTGGTTCCGGCAAGACGCGCGAAGGCCCGCGCCTCAACGAGCTTTCGGTCAGCACCTCCAGCTATGGCCTTCCGGTTCCGCGCCATTTCGGGTCGGTCCGCGCCGGCGGGCAGATCATCTGGGCGACCGACCTCGTCGAACACCGCGACAAGCAGGGCAATGGCAAGGGCAAACCCTCCACCGTGACCTATAGCTACACCGCCTCGTTCGCGGTGGCGCTGTCGAGCAGGCCGATCGCGGAGATCGGCCGCATCTGGGCGGATGGCAAACTGCTACGCGGCGCCGCAGGCGATCTCAAGGTCGGGGGCGTGCTGCGCGTCCATACCGGCGAGGGCGACCAGGAGCCCGATCCGCTGATCGCCGCTGCCGAAGGCATGGCCGCCTGTCCGGCCTATCGCGGGCTTGCCTATGCCGTTTTCGAGGATCTCCAGCTCGGCGACTTCGGCAATCGCATTCCGGCGCTCAGCTTCGAGATTCTCACCGGGGGCAGCACCATCAACATGGCCGATCTGCTGGAAGGCGTGGTGGAGGATGTCGACGCCGACGTGCCGCTGGACGGGCTGGTCGGGCTATCCTGCGAAGGGCCGGTGGGCGAGTTGCTCGCTGCGCTCGATCCGCTCTTTCCCGCCGACTGCGATGCCTGCGACGCCCGCCTCGCCATCCAACCCGACCGCGCCCAGACAGCGGCGATTCCGTTGGCCGAAGCCGCGACGTCCGACAGCCGCGAGGACTTTGGCGGCAATGCCGGCTTCGCCCGCAAGCGCGCCGCCTCCGACGGACAGCCGGTCGCCGTACTGCGATATTACGACCTCGAGCGCGACTATCAGCCAGGTGCCCAGCGCGTTGCGGGGCGCCCCCTTCCCGGCCAGCCGCGCGTGCTCGAACTGCCCGGGGCAATGACTGCGACCGCAGCGCGCCAGCTGGTCCGTCAGGCGTCCGGTCGCGTGAACCGGGCTCGCCAGACGGTCTCGTGGCGGGTAACCGAGCTTGACCCCCAGGTCCGCCCGGGCGCGATTGTTACCCTGCCGGGTCACCCGGGTTACTGGCGCGTGCGCGACTGGGAATGGCGCGCACACGGCATCGAACTGACCCTGGTGCGGGTTTCCGCAACGGGGCAACTCGCTGGCGGAGCAGATCCCGGGCGCGCGGCTCCGGCGGCTGACTATGCCCCATGTCCAAGCCAGCTTGTCGCCTGCGAACTGCCCTGGGACGGCAACAGCGCCACTCCGGTACCCCTGTTCATTGCCGCGCTGTCCGCCGCCAACCCCGGCTGGAGCGGGGCCAGCGTACTGGGCGACTGGGGTGACGGCACACTGGAGCCGATTGGCACAAGCGGGAGAGCAAGGGCCGTGCTGGGCAATGCCGAAGGGGCCCTGGCCCCCGCCTCGCCGCTGCTCTTCGACCGGCACAGGGCGGTGGTCGTCCAGCTTGCCGCACCTGACCTCAGCTTGGCCAATGCCACGATGCACCAGCTCGCGCAGGGCGCCAACCGCGCCCTGCTAGGCGAGGAGATCATCCAGTTTGCCTCGGCCGAGGCGCTGGGCGAAGGACGGTGGCGGCTCTCCGGGCTGTGGCGCGGACGCGGCGGTACAGAGCAAGCGGTGGCCAACCACCTCGCCGAAGAACCCTTCCTGCTGCTCGACGGCACCGGTTTGCAGATCGATCCGGCAACGCTGAGACCCGGGGCTCTAGAAGCCTTTGCAGCGATCGGTCTGGCCGACGCCGCGCCAGTCACTGCGCCTATCCTGCTCCGCGGCATCGGGGCGCGACCGCTTGCCCCGGTTCATGGAACAGCTCGAACTCCTTCGGGAGGCGGCGTTCAGCTCAGCTGGACGCGCCGGGCGCGCGGCGCCTGGGACTGGCCGGACGAGGCCGATACCCCCCTCAACGAGGCAATCGAAGCCTATCTCGTCAGCTTCGGAACGGAGGCCGGGCCGGTCTCCAGCTGGGAAACTGCGGAACCGGGCTTGCTGATCTCCTCCGGAGACCTCGCTTCCCTGGTGGCGGCGGCTCCCGGCGGGCGGTTCTCGATCCGCCAGCGCGGCGACCGCGCCATGTCGGACACCCTCGTCCTCGATCTTCCCTGACCTTTCCGGAGAATGCTGATGCCCGATCCCCTGTTCGATGCCCGCACCCCGCGCTTCGACCTGCCGCTGCTGTTCGCGGCGCAGGCCCAGAAGGAAGGCTATGTAAATGAAATCACGGCGCGAATCGATTCGCTTCTGCACGGCGCAGTGGAAGCGGAACTCGCCGCACCGCCAGCCAGCCCCGCCGATGGCCTTTGCTGGCTGGTCGCCGCTTCGGCAACCGGCGATTGGGCTGGCCATTCAGGCCAGATTGCCGCGCGTCAGGCCGGCAACTGGCTGTTTTTTGCGCCACGCGATGGCATGCGCCTGCTCAACAAGGCGACAGGCCAGGAAATCCGCTATCTCGCCGGATGGAAGGATCCGGTCCGTCCAGCCGCACCCTCAGGCGGCAGCGTGATTGACGCAGAGGCGCGCGCCGCAATTGCCGCATTGGGCACAGCTCTGATTGACGCCGGGATTCTGCGGGCATCCTGATCCTTTCCCCGACCACTGGCGATACAATCATCATTGGCTGGGTTCGCCGTCGTTTCAATGGCGATACCCTCGGAATCGCGGCATTATTGCAACAGTTGAGGAGTTTGAGCGCTTGCACGGGCATTTTTATGCAGTTAGATACGCTGCACTCGGTGGCTCAATCCTATGAAAAGGGGAAATCGATAATGCGCAAACTGGTCATTGGGATGGCGTTGGCCTCCGCGGCCTTCGCGACGCCCGCCATGGCTCGTGACGATTCCTGGTACATCGAAGGTGATTTCGGTGGCCTGATCGTCGAAGACATGACGAAGCTCGCCAACTCGACGTCGGGCCTGCTCGACCACAACACCGGTTACGACCTGGGTGGCATCGTCGGCTACGACTTCGGCATGTTCCGCCTTGAAGCCGAAGCCAGCTATCGCCGTGCGTCGAACGACAAGTTCACCACCGCGACGACCAGCTTCTCGGGCGCCAACATCGGCGGCAGCAGCAGCGCGCTCAGCTTCATGCTGAATGGCCTGCTCGATTTCGGTCCGGACGATGGCCTGCAGGGCTTTGTCGGCGGCGGCGTCGGCGTCGGCCGCGCCAAGGTGCGCATGCCCCTGGCGACCTCGGCTGCGCTGAGCATCAACGATTCGGATTCGGACTTCGCCTGGCAGGCGCTGGCTGGCGTCCGCATGCCCGTCAGCGACAATGTCGATGTCGGTCTGAAGTATCGCTTCTACAACCAGGCGGACGTCGACCTGGTGAACGGCGCCGGTACCGCGCTGCAGAGCAAGTTCCGCTCGCACTCGCTGATGCTGACCCTCGGCTACAACTTCGGCGGCGCTGAACCCGCTCCGCCGCCGCCGCCGCCGCCCCCCCCCCGCCCCCGCCCCCGCCCCCGCCGCCCCCGCCGCCTCCGCCGCCGGTGGTTGAGTGCAACAAGGGCCCCTACATCGTGTTCTTCGATTGGGACCGTTCGGACATCACGCCTGACGCCGCGTCGATCCTCGACAGCGCCGTGACGGCCTATGGCAACTGCGCCAACGTTCCGATCATGCTGGCCGGCTATGCTGACCGTTCGGGCAAGCCCGCCTACAACCAGGGCCTGTCGGAGCGCCGCAACGCTTCGGTCCGCGCTTACTTGACCGCTCGCGGCATCGCCGACAGCGCGATCAGCAGCCAGGGCTTCGGCGAAAACAACCCGCGTGTTCCGACCGCCGATGGCGTGCGCGAACTGCAGAACCGCCGCGTGGAAATCACTTACGGTCCGGGCTCGGGCATGTAAGCTTCCGCGAGGAGCCAATGAATTGGGGGGCCGGAGCAATCCGGCCCCCTTTTTCGTTGCGGGCTGGGCAGGTGGAGCAAGCCTTGATAGGTTAGCCCCAGGAAGGGCACACCACGGAAGCCAGCACACATGAAACCTGCGATTGCACTTATCCTTGGAACCCTCTGCCTGTCCGGCTGCGCTGCATCAGGCGCCGCGCAGGACACCACGGTTGCGAATGCCAGCTTGCGCGATCCCGCAGGCAAGCAGGTCGCAACCGCTGTGCTGACCGCCCCGCGCGGAGTTGTCACATTGCGGATCGAGGCTAGCGGGCTGCCCCAGGGCGCCAACGGAATTCATCTTCACGCGGTGGGCAAGTGCGATGGGCCGGACTTCGTTTCAGCCGGTCCGCACCTCAACCCGCACGGCCGTCAGCACGGCCGCCAGAATCCGGCCGGCACCCACCTTGGCGACCTGCCCAACCTGGTCATCGATGCCTCGGGTCGCGGCGAATTGCGCGTCGAGCTGCCGGGCAGCCGCTCGGAAAACGAATCCGCCCTGTTCGATGCTGACGGCAGCGCGATCGTGCTGCACGCCAAGGCCGACGACAATGTCACCGATCCCAGCGGCAACAGCGGCCCCCGCATCGCTTGCGGAGTGCTGACCCGAGGCTGACCTATTCGCCGGCGCGCTGCGTGATGGTCGCCTCCGCACGGGGAACCGCACGGTAGGCATAGATCAGCAGCGCGACGGCAATCGGCGCCACGGCGATCAGCGACAGTATCCCCGTCCGCAGATCGCCCACCGGCTTCCCATCGACGATCGTCCCAGCAAGGTCAGAGATCTGCCCGACCATGTAGGGCCCGAACGACAGGCCAACCAGCGTGGTGCCGAGGAAGAACGAGGCCGTCGCCGTTCCGCGCATGCGCGGCAGGACCAGGTCCTGCGTCGTCGCCGCAGCGGCTCCCAACGCGGCTGCGCCGAACATCCCGGCGAGGAAGTTCATCGCATAAAACATCAGCGCATCGTCGGTGGTGTAGCCGATCCAGATCGGAGCGACCGGCGCGACCACCCCGAACAGGATCACCAGGATGCGCCCCGCCGGGTTGCGGGCGCGCAGCGCATCGGCCACCCGCCCGCCGATGATCACTCCCAGAAATCCGCTGAGCGCGCCGCTTCCGCCCAGCACGAAGGCGAGCTCTGCTTTCGGCAATTTCAGCACGGTTTCGGCGTAGGGCGGCGACCAGAAGGCAAGCGCATAGGCGGCCAGCGAAACCATGCCATAGCCCAGGGTCGTACAGATGAACGCTGGCGTACCCCAGATCAGGCGGAAGGTCGCAGGATCCTTCGATCTGAGCGTGCTGGCCCAAGAAAACACCGCGTAATAGCCAAGCGCAACTGCAGACCATTGCGGCACGTTCCCGGTCAGGTGGATCATCAGCCAGGCGAAGGCGATCACGAACACCGCCGCGCTTGCATTGATCGCCAGGGCCACTGGCCCGCGCCGCGCCGCGCCGATCAGGGTCAGCGGCGGAATGATCGTCGAAAGATCGGCGAAGAAATCGGCGAAGGGACGCGGTGAGCTCGAGCTGGAGAGGCCCTCCATCGCGCCGCGCACCGGTTCTCGCAGGGTGGAAACCCACAGCGCGAGCAACAGGCCTGGGATCCCGACGACCAGAAACGCAGCCTGCCAGCCAACCAGGTCGAGCGGGCCGCCGGCGGGATAGGCATCGTTCCAGGACTGCACGATCTTCGCGCCGATGAACAACGAAACGCCGCCACCAAGATACAGTCCTGAAGAATAGATCGCGAGCGCCGTGGCGCGCTGCTTCTTGGGGAAATAGTCCGAGATCAGCGAGTAAGCGGTCGGACTGGCAGTGGCTTCGCCAACCCCCACCCCCATCCGCGCGAGCGACAAGGTCAGCTGGTTGCGGGCAAAGCCCGACAGCGCGGTCATGGTCGACCACAGCGCCAGTCCGATGCTGAGCAGCCGGACCCGGTTCCAGTTGTCAGCCAGCCGGCCCAACGGAATCCCGAACAGCGCGTAGAACACCGCGAAGGCCGCCCCGCCGAGAAAGCCCATGTCGCTATCGGTCAGGCCAAGGTCGCGCTTGATATCCACCGCCAGGATCGAGACCACCTGCCGGTCGATGAAATTGAGGATGTAAACGATCACCAGGACGGTGAGGACATACCAACTGTAACCGCTGGCCTTCGATTCGGCCCGCGCTCCGTCCTGCTGCTCCTTCACCCGGTCTCTCCCTGCGATCTAGTTTGAATAATGTGTCGTATCGATCAGCCCAGCCTTGGCAAAGCCTTCTCGGCGAAGGCGGCAGCTGTCGCACAGGCCGCAGGCACTGCCATCAGGCTGCGGATCGTAGCACGACCAGCTCATCGTCGGATCCAGCCCAAGCCGCGCCGATTCCCGGGCGATTTCGGCCTTACCGAGGAACTGCAGCGGGGCGTGGATGGTAAAGCGCCCCCCCTCGGCCCCGGCCTTGGTCGCAAGGTCGGCCAGCTCCGCAAACGCCGCGATGAATTCCGGGCGGCAGTCGGGATAGCCTGAATAGTCGAGTGCGTTGACGCCGATGAAGATATCGCGCGCACCGATCGCTTCAGCCCAGGCCAGGGTCAGCGAAAGGAAGACAAGATTGCGCGCCGGAACATAGGTGACCGGAATGTCGGGTCCGACGCCATCCTTGGGCACGGCGATGTCGTCGGTCAGCGCCGAGCCGCCAAATGCCCTGAGGTCCAGCGGCAGGATCACGTGCCGTTCCACCCCAAGATGCGCGGCTATCCTGCGCGCGGCATCGATTTCGACGCGATGGCGCTGGTTGTAGTCGATGGTCAGGGCGCTGAGCGCAAATCCGGCCTCGCGCGCAAGCGCGGCGGAGACCATCGAGTCGAGCCCTCCCGACAGCAGCACCACGGCCTTGCGGCCCTGTCCTTGGAGAGGGGTTTGCATCGGTGCAGGGCTAGCCGCTCCACTCGGCGCTGGCAATGGCTCAGGCTGTGCAGTCCCCCACCCGCCGCGCTTCGGCGGAGAATTCGAACGGCAGACCGTCGGCGATGCCCTGGCTCTCGATCTGGACCAGACGGCTGGTTTCACGGCGGATCTGGGTCCGGCCGTAGCCCTTGCCGCGGCAGGTATATTGCACGATCACCTCGTTCGGCCGGTCCTGGACGACGAAGCGTTCGCAATTGGTCTGTGGATGGCGCAGCTGGATGAACCGGCGCCCGTTGCTGACGCAGAGCCGCTCGGTCGGGTTGCCGGGATCGCGTAGCCGCATCTCCCACTTGCCGGTGTCGAGCTGATCAAGCATGGCGAGCCCCGGACCCTGCCCTTGCGCCGGAACGGCAAGTCCGAAGGCGACAGCGCAGAGCGCGCCCGCAATCTTGAGAACCTTCTTCCCCACCGTTTGCTTTCCCGAGTTTTCCAACCCCCGCGCAACATCGCGCGGCAAAACGTTTCGTCGCTTGTATCATAGCGACGACTTGCGCCCAACCGTGTTTTTTTATCGACAAACTGTTGATCTCAGTCGACGATCTCGAACAAGCGGGAGCAGAAAGCGCAATCGATGACGATGGCGCCGCGTTCGTCGCGCATCGCGGCTTGTTCTTCCTCGGGAAAGCGCGCGATGATCGAGCGATAGTGGTCGAGGCTGCAGCGGCACCCGCGCGAAAGGTCGCGACCCTTGATCACGCGGACCTCGGATTCCTCGTGGAACAGCCGCCAGACCAGCGCCTCCAGGCTGAGCGCGGGATCGACCAGCTCGTCGTGTCGGGTCGATCCTGCGAGAGCCGAGACGTGGGCCCACTCGGGATGATCGAGGTCGACGTGCAGCCGTTCGCGGCCTTCCTCGCCATCGGGCAGGTGCTGCACCAGCAGCCCGCCCGCCACGCAGCCCTGCCCGCTCGATCGGACCGCGACGCGGATCAGGGTCGGCACCTGCTCGCTCTGCACGAAATAGTGCTCGCAGGCTTCGGACAGCGAGGCACCCTCCAGCGGCACGATCCCCTGATAGCGTTGGCCGGTGGTCGCCAGATCGAAGGTGATCGCCAGATAGCCCTTGCCGAACAGTGCCTCGAGCGAAGGGCTGACGCCCAGTCCCTTGAGCCGCTCCTCGTCATGGCGGACATAGCCGCGCAGTTCCCCGTCGCGGTAGTCGCAGACCAGCAGATCGACGATTCCGCCCTCGGCCTGGGCCTGCATGGTCAGCTGCCCGTCCTGATCCTTGAGCAGCGAGCCGATCAGCGCGGTCACCACCAGCGCTTCGGCCAGCAAGTGCCGGATCGGCGCGGGATAGGCGTGGGCGGCCAGGATCGTGTCGAGCACCGGGCCGAGCCGCACCACCCGCCCGCGCGC
The DNA here is from genome assembly GCA_041912655.1 of Novosphingobium sp. Lineage (GTDB taxonomy): Bacteria > Pseudomonadota > Alphaproteobacteria > Sphingomonadales > Sphingomonadaceae > Novosphingobium. The sequence goes on along the minus strand of JAYRMP010000050.1, from coordinate 6,826 downwards.
ATCGCGCGAAGGGATGGTGAAGCCCAGCACCCGGTCGAACCCGGTTTCGTCGGATGCGATCGCAGTCATCGCTCAGAGCTGGCCGAAGACCCAGCGCAGCACGGATTTCTGCGCGTGGATGCGGTTTTCCGCCTCGTCCCAGACCACCGACTGCGGCCCGTCGAGCACCTCGTCGGTCACCTCCTCATTGCGGTGCGCGGGCAGGCAATGGAGGAACAGCGCGTCCGGCGCGGCATGGGCCATCAGCGCGGCATTGACCTGATAGGGCGTCATCGCGGCAATCCGCGCCTCTGCCCCGGTCTGCCCCATCGACACCCAGGTATCGGTCACCACCACATCCGCGCCCGCCACCGCTTCGCGCGGATCGCGGGTAAGGGTGATCCGCGCACCAGCCGCGCGGGCCGGTTCGACGTAGGCGGGATCGGGATCGAACCCTTGCGGAACCGCCACGCGGACATTGAACTTCATCAGCCCCGCCGCCTCGACGATCGAGCTCAGCACGTTGTTGCCATCGCCGAGCCAGGCGACCTCCAGCCCGGGCAGGGCCTTGCCACGCTCGATCACGGTCAGCAGGTCGGCCATGATCTGGCAGGGGTGCGAGGCATCGGTCAGCCCGTTGATCACCGGCACGTCGGCAAAGCGCGCCAGTTCCTCGATCTTGGCGTGATCGTCGGTGCGGATCATGATCGCATCGGCCATGCGGCTGAGCACCCGCGCGGTATCGGCGATGGTCTCGCCCCGCCCCAGCTGCGTCACCCCCGCTTCCAGCACGATCGCGCTGCCGCCCAGCTGGCGCATCGCCATGTCGAAGCTGACGCGCGTGCGGGTTGAATTCTTCTCGAAGATCATCGCCAGTACGCGCCCGGCCAGCGGCGCGTCGGCATCGGCGCGCCCCTTGGGCCAGGCGGCGCGGGCGACCTTGCGGTCCAGCGCGTCGTTCAGCATCGCGGCGAGCGCATCCGCGCCCGCATCCGAAAGGTCGAGGAAATGCCTGGTCATGCTGCCTCCGGCTGGTAGCTCGCGGCACCGGCCGAGAGCTTTTCCATGAATTCGTCGATGTGCGTGTCGTCGATCACCAGCGGCGGAACCAGCCGCAGGGTGGTGTCGCCGGCAGACACGGTGAGCAACTGGTGGTTATCGCGCAGGTGCGCCACGAACCCGCGGGGCTCGACCTTCATCTTCACCCCCAGCATCAGCCCCATGCCGCGCACCAGTTCAAACAGTTCAGGATAATTGCCGATGAACTGTTCGAGGCGCGCGCGCAGGCGCTCGCTCTTGGCGCGAACTTCGGCGAGGAATTCGAGGTTAGCCACGGCATCCAGCACCGCTTCGCCCGCAGCCATCGCCAGCGGGTTGCCGCCATAGGTGGACCCGTGGGTGCCGATCACCATGCCGCGCGCCGCCTTTTCGGTCGCGAGGCAGGCGCCGAGCGGAAAACCGCCGCCAATGCCCTTGGCCGTGGCGACCACGTCCGGCACGATTCCGTACTGCTCGTAGGCATAGAACGTGCCGGTGCGGGCAACGCCGCACTGCACCTCGTCCAGCACCAGCAGCAGGTCATGCTCATCGGCCAGCGCGCGCAGGCCCGCCATGAATTCCTGCGAAGCGGGACGGATCCCGCCCTCGCCCTGGACCGGCTCGACCAGGAAGCCCGCGGTGTTCGGCCCGATCGCCGCCTTCACGGCTTCCAGATCGTCGAACGGCACGTACTTGAACCCCGGCAGCAGCGGCAGGAAGCCCTTGTGCATCTTTTCCTGGCTGGAGGCGCTGATCGTCGCCATCGTCCGCCCGTGGAAGGCGTTGTTGAACGTGATCAGCTCGTACTTGTGATCGTTGCCGACATGCTGGTGATAGGCGCGCGCGGTCTTGATCGCGCATTCCACCGCCTCGGCGCCCGAATTGGTGAAGAACGCCGTGTCCGCAAAGGTCAGGTCGACCAGCCGCTGCGCCAGGTGCTCGCCCTGCGGGCTGCCATAGAGGTTGGAGACGTGCATCAGCGTTGCCGCCTGGCGCTGGATCGCACCGATCAGCCCTTCGTGCGAATGGCCCAGGATGTTGACCGCGATGCCCGCCGCGAAATCGAGATAGCGTCGGCCGTCTTCCCCGATCAGGTGACAGTGGTCGCCGCGCACCGGCCGGAAGCCGCAGCGGGGATAGACTGGCATCAGCGGAGTAATCGACATCGCTTCATTCCTTCGCAATCAACCGGCGTAACGGGTAAACGACAAATGGCGGCCCGCCGGGAGCCGCCATTGCCTAGCGCCAAATCTGTCGTGGGAGGCGACCGCGATGCGGCCGCCCCTTCACCGGCTGGTCAATCCTGACGCGGCTGGAGATTGACCGCCGAGTACTTGCCTCGTCGGTCGACTTCGATGTCGAATTCCAGCCGGTCGCCTTCATTGAGACCGGACATGCCAGAGCGTTCCACCGCGCTGATGTGCACGAAGGCATCGGCCTGGCCATCATCGCGGGTGATGAAGCCGAAGCCCTTCATCGCGTTGAAGAACTTGACCGTACCGGTCGCACGCTCACCGGTCAGCTGACGCTGCGGCGCAGCTTCGCGCTTCTCCACGGGGATCACGTCGCCTTCGATGCGCAGGTCGCTGGCGGAAATCTTGCCGCCACGATCGACCAGGGTGAAGCCCAGCTTCTGCCCTTCGGCCAGACCTTCGAGGCCCGCACGCTCGACCGCGCTGATGTGGACGAACACGTCCTCACCGCCGTCATCGCGCTGGATGAAGCCGAAGCCCTTGCCAGAGTTGAAGAACTTTACGGTGCCGGTGCCTTCACCGACCACCTGGGCAGGCATGCCGCCGCCGCGCGGGCCGCCGAAGCCGCCACCACCGCCGCCGCCGAAGCCGCCACCGCGCGGGCCGCGGTCGCCGCCGCCAAAGCCGCCGCGATCACCGCCGCCGAAACCACCGCGGTTTCCACCGCCGCCGAAACGGTCACCCCCGCCAAAGCGGTCGCCACCGCCCATGAAGGGATCGAAACTGTCCTCGCCGAACCCGTCCCGCTTGTCACGACCACGGCCGCGACGTCCTCTGTCAAAACCCATAAACCCGAACGCACCTTGCATTTCGCCCTAAGCTACACAGTCCGGCGGCGCGGACGAATCGCACCGGACGACAGGGCGAACGGCAGGAAAGCCCTCTCCTCTGCACTTTGGCTGATACCCGATAAGATCGGCAATAGCGAACAGATTCAGAACCCGGCGTTTGCCCTAAGGGCAGGTGGGCAAAAAGGTGTGACATTTCTGCCATGTCGAACCACCCGGAGCGCTTATGCGCCGCCGCGAATCCGCGGATACTTGCCAGTTCCGGCGCCGCTTGGCAGAGACTGCGGCCATGTTCCGCCAGCTCTCCTCCCGCGTCTTCGCCAGCCCCCAGATCGGGCTTGCCGAAGTGGCCGAAGCCGCCCGGATGGGCGTGGGCCTGATCGTCAACAACCGGCCCGAGGGCGAATCGGACGACCAGGTCCCCGGCGCTGAGATCGAGGCTGCTGCGCAAGCGGCCGGAATTGCCTATGTCGCGATTCCCGTGACCCACGCCGGCTTCTCCGAAGGGCAGGTCAAGGCGATGGCGCAGGCGCTGGGCTCCACCGATGCGCCCGTGCTTGCCTATTGCCGCTCGGGCACCCGTTCCACCCTGCTGTGGGCGCTGGCCGAGGCCAGCCAGGGCGCCAATCCCCAGGCCCTTGCTGCGGCCGCCGCCGAAGCGGGCTATGACCTGACTCCGGTTCGCGCGCTGGTCGACATGCTGGCGGCCGGCGCGAAGTAGGACCGTGATGCTGTTCCAGCTGCTTCAGGTCGCCGTCTCGATCGTCGCCGTTCTGCTGCTGGCCCTGCTCGCGCACCAGCTCGGGCTGGGCGACGACGTGCGGTTGCGCACCAGGGATCAGGCGCTGGACGAGGCTGCTGCCGCGCTGGGCGGCTTCGATGCGGTCGATGTCGTGCTCGACCGGGCCGGGATCGGGGCGCTGCTGCGCGATGCACAGGGCCGCGTGCTGCTGCTGCGCCGCCACGGCGCACAGTTCGCCGCGCGCTTGCTCGACAACCATTCCGACACCCGGCTTGATCGAAATTTCCTGACCATCGGCACCGGCGACACCAGCTTTGGCAAGGTCACGCTGGACCTTGGCGACAAGGCCCAGGTCTGGGCCGCAAGCCTGCGCCGGCTGGGAGCCTGACCATGCCCGAGCTTGGCCCCGTCGATTACGCCGTCCCCGGTTTCCTGCTGCTGATCGTGATAGAGATGGTCTGGGCCGCGCGCCGCGCGCCCGAGAAGTACGAGCCGAAGGACACGCTGACCTCGCTCGGCCTTGGCGTCGGCAGCACGGTGGCGGGCGCGCTGACTGGCGGGCTGGTCCTCGCCATGGCCCTATGGCTCTACGAGCATCGGGTCTTCACGATCGGCTGGCAGTGGTGGGCATGGATCGCCTGCTTCGTGCTCGACGATTTCAACTATTACGTGGCGCACCGCGTCGGCCACCGCAGCCGCTGGTTCTGGGCGAGCCACGTCAACCACCATTCCAGCCAGCACTACAACCTGTCGACCGCGCTGCGGCAGACCTGGACCGGGTTCTTCGCTGCCAATTTCGCCTTCCGGATCTGGCCGGTGCTGATCGGGTTCCACCCGGCGATGATCGCCACCGGCGGGGCGATCAACCTGATCTACCAGTTCTGGATCCATACCGAGGTGATCGGGCGGATGCCCCGCTGGTTCGAGGCGGTGATGAACACGCCGTCGCACCACCGCGTCCACCACGCGACCAATCCGCTGTACCTCGACCGCAACTATGCCGGCGTGTTCATCGTCTGGGACCGCCTGCTCGGCACCTTCCAGGGCGAGCTTGACGGCGTGCGCATCCGCTATGGCATCGTCCGCCAGCTGGGCAGCTTCAACCTGCTGTGGGCGGTGTTCCACGAATGGATCGGGATCGCGCGCGACGTCTGGCGCGCGCCGTGGCGGGCCAAGCTGCCCTACATGTTCGCCCCGCCCGGCTGGAGCCACGACGGCAGCCGCGACACCTCCGATTCGATCCGAGCGCGCTGGCAAGAGCGGCAGGAAGCCGTGCCCGCCGAATAGGTTTGCATCGCCTTAACCGCTCGCTTAAACATGCGTTGCTGACAGCGATGTAAGGGAGATGCAGGGTGGACCAGTTCGACGTTATCGTGATCGGCGGTGGCAGCGCGGGCAGCACCGTGGCGGGCCGGCTGAGCGAAGACCCCTCGCGCCGGGTCTGCCTGCTGGAAGCGGGCGGCACCAACGACAATTTCCGGATCAAGACCCCCGGCATGCTGGTCGCCCTGCCCAAGAGCGCGAACTGGGCGTTCGAAACCGAGCCGATGGAGGGCCTGAACGGGCGCCGGGGCTATCAGCCGCGCGGACGCGGACTGGGCGGGTCGAGCGCGATCAACGCCATGCTCTATGTCCGCGGCAACGCCTGGGACTATGACAACTGGGCCGCGCTGGGCTGCACCGGCTGGGCCTATGAGGACGTGTTGCCCTACTTCAAGGCCTGCGAGGACAACGAGCGCGGCGGAAACGAATTCCACGGCACCGGCGGCCCGCTCTCGGTCAGCGATCAGCACTGGCCCTCGCCCGCCAGCCGCGCCTTCGTCGAAAGCGCCGCGCAGCTGCAATTGCCGCGCAACCCCGATTTCAACGGCGCCAGCCAGGACGGCTTCGGCCTCTACCAGGTGACCCAGCGCAAGGGCGAGCGCTGGTCCGCCGCGCGCGCCTATGTCGAGCCCGCGCGTAGCCGCCCCAACCTCGACGTTCGCACCGGTGTGCTGGTCGAACGGATCGTGATCGAGGATGGCCGCGCGGTGGGCGTGGCGATCCGGCAGGGCGGCACCCGCCAGGTCCTGCGCGCAAACGCGGGCGTGGTGCTCAGCGCCGGAGCCTTTGGCAGCCCGCAGGTGCTGATGCTCTCAGGCATTGGCCCTGCCGCGCACCTCGCCGAGCACGGCATCGCGGTCCAGCGCCACTGCGAGGCAGTCGGCGCCGACCTGCAGGACCACTGCGACTTCATCATCTCCTACGAGGCGGATTCGCCGCACCTGCTGGGCGGCTCGCTCGCCGGGGTCTGGCGGATGGGCAAGGCGCTGATCGAGTACATCCGCCATCGCAGCGGCATGATGACCACCCCCTTCGCCGAAGCGGGCGGCTTCTGGAAGCTCGACCCGGCCTCGCCCGTGGCCGACATCCAGTACCACTTTCTGCCCGGGATCGTGCAAAACCACGGGCGCGACAAGATCCGCCAGCACGGGTTTTCAGTCCACGCCTGCGTCCTGCGGCCGGAAAGCCGGGGCTGGGTCAAGCTGAAGAGCGCCGATCCGGCGCAGCACCCGGCGATCAACCCCAACTTCCTCGCCGACGAGCGCGACCTGGTCCTGCTGCGCAAGGCTGCGCGGCTGATGCAGCGGATTTGCGAGGCGCCGCCGCTGTCCGACTATCAGGGCCGCGACCGCTTCCCGATCGACTACAACGACGATGCCGCGCTTGATGCCCGGATCCGCGCCACCGCGGACACGATCTATCACCCGGTCGGCACCTGCCGGATGGGCGCGGACGATGGCAGCGTGGTCGACCCGAAGCTCAAGGCGCGCGGCGTGGACGGGCTGTGGGTCGCCGATGCCTCGATCATGCCGCGGCTGGTCTCGGGCAACACCAACGCCCCCTCGATCATGATCGGCGAACGCGCAGCGGCGTTCGTGAAGGAGTCTCTTTCCGCCTAACGGCGGTGCGGACAGGGCGTCCGCCCTGTCCTTGCAACACCAGCCCGCTCCCCCGGCCCGACCACCCACAGGGTACCTTAAACG
>JAYRMP010000049.1:0-22597 GCA_041912655.1 Novosphingobium sp. | reverse complement strand
AACCCCGGCCCCACCCCCCCGCCCCGACCCCCCCCCGGGTACCTAAACGGGGTGGTCGGGCCGGGGGAGTGGGCCGGTGTTGCTTCCACACAAGTGGAACTGACTCTAGAAATCCGCGACGAGTTGCAGGATCAGGCTGCGCGGCGCCGTGTAGGTCCACCCCCCGCTGGTCGACACGTTCCAGCCGTAGCTGTCGAACAGGTTGACCACCAGCGGACGCAGCAACCAGCTGCCGCCCGCCGCCTTGAAGCGATAGCGCGCACCCAGGTTGACCGTGGTCCGCGCCGGGGCGCTCAAGGTGTTGGCGGCATTGCCGGTACGGCCGGACAGGCTTTCCACCGCGAGATCGAACGACAGCGGCGACTTGCCCCCGGCCAGCCGCCAATCGAGATTGAGCTGGCTGCGCCGCCGCACCTGCCCCACCGGGCGCGGGCCGATCTGCCCGCTGTCCACCGCCTCGCCGCTGATCCGGGGATCGAGGAACATCGTCCCCCCCACCACGGAGAGCCCCGGCACGACCTGCCCGGTGAGCGACAGTTCGATCCCGCGATTGGAAAGCGTGCCGAGCTCGCGATAGCGCAGTGCCGGATCGAGATTGAAGTAGGGCTTGGAGATTGAAAATCCGCCCGCGATCAGGGTCAGCTTGTCGGTCAGCCCCAGCTTCACCCCGGCCTCCACCTGCCGGGTGTGGATCGCGGCGGGCGCTTCTGACCGGTTGACCGCGATATCGGGTGCGACCAGCGCCTCTTCCTGGCCGTGGGTCAGCCCGACGTAAAGCGCCACGCGCGGCACGATCCGCCACGATCCGGACAGGTTCCAGGTCGTCGGATCGTCATTGGTCCGGGCATCGGCCAGCAGCGGATCGGCAAATTCGATGGTCTTGCGGTAGCGGCTTTGCGACAGCGAGGCATCGAGGCTGAGCCCGCCGTCCCACACCACGCTGTAAGCCGCGCCGAACGTGATCTGCCGCACGTGATCGTCGTTCTTCGCCCCCAGCGCATAGGCGGGCTCCGCGCGGGGATCGGGGGCAAGCAGGCTGCCCGGCCCCAGCGCCAGCACCTTGCTGCCGCCAAAGCGCCGATCGCGCGAGCGCCCGCGCAGACTGAAGGTGATCTGCTGGTCAAGGTGCGCGGTGCGCCAGGCCCGCAGCAGCCGCAGTTCGCCCGACAGCGATCCATCGCTTGCTCCGCCATCGGCAACGATCCGCCGCGCCGCATAGCTGCCATCGCTTGCCACACCTGAGAGGATATCGGCAAAGACGCTGCGATAGCTGCGGCGGGTGTGGAACAGGCCCGCTTCCAGTTGCATGCCGCCGAGCGGCAGCTTGACGATCCCGCCCAGATTGCGCGTGTGGCTGTGGCGCCCGGTCCAGGACTGGCCAAGATCGACGCCGCGTTCCATCCGCGGCGGCAGGGCGCTGCCCAGCGGGTAGAGCGTCGGGCGGGCCTCGTCGCTGGTCAGCGCGAAGTCGGCGGCGAACAGCAGCACTTCGGTACGCGGCACGGGCCGCCAGGCCAGGGTGCCGCCGACGGTGCGGACCCAGCCGGTCCCGCCTTCGGGCCGGGTGGTGTGGCGACCGCCGACCCCGCCGGACAGGCCCAGACGGCGCCCATCGAAGGGCAACTGGAACTCCACCGATCCGCCCAGTCCCATCGAGGAACTGCTACCGGTATCGATATCGATGCTGATCGTCGCCTCGTCGCCGGGCTGGGTCAGCGCAAAGTCGACCAGCCCGGTCGGCGCGGGGAACGGATGGCGCTGGGAAGCCGGGCCGACACGGATCGTGCTGCCTTCGACCAGCCGCGGCGACAGCCGGTCGACCAGATCGAGATAGAGCCCTTCCAGTCGGACGTTTCCGGCATCGACCGGGTTGAACCCGCGCACGTCGTCGCTGGTGTAGAGCCCGCTCTTCTCGTTGCCGATCGTGCGCCCGAAGGCATCGCTGGACTGGGTGGTAACATTCTCGCTGGCACGCTGCGCCAGCGCCGCGTGCGGCCATGCGGCCAGTATCAGTCCGGCCAGTCCCCCCAGAATTGCATGACAGCGCATGCGCCGCCCATAACCGATGCGGCGCACATTGAAAGGGCTTGCAAGGGGTTTATCGGACTTCGCGGACTAGCCGTCGCCGCGCTCGGCCGGGTCCTCGTGCAGCCAGGCGGCATGGCGCGGGGCGCGGCGGGTCTGGCTCCATTCCTCCAGCATCGGTCCGGCCAGCTCGCGCAGTTCGGCGTATTGCTCCGCCGTGCCGATATTGCAGGCCAGTTCCAGCCGGTGGCCGTTGGGATCGAAGAAATAGATCGAGCGGAAGATGCCGTGGTAGGTCGGCCCCAGCACTTCGATCCCCAGCGCTTCCAGATGCGCCTTGGCGGCCAGCAGCGCGGCCTCGTCCTCGACCTCGAAGGCGAGGTGCTGGACCCAGGCGGGGGTGTTGGGGTCCTTGCCCATCTCGGGCTGGCTGGGCAGTTCGAAAAAGGCCAGCACGTTGCCCCCGCCGCAGTCGAGGAAGACGTGCATGTAGGGATCGTCCTCACCGGTGGAGGGCACCTTGTCCTCGGCAAATGCGGTGGTGTAGGTCATGCCCAGCGCGCGGGCATACCAATCGACCGTCTCCTTCGCGTCGCGGCAGCGGTAGGCCACGTGGTGGATGCGCTTCAGTGCCGGGGTGGTCATGCTGTGTGCTCCTGAGCGCCAAGTGCGCCGCGCCGCAGCTGGTCGCGCTCCATCGACTGGAACAGCGCGGTAAAGTTGCCTTCGCCGAACCCTTCGTCGCGCTTGCGCTGGATGAATTCGAAGAACACCGGGCCGATCATGGTCTCGGAAAAGATCTGCAAGAGCAGGCGCGGATCGCCCGCTTCGGTCGATCCATCCAGCAGAATTCCGCGCCTTTGCAGCTCTGCCACCGGCTCGCCGTGCCCCGGCAAACGCTCGTCCAGCATCTCGTAATAGGTCGCCGGCGGCGGCGTCATGAACGGGGTGCCGAGCGTCTTCAGCCGGTCCCAGCCGCCAATCAGATCGTCGCAGGCAAAGGCGATGTGCTGGATCCCCTCGCCGTTGTACTGGCGCAGGAATTCCTCGATCTGCCCGCCCCCCGCTTTCCCCTCTTCATTCAGGGGGATACGGATCTTGCCGTCCGGCGCGGTCATCGCCCGGCTGGTGAGGCCGGTGTATTCGCCCTTGATGTCGAAATAGCGGATCTCGCGGAAGCCGAAGACCCGCTCGTAGAAGCCGCCCCAGTGGGCCATGCGCCCGCCGTAGACGTTGTGGGTGAGGTGATCGATGGTGTGGAAGCCCGCGCCGACCGGATGCCGCTCGACGCCCGGAAGATACACGAAGTCAATGTCATAGATCGACAGGTCGCTGCCGCTCTCATGCCCCTCGTAGCGGTCGACCAGGTAGATGATCGAGCCGCCGATCCCTCGGATTGCGGGCAGGCGCAGTTCCATCACCCCGGTGCGCGTTTCGACCGGTTCGGCCCCGCGCTCCAGCGCCATTTCATAGGCCTTCTTCGCATCGCGCACCCGCCAGCCCATGCCGCAGCACGAAGCCCCGTGTTCTGCCGCAAAGTACGCCGCCGGGCTGCGAGGTTCATAGTTGGCGATGAGATTGATCCCGCCCTGACGCCAAAGTGATACGTCCTTGGAACGGTGGCTGGCGACATGGGTAAAGCCCATTGCGGCGAACACCGGTTCGAGCAGGCCCTTTTCGGGCGCGCAGAACTCGATGAACTCGAACCCGTCGAGGCCCAGCGGATTTTCGAACAGATCGGCCACAGCCGCGTATCTCCCATGCGTTCCGGTTGCAAATGAAACTAGTTGTCGGAAACTCGGGAGTCAAGCGAAGCGCGCCAAATCGACCTTAAACTACGGGCATCTGCTGGCTGGCGCAGTGGAAGCTGCCGCCCCCGGCCAGCACGGCATCGGCAAGAATTCCAATCACTTGCCGATCGGGAAGCAGCTCCGCCACCGCCGCGACGCCATCCGCATCGTGGACCGTGCCATAGGTCGGCACGACCACCAGCTGCGAGGTGATGGCAAAGTTCATGTAGCTCGCCGGCTCGACCCGACCGCCCGCTTCGACCCGACCGGGCGACGGCACCTCGCGCACAGTCACGCCAAAGGCTTCGGCCCGCGCCTTGGCGTCCGCGTAGATCGCAGCGTTAGGATCGTCCGCCCCGGTCGCACGCGGCAGGGCCAGCACGCCCGGAGCCACGAACCGCGCGAGGTTGTCGACATGCCCGTCGGTATGATCGTTGATCAGCCCATCGCCCAGCCACAGCACCCGGTCATAGCCAAGGTCACTCCCCAGCCGCGCCTCGATATCGGTACGGGAAAGCTGCGGATTGCGGTTGGGGTTGAGCAGGCATTGCTCGGTGGTCACGACCAGCCCGGTTCCATCCCCATCGAGCGCCCCGCCCTCCAGCACCCAGTCCCGGGCCTCCACCGGAAGTCCGGCGCTCTCTGCCAGCTCCGCGCCGATTTCCTGATCGCCGTCCATCAGGTACTTGCCGCCCCAGCCGTTAAAGCCGAACCGCCGCGCGATCTGCCGCGCGCCGTCCTGCACCACCAGTGGCCCGGTATCGCGCAGCCAGACATCGCCATAGCGCCGTTTCTCCAGCTTCACCGCGCCGCTGCACAGCACCCGGGCGCGGGCGAGATTGGCCTCGTCGCGCACGATCAGCCGCACCTCCTGCCCGCTGTCCGCGACAGCGCTGGCGAACGCCGCAATCTGCTCCTGCGCCTTGCCCAGGAAGCCCGGCCATTCGACCGGATCGTGCGGAAAGCCGATCCACAGCCACTGCTGCGGATGCCATTCCGGCGGCATCCGCATGGTCGTGTCAGCCATGGCCTACTTCTTGCCCTTCAGGCTGGCGTCGCGGATCGCGCGGAATTCGTCCGTGGGGTGCCAGTTGGGCCAGTCCTTGCTCATCGCCAGGCTGCGGCCGAGGCGATAGAACAGCTCACCATCCTGGAGGATGCCCGACCAGTCCCAGCTGGGATCGTATTCGTCCCCCGGGCCGTGATAGTTCTTGGCTGTATAGGCTTCGGAATAGGCATGCGCCGCAGCCTTGCCCCCGGGCACCCAGTCAGAACCGCGCCCCACGTTGAACATCGGCACACCGCGCTTGGCGAGGCTGAAATGGTCGGAGCGGTAGTAGTATCCGCGCTCGACGTCCTCCTCGGGTGACTGGACCAGCCCCATCGCCTTCATGGTCGCATCGAGGGTGCGGGTCAGTTCCGATTTGTCCCCGCCGACCACCTGCACGTCGCGCGCCGGACGGCCGGGCGACAGCGCGTCCATGTTGACCCCGCCGACCGTCTTCGCCAGCGGATAGATCGGGTTCTGGGCGTAGAATTCGGAACCGAGCAGGCCGGATTCCTCCAGCGTCACGGCCAGGAACACCTGGCTGCGATCCGCCGCGCCCGCCTTGACGTTCGCCTCGGCCAATGCCGCCAGCATTGCCGTTCCAGTCGCGTTGTCGACCGCGCCGTTGCAGATGTCATCGCCGCTGGCATCCGGCTTGCAGCGCCCCAGGTGGTCCCAGTGGCCCGTATAGAGCACGTATTCATCGGGACGCTTCTTGCCGGGCAGGATGCCCACCACGTTGCGCGAGGTGGCGCGGCGGATGGTGTTGTCGAAGCTCAGGCTGGCCTTGAGGCCCAGCGGCACCGGCTTGAAGCCCTTGACCTTGGCAGCGGCGCTGAGCGCGGTCAGATCCTTGCCCGCAGCATTGAAGATCGCCTTCGCCACGTCCTGCTGGATCCAGCCGTTAGCCTCGGTCTGGTCATTGCCGTCATTGGGCTTCTGGACATAATACTGCGCCCCGGTCCAGCTCGATTCCACGACGTTCCAGCCATAGGCGGCCGGGAAGGTTTCGTGGATGATCAGCGCCGCGCGCGCACCCTGGCGGGCGGCTTCCTCGAACTTGTAGGTCCAGCGGCCGTAATAGGTCATGCGGCGGCCCTTGAAGAGGCCGTCCTCGGTTTCGCTGGCGTAGTCCGGGTCGTTGACCAGGATCACCGCTACCTTGCCCTTCATGTCGATGCCGGCATAGTCGTTCCAGCCGAGTTCGGGGGCATTGATGCCATGTCCGACGAACACCAGTTCGGCGTCTGCGATCTCGGTGCGCGGGGTGACGCGATAGGAGCCGACGACCACATCCTTGCCCGGGGCGAACAGCAGGGTCTTGGCGCCGCCCGTTACGGCCATACCGGCTTCGCCGGTCGCGGTGATCTCGACGATCGGCACATCCTGGGTCCAGCTGCCCTTGTTGCCTGGCTGAAGCCCCGCAGCGCGGAACTTCTCGATCAGGTAGGCGACAGTCTTTTCTTCACCGGCAGTGCCGGGCGCGCGCCCTTCGAAAGCATCGGACGACAGGGTTTGGACCATGTCCTTCAGCGTGGTTTCGGACAGCTGGACCGGCTGCACGACGGGTACGGGCGCAGGCTTCGCAAACGCGCTGGTGGACAGCAGCAGGCCGCAAAGCGCCAGCGGGAGGAAGCGTTGGGACATGGGGACAGGCCTCTGGTGAGTTTGACGCATGGGCCACGATTGGCAGAGCGCAGCCCTGCGGACAAGCGCCGCCCGTCGATCCGCGTCGGCATTTGATCGGACCGCTTGATCGCCGCGCCCTCAACGGGCATCCCGATTCGCGATGAATTTCGACTGGACCGGAGCAATCGCACGGGCGCGCGCCCACGCCCCTTTCCTCGCCCATGGGCTGGATCGCCTGCCGGCGCTCGAAGCCCTGCTCGCAGCGGGCGATTTCGAAAGCGCGCTGGCCTGGGCGAAAGCCGCTGGCGAGGGGGCAGAGACCGTCGCCAGCGCTCTGCGGCGCGAGAAGCTGGCGCTGGCCACCGCCTTGGCGATTGGCGACCTGGCAGGCTCGCTCCCCCTGCTGCGGATCACGGGTGAGCTTTCGGACTTTGCCGATCGCTCGCTCGATGCCGCGATTGCCGACGCGATCCGCGCGCGGGTGCCCGATGCGGAGCCCGCCGGGTTCCTTGCCCTGGCGCTCGGCAAGCACGGTGCGCAGGAACTGAACTACTCGTCCGACATCGACCCGATCCTGCTCTACGATCCCGCCCTGCTGCCGCGCCGGTCGCGCGATGAACCCGGCGAGGCGGCCCAGCGCGTAGCCCGCACGCTGATGCAGACGATGAGCCACGTCGATGGCGAAGGCTATGTCTTCCGCGTCGACCTGCGGCTGCGCCCGGCCTCCGAGGTCAGCCCGCTCGCCATCCCGATCGAGGCGGCGCTGACCCATTACGAAAGCTCTGCCCTCGCCTGGGAGCGCGCCGCATACATCCGGGCGCGGGCCTGTTCGGGCGACATCGCGGCGGGTGAGGCCTTCCTTTCCGCGATCCGCCCCTTCGTCTGGCGCAAGAGCCTGGACTTCGGCGCGATTGCCGAGATCGGGCGGCTGACCGGGCGCATCCGCAGCAGCCACAATGGAGCCGCGCGTCCCGGCCCCGGCTTCGACGTGAAGAAGGGGCGCGGCGGCATCCGCGAGGTCGAATTCTACGCCCAGACGCTCCAGCTGATCCACGGGGGGCGCAATCCTGCGCTGCGCCTGCGCCACGTGCGTGCAAGCCTCGATGCCCTTGCCACAGCCGGTTTGATGGATACCGAAGATGCGCGGGTGCTGGGTGAGAGCTATGACCGGCTGCGCACGATCGAGCACCGCCTGCAGATGGTCGCCGACCAGCAGACGCAAACGCTTCCCACTGATCCCGCCGCGCTCGACAATGTCGCGCGACTGGATGGCCTGCCCGACGGCGCCGCGCTGATCGCCGAACTGGACCGGATCTGCGAGGCGGTGGGATCGCGCTATGACAAGCTGATCGCCCTGCATGGTGACGATGGCGGCGCGGTTGCCATGCCTGCCGGGGAGGACCATGCACCGGACCTTGCACGGCTGGGCTTTGCCGATGCGGATGCCCTCGCCGCGCGGATTGAGGGCTGGCGCTCTGGCCGGATGCGCGCGCTGCGCAGCGATGCGGCTCGGGCGGCCTTCGATGCGATCCAGGGCCCGCTGCTGTCCGCCTTTGCCGCCTCGCCCGAGCCCGAGCGCGCGCTGCTGCGCTGGGAAGAACTGCTCGCCAACCTGCCAAGCGCGATCAACCTGTTCCGCCTGCTGGAAGCCCGCCCGGCTCTGCTCCAGCTGCTCGGCCGCATCCTCAGCCTTGCCCCGCCGCTGGCCGATGCGCTGGCCCGGCGCGCCGATCTGCTCGACCCGCTGATCGACGCCAGCGCCTTCGACCTGCCGGGGGACGTAGCGACCCTCGCCGCCGAATTCGCCGACGGGGAAAGCGGCGACGATTACCAGCAATTGCTCGACCGCGTGCGCCGCAAGGTTGGCGAAAAGCGTTTCATTCTGGGGGTTCAGCTGATCGAGGGCGTGCGCGATCCGCGCACCATCGGCCGGGCCCTTTCGCGCATCGCCGAGGCCGCGCTGGAAGTGCTGGCGGACGCGGCAACCGCCGAGTTCGAGCGGGTCCATGGCAGCATCGCCGGCAGCCGGCTGGTGGTGATGGGCTATGGCCGGCTCGGCGGCGGCCTGCTGACCCATGCCTCGGACCTCGATCTAGTTTTCCTGTTCACCGGCGAGCACGGCGCGGAAAGCGATGGCGGTCGCCCGCTTGGCGGAACGCTCTATTTCAACCGGCTGTCGCAGCGCGTGATCGCCGCGCTGTCTGTCCCGACTGCGGAAGGCGCCCTCTACGAGGTCGATACCCGCTTGCGTCCGTCCGGCGCGCAGGGCCCCATCGCGGTCAGTCTCGACAGCTTTGAGCGCTACCAGCACGAATCGGCCTGGACCTGGGAACACATGGCCCTCGCCCGCGCCCGCGTCCTGCATGGCCCGGCAGAGGGCCGCGCCGAGCTCGAGCGGATCATCCGCGATGTCCTGACCATGCCGCGCGATCCGGTGAAGCTGCGCGAGGACGTGCTGCACATGCGCGGCGAAATGGCCCGCCACAAGCCCGCCAGCGGACCGCTCGACGTCAAGCTCGCGCGGGGCGGGCTGGTCGATATCGAGTTCCTGACCCACTACCTGCAACTGCGCGACCATATGGCGCTGCACCCGGCGATCCCCGATGCCTTGACGACCCTTGCCGAGGCCGGCCTGCTGGCAGCGGAAATGGTCCCGGCCCATGCTTCGCTCTCACGCTTCCTGATTGCCGCGAGGCTGCTCGCGCCCGACAGCGAGGAACCGCCCAAGGCAGCGCGCGAGGTGCTTGCGCAGGCCTGCCAATGCGACGATTGGGAAACCCTGCAAGCGAATCTCGCCGCTGCGCGCCGCACCGTCGCGGACAGCTGGGCGGCGGTGTTCGGCGAGACACTGGAGCTTTGACCATGACCGCATTTCCCACCGTCGGTGACGCCGTTCCCGACATCGCCATGACCGCGGCCGATGGCAGCCCGGTGAAGGTATCCGACTTCGCCGGGCGCAAGCTCGTGCTGTTCTTCTACCCCAAGGACGACACCCCCGGCTGCACCACCGAAAACAAGGATTTTTCCGAGCTTGCGGAAGAGTTTGCCAAGGCTGGCACAGCCCTGCTGGGCATATCGAAGGACCCACCGGCCAAGCACGCGAAATTTGCGGCCAAGCATGGCCTCGTTGCTCCGCTCGCCAGCGATGCGGAGGCCGATGGCCTGTCGGACGCGCTGGGCATCTGGCGTGAAAAACAGAACTACGGCCGCACCTATATGGGCATGGTCCGCTCGACCTATCTGGTCTCGGCCGACGGCCGGATCGCGCGGGTGTGGAGCCCGGTAAAGGTCAAGGGCCACGCCGCCGAAGTGCTGGAAGCAGCGCGCGCGCTCTGACGGAACCCGGCATGGCTTCGCTGTCCGCCGCGATTCGCGCGGCCCTGCTTGAGAGCGATCCGCGCGCCAAGACCATGGCGGCGCGCAAGGTGGCCCGGGATTGGCGGCTCGGCAGGCTCGAATGGACCTGGGACGCAGCGATGCCGGACGAACCGGGACGCCCCCCGCAACCCGAATTGCTGCCCCCCAACCGTATGCCCAAGCGCGGCAAAGGCGGATCGGAACGCGGTCGAAACGCCCTGTGGCATGCGCTCGCCCATATCGAATTCGTCGCCATCGATCTGGCGCTCGACATGGCCGGGCGATTCGGGGCGGCGATGGGTCGGGATTTCGTTTCGGACTTCCTCTCGGTCGCCGCTGACGAGGCAATGCATTTCGCGCTGATCGAGCGGCACTTGCAGCAGCTGGGCAGTCATTACGGAGCGCTTCCGGCGCATTCCGGATTGTGGGACGCGGCGCAAGAAACCAGCCATGACGTAGCGGCAAGGCTGGCAATTGTGCCGATGGTACTCGAAGCACGGGGGCTGGACGTGACCCCGGCCACCCTCGAACGGGTTCGCGCCGCGGGCGACCTCGATGGTGGGCGAATTCTGCAACGAATCCTTGACGATGAAATCAGGCACGTCCGCTTCGGCACAATGCATTTCAACGCAGTCTGCGAAGCGCGCGGTGAATCGCAGCCCGCCCTGTGGAAAAGCTTGGTTGAACGCCACTTTCGCGGGGCCATTAAGCCACCGTTCAACGACTCGGCGCGCCAAGATGCCGGTCTGTCGCGCTCTTGGTACGCGGCGCTTGCCAGCTGAAACCAGCCCGGTCTAACCCAACTCTCGAGACGTCGGGGGGTTCCGGCCATCTCTGAAAAATCCAGACCCGAACTTGATGCTTCGGGAAACAGGGTTCGCACGGTCTGCTCGCAGACCGCTGAAGCAAGGTAGTTCGAGTGGTCGTGATTTCGTTTCTTGCCAAGTTCCGGTCGATTGCCGCGATTGCTGCGTTTGCCGGTCTGGCCGTTTCCAATCCCGCCCTGGCCAACAGCAGCGCCGCCGCTGCCGATGTGACGGCGCCGCTGCGCACCGCCCAGTCGGCGAAGCCCGCCACCAGCAGCACCGACGCCGAATTCCGCCGCCTCTTCGCGGACTGGAAGGCACTCGATCGCGGCGTGGTGAACACTGTGCAGACCCGCACCGCCCTGCCCGCCTCGCCGCTCGCCCAGACCTCGATCCTTCGTCCCGCTGGCGTTTCGATCCCTTCGCGCATGCCGGTCGAAAGCGCTTCGCTGACCAGCGGTTACGGCATGCGGGTCCACCCCGTGCTTGGTGGTCGCCGGGCCCACAAGGGTATCGATCTGGCCCAGCCGACCGGCACTCCGGTCTACGCGACCGCCGATGGCGTGGTCAGCAAGGCCGAATGGTTCTCCAGCTACGGCCTCTACATCTCGCTTGAACATGGCGCCGAAATCCAGACCCGTTACGGCCACCTGTCGCGCCTCAACGTCGCGGCTGGCCAGCAGATCCGCAAGGGTGACGTGATCGGTTACGTTGGTTCGACTGGCCGTTCGACCGGCCCGCACCTGCACTATGAAGTCCGCATCGCCGGTGAATCGGTCAATCCGGTTCCTTACCTGCAGGCCGATGCCGCCACCAAGCCGGCGCTGGTTGCGCTGGCTGAAGGCGGCGCCCAGGGCGGACCCGACGAAGAGTAATCACTGCCCGGAACCTGGCGAAGACCGGGTCCGTCCATCAGCTTCGAGAGGATGCTGGGAAAAAGGCGATGGGTTTCCATCGCCTTTTTCTTTTTGCGGTTTTTAATCGAGCGGTTAAAACCTCTGCGAAACGACCGGAATCAGGTCGATAGCGAGAGAGAGCGAGAGGCCATGCATCCTTCCATCCATGCCCGGACCAATCCGGCCAAGCCCGCCATCATCATGGCAGCATCGGGCGAGACCATCAGCTTCGGCGAACTCGACGCCCGCTCCAATCGCGTCGCCCAGCTGATCCGCGCCCGCGGGATCGCGATCGGCGACACGGTGGCGATCTGCATGGAGAACCACCCCTGGTACTTCGCGCTGACCTGGGGCGCGCAGCGCGCGGGCGTTCATTACGTCTGCATCTCCAGCCGCCTCACTGCACCCGAGATCGCCTATATTCTGGAAGACAGCGGCGCAAAGCTGCTGTTTGGCTCGGCCTATCTCAAGGCCACTCTCGATGAGGTGGCGAAGCTAACGCCCGCGATTCCCCAGTTGCGCTTCGATGCAACCGGTGAAGTCAGTGCAGAGGCAGCTCTGGCGGCGATGTCCGACACCCCGATCGCGGACGAGCGCGCGGGCGTCGACATGCTCTATTCCTCCGGCACGACCGGACGACCCAAGGGCGTCAAGATTCCCCTGCCTGAGGATCCGGACATCGCCCAGGTCAATGCGCTGGTCGGGCTCGCCTCGATGGCTTTCGGGATCAAGCCCGACGCCGTGTACCTCTCGCCCGCGCCGCTCTATCACGCGGCGCCGCTGCGCTGGTCGATGACCGTGCAGAAGCTGGGCGGCACCGTGGTCGTCATGGAAAAGTTCGATCCGGAACACGCGCTGCAACTGATCGAGAAGTACAAGGTCACCGACAGCCAGTGGGTCCCGACCCATTTCGTGCGCATGCTCAAGCTGCCCGAAGAGGTGCGCCGCAAGTACGATACTTCCAGCCTCAAGTGCGCAATTCACGCTGCTGCCCCCTGCCCGGTGCCGGTCAAGCACGCGATGATCGACTGGTGGGGACCGGTGATCTACGAATACTATGCCGGTACCGAAGGCAACGGCTTCACCTTCATCACCAGCCAGGAATGGCTTGAGCGGCCTGGCTCCGTCGGCCGCGCGCTGACCGGCATCGTCCGGGTCTGTGACGAGAACGGCGACGAGGTGCCGCGCGGCACCGAAGGTCAGATCTTCTTCGAGCCGACCGAGGCCAATGTTCCGTTCGAGTACCACAACGATCCGGTCAAAACCGCGGAAAGCCGCAACAAGCACGGCTGGACCAGCCTTGGCGACGTCGGTTACGAGGACGAGGAAGGCTACGTCTTCCTGACCGATCGCAAGAGCTTCATGATCATCTCGGGCGGGGTGAACATCTACCCGCAGGAGATCGAGAACCTGCTGGTTACCCACCCGAAGGTCACCGATGCTGCGGTCATCGGCGCACCCGATCCCGATATGGGTGAAAAGGTGGTCGCCGTCGTCCAACCTGCCAACATGGCGGAAGCTGGTCCGGCCTTGGCCGACGAACTGATGGCCTACCTCGCGCCCCAACTCAGCCGGGTGAAGATGCCGCGCCAGATCGACTTCCGTGAGGAGCTTCCCCGCGAGCAGACCGGCAAGCTCTACAAGCGTCTGCTGCGCGACGAATACAAGGCCGCCTACGAGGCCCAGCTGGCCCAGGGCTAACCAGCAAACAGCGAGGGAAGTCACCCTTGGCGGGTGGCTTCCCTTGTTCAGTTGGCCGCAGACATCCGAACCCGCGCCAACACGTCGGATACGTGCGCAGCAATGGATTCGCGAAACTGCTTCCAGCTGCGTTGCCTGACTTCCGCCTGGATCGCACGGGGATCCAGCTTTCCGGCGACCTTTTGCTGTTCCAGCGCGGTAATCGTTGCTGCGAGTGCGTCAATGTCACCGGGTGGAACCAGCGTCACCGCCTCCGAGGTCAACCCCAGGTCGGGCAAACCCGTCTGCACCGTGCCGACGACATGGCAACCGGCATCCAGCGCTTCAAGGTAAACCAGCCCAAAACCCTCGACCAGCGACGGCATGATGAAGACATCAGCTGAGCGGAACAGCGCGTCGAGTTCCTCGCGAGATTGCCGTCCCAGGAGGGTGATGCCCTCCTGGTCGAGCATTGGGGTGATACCCGGATCGATCCGATAGCTCACGACGGTCAGATGGGAATTGGTCGGAGCTGCTGCGCGCCAGGCCAGGGCAAGATGATGCAGGCCCTTGCGTTGAAACCCTTGTCCGACGAACAGGAACCGGCATGGGCCGGCCTCGCGCGCAGGCGCAGGCGGGCCGTTCGCGTCCGTACCGTATGGAATGACAGTTATCCGTTCGGGCGGACAGCCGGCGCGTTCGAGCGAGGCGCGCGTCATTGCGCTCGCGCATATTACCGAATGAGCATGGCGCCATGCAACAGTGGCACGCTCATTGCCGGCCGCCTTACGCTCCAGTTCGATCGAATAGGCGACCTCTGGGTAGCAGTTATAGTCGGCCTCGAGTATTTCGAGCGTCAAGGCAGGGTGCGGATGATACTCGAAATCGATCACGGCCTTGCCAAGCGCCAGCTGCGGATTCCCGTCAAGATAGGAGGAATAGGCAAGGAGAGCGGCGTCTTTCCGCCTGGCGAGCCTTGCCGCTTTCGAGCCAAGCAAACGGTCCGACAGACCGAACACCCGTTCCATGGGTATCCGCAGAATTTCGGCCGCATACTGCAAGACGAAACTCGCCAGCGACAGATGCGCTCGCGCAGATGGCAGTCCGTCACGATAGCGACGGGCAAGCGACCTGGGCAGCATACGGTGCCAGCGAGGAGCGGCGTAGAAGTCGGTAACAAAGCCCGCGAGGAAGCCGGCTTCTTCCAGCGCCAACGGTACTTCATAACCATCACGATTGCGATTGAGCACGCAGACGACCCGGTCACCGGGCGATGCGGCAGGACGGAGATTCGAAAGAGGGGACATCGCGGCCCCTATAGCGACTGAGCAGGAGCGGTGCGACGGCTTTTGCGGAATTCCATTATGGACAAACAGTTTTCCTACATATAACCATTTAGGTTACTTCTTGCGTGCCGATTCGCAAGGAGAGCCAACATGTCTTCCACCCCAATCATCAATCCCGGCGGCTATACGCCCGCCCGTGCGCTGGTTTATGCCGACACCGACGGCTCCGCAGTCCAGGTCAGCACCGCCGCCCCCCTTCCAGTCAGCATTGGCAACGCATCGCCTGCCCCCGCCGCATTGACGGGCTCGCTGGCCGCCAGCGGCACCGTGGGCCCCTATACGCCGGCCCCCGACAAGCCCGTTATGCTCGTGCTGTCGGGAACCTGGAGTGGCAGCGCTCGCCTGATGCGATCGACCGACGGCGGTGCGACCAAGCTACCGGTCACCATGGCAGGCGCCGGATGGGCCCAGTTCACCGCGAATTGCTGCGAGCCCGTCTGGGAAGACAATGAGGCCGGTGCGCAACTCTATCTCTCCGTGACCATCTCCTCGGGCACGCTTGTCTACCGGGTGTCGCAATGAGCGTCGATCTTGTCGCGCGGGCTCTCGGCGCCCGCAATGGCCGCTCGGCCAACACCGCAGCGCTGATTGCCGCGATCCGGCAGGGGGCGGCAACGCGGACCACCGAGAGGCTGGCCTCCACCGATGTCCCGGTTCTGACCCTTGGCAGTGGCGGCGCGGCATCCACCATCAATGGCAACAGCGTGTTTGCGCCCACCTATTACGGCAACAATCCCCGCTTCACCTATCTTTGCGGGCCGGTGGTCCTGGCGGGATCGACCAGTCCCTCCTGGAACTATTTCCGCGCGCGAGGAGCAGCCTTCGGCTCGGGCACACGCGGCCTCGGCGCGCCCATCGCCTACGAATTCCTCCATACCGGGACGCAGCTTGAAATCCCGCTGCTGGGCCAGGGCTCGCCAGCAACGAATGTCCGGATTCTGGTCAATGGAGCCGTCGGCGGAACCGCTTCCGTGCCCAACACGACTGGACAGGGCTATTATCTCAAGCTCGTTTTCTCCGCAGCCGCCACCCGCCGCATCACGGTTGAGACCAACGGCGTCCCGGTCAGCGGGGTCAATGTCGCCAATGGCGCGGCCGAAATCGCCAGTACCGGGCGCAGCGCGCCGCTGGTGACGATGATTGGCGACAGCTTTGCCGAAGGCACCGGAGCAGCGGTCGGAGAGGGCGAGTCGCTGGTTCTGGCACGGGCCCTCGGCTTCGACTGCGGCCTGGCAGCCTCGGGCGGAACCGGCATGATCAATCCCGGAACGCGAGTCGCATTCACCGATCCCGAGCGCCTTGTCGACCTGTCATTGGCGGGCGTCACCAGTGCTCAGACCGGAGCCAGTCCAGCTGACCCGCGCCTTGGGATCGTGTTCGGCACGATGAACGATCACGGCGTGGCGTCGGCACAGTACAGCCCGTACGGCGCAACCCTCCAAGATGCGATCGCCAATCGCACCCACGCGATGATCGATGCCTGGCTGGCCGCGAGAAGTGGACGGCCGATCGTGTTCTTTGGCCCGACCTGGCCCTCGGGCGCGCCCAACAATCGCCCTCCGCTGACCGTCTACGCGGTCCGCGATGGCATCATGGAAGCCGCATGGAGCCGCGCGAGCGACAACGTTTGGTTCATTGACCGGTTCATGCCCGCGCTGCGCGAAGGCGTCTACTCGACCGCATCGGACCAAGCCTCCCTCTACACCGGAACCGATTCCACCCACCCGACCGTCATGGGCCACAAATTCGACGGGCTCTGGATGGCCGGGGCTCTGCGCCGGCTGATCCTCAACGAATTCGCCTGACGCCACCCCTCATCAATTCGGAGCTCATATGGCCGATATTCTCTTCACCCAGATCGCCAGCGAGAATCTGCGCAGCGGAACCGATCTGGTCCAGACCAGCGGGCGGGATACTCTGGGCAAGGCTGCTGGCCGTTACGTCGCGGACGCCCTCGCCACCGCAGCGCTGTTTGCAGCACACCCGCGATTTGTCGCCCGGTCGAGCAACGGCCGCTACTTCCGCGCCCTGCCAGAGGACGGACGCGTCCAGGTCGACCTGTCGGGCGCGAAGGGCGATGGCGTCATCGACGATGGCCCGGCCATCCGTGCAACCTTCGCCTACGCTGCGGCGATTGGTGCACAGGGCGTAAGGTTCGGCCAGCAGCGTTACCGCATGGAATCGATGACTGCGGCTGAGTCCGGTAATCCATCCGGCGCCCAGCCGTCGCTGGTGCTTGGCGGGGGCACTGTGGTGCATGATTTCGGCGGGGTCGAGCTTACCCGCCAGAACGGTGGCGCCGGGATCGTCTTTGGTCCTGCCAGCGCTGCTTCGCTCGTCTCGCTGCCATTGATCGCGGACGTGGCAGCAGGCGACACAACGGTGCGCCTCGCAGCAAGTGACGCGGCGCAGCTTCTGGTCGGGGAGACCGTGGTCTGGAGCTTAGGCGAACTTCCCTATGACACTCGACATCTCGCCGCTGAGAACATTGAACAGCTGCGGCAATTCGTCGATGCTCGTGCGGCGGATGATGCGCCCGATCGGAGTGATCCGGTCATCGTCGCGGCTGGCCGACTGGTTGCCGGCGTGATCGCTGTCGGCGGTTCGCATCGAGCGGAACTTGTAGACATCGAAGAAGCGGTTGCCGCGGCCCACCCGGCGCTGCTTGAACAGCACCGGAGCGCCATCCTGCAGCAGGATGGCCAGGGCGACCAGCGCGAGCAGCGGAGCCAGCACGATGACCGCGCTGCCGGCGAGCGCAATGTCGAACAGCCGCTTCGCGGCGCGGGCGCGCAAGCCCAGCGGACCAACCGAGACCCGCAGGAAACCATGCTCGCCGTGAATCCGCGCGCCGTGCGCGCCGAGCTGCGCAACCGAATCGTCGATCACCTCGCCATCGACATTGGCGCCCTTCAGAATGATCGACCAGACCAAGCGCCGTTTCGGCGGGCAGCTTACCACCACCCGGTCGACAGCGTGAAGGAGCAGGCCGATCCGGTCGAGCGCCACCGGATTGTCCAGCGCGGGCACGATCCCGTGGCTGGCCGCCTCGAGGTGCATGGCCGACGGCAGTTCGAGCTCTGGTCCGCCATCGAGGATGACGAGTTCGTTGAGCACCCGCGACCCGCAACGCCAGCGGACAAAAGCGCGCATCTGCGCTCTCACCCAGATCAGGCCGAGCGCTGTCAGCACTCCTCCCAGCGTAAAGACCACGCGAGAAAAGGCCGCACTCGACTTGGCGTAGTAGGCGATCGAAACCACCAGCGCGGCCGACATCGCAAAGGCAGCCAATGCGCGCAGGGTACCGCGGCGCGGGTGGCTGAGCGCGTCCATCGAATAGGCACCGTTGTAGAGCGCAATGGTCAGGTAGAGCGGCATGACCAGCTGGGCGATGATCACGGCACGGCCCGCCCCGCTCGAGCCGAGATAGAGAAAGCCGGCAGCGGCAAAGCCGGCAAGCAGCGCTGCGCAGTCCGCCAGGATCAGCGCAAGGTAGCATTGCAGCCGCCGCCGCTCGAGCGGCTGGACGAGCGGCAGCTCGCGCGTGGGCATGGCCGGCGCGTTCACCGCAAGGCCCCGTCTGGCCGCTTCGAGCGTGGCAATCGCATAAACCCTTTCCCCGCCAAGGGAATCAACCTGCCCAGATTAAATTACAGGCATATGCACCGCACCACGCAACGCAACCGCTTTAGACCCGTCATTCGACTGATCAGCCTGTCCGCTGCACGGTTCAACTCCCTAATCCCGTCCGAAGCTAGGTTCGCTGGGCCGCAACCCGGGCGATTTCGGTAAGGCCCTGGGCCAGCAGCAGCTCGGCGTTCTGGCTGTTGGCCAGGAGCGCGCGGTGCAGCTCGCCGAGCCGGGCCAGAAGGCGGGCCAGACGCTTGCCGCGCCAGCGCTGGAGCTGGTTGACCAGATCGCGCTTGTCCTTCCAGAACACCCGCCGGGCCGCCGCCTCGCTGTCGATCAGCGCGTTCACGTCGCCGCGCGGGCCCAGCCGTCCGGCAAGCTGGGCCAGTTGCCCTGCCCGGCGTTCGAACGCCAGCAGGACGCCGACCGGGCTCAGGCCGAGCTCGCGCATCCGGCGCAGCTCCCCTGCCAGCTTGGGCACCTCGCCCGATAGCGCGGCGTTGACCAGCGGCATCAGCCCGTCATCCTCGGTGCGGGCACCGATCGCCTCCAGCGCCTCCGCATCGGCGCGTCGCGGGGCCTGCTGGCTGGCGTCGAGATAGAGCGCCAGCTTGGTCACCTCGCTCTGCGCAATGCGCGTGTCGAGCGCGGCCGCGCGCGCGATGCGTTCGGCGAGGTCGCCGCCCAGCTGGACCCCGGCAGCGTCCGCCATACCGCGCACCGCAGTGGTGACCGAAGCGAGGTCGGGTGGATAGAACATCGCCACCAGCGCGTCAGCGCGGGGCGCGAGCAGCTTGGCGGTGCGGGACTTGTCGGTTGCGGAAGCCGCCGTAATCACCACCGGGCAGGCCTCGGCCTCGCCGCCCAGCAGGATCTCGACCGCATCGTGGGCTTCGTCGCCGCTGGCCCGAACCCAGATATGGCGGGTGCCTCCGAACAGCGAACTGGAGCGGGCCTCGTCGCCCAGCAGCACCGGATCGCGGCGCAGGTCCGCGCCGGACAGCTCGATGCGTTCGCCCGGGTCGGGGAGCAGCGAGACGATGTGCTGAGCCGCGTCCTGTACGCCAGCCTCGTCCCCGCACAGGAAGAACACGCGGGCCTCACGGACGGCGCGCACGGCCTGGCTCCTGAAGTCCTTCTGGGTGGCCTTCACTGCTCGGTGCGCAGGCGCAGGGCGACGCGGGTGACGATCCGGTCGGCCACTTCCTTCGACAGGTTTTCGAGCGCGGTCTGCTCGGCGGCGATCGTCGCATATTCGGAACTGACCACGTCGATCCCGGCGTCCGATCCCGCAGTCGCATCGAGCAGGATTTCGCCCGAGGCGAGGTCGACCAGCTGATAGCGCGCGCGCAGGGTGCGGCGTTCGCGGGCGATGGTATCGTCCGACAGCAGCCCCAGCCCTTCAAGCCGGTCATCAAGCCGCACGTCGAGGCGGTAGCGCGCCCCTGCCGACCCCCCGGCGCTGAGCCGGTCATTCAGCGCATTGCGCATCAGCCAGCCGGCCTTGCCCTCGATCGGGGAGACTTCGACGGCGGCCAGCCC
This sequence comes from Novosphingobium sp., assembly GCA_041912655.1. Taxonomy (GTDB): domain Bacteria; phylum Pseudomonadota; class Alphaproteobacteria; order Sphingomonadales; family Sphingomonadaceae; genus Novosphingobium. Next base: position 2,848 of record JAYRMP010000049.1, on the reverse strand, counting down.
CTGGGCCACCCCACCGCTGGCGCCGCCGGCGTACATCGGCTGCAGACCGCAGGCGCCCAGCAGCAGGGCCAACGCAAGAGCGAGCAGCTGCCTCATGCCACCAGGTTCACCAGCCGGTCGGGCACCACGATCACTTTCTTGACTGCCTTGCCATCCAGCGCACGCTGCACCTTGTCGCTGGCAAGGGCAAGGGCTTCGATCTCCTCGCGGGGCAGGCCCTTGGCAACAGTGATGGTATCGCGCAGCTTGCCCAGCACCTGGATCGCGATGGTGACCTCGTCCTCGACCAGCAGCGCCGGGTCGACTGGCGGCCAGGCGGCATCGGCGACAAGCCCTTCCCCACCGATCGCGGCCCAGGCCTCTTCGGCGAGGTGCGGCATCATCGGCGCGGCGAGCAACAACAGGACGCGGATTGCCTGGCTGCGGCTGGCGCTGGGCGCGGCCTTCTCGGTTGCTCCGGTCAGCTCGTAGATCCGCGCCACGGCCTTGTTGAAGCCCAGCGAGGCAATGTCCTGCCCGACCGCATGGACCGTCTGGTCGCGCTTGCGGTCGAGCGCCTTGTCTTCGCCGGTAGCAGCCGGATCGTACTGGCGGAACAGGCGCCACAGCCGCTGGACGAAGCGGGCGCAGCCCTCGATCCCGGCCTCGGACCACGGCAGGTCGCGCTCGGGCGGGCTGTCGGAGAGCATGAACCAGCGCACCGCATCAGCGCCGTACTGGGCAATGATGTCATCGGGGTCGACGACGTTCTTCTTGCTCTTCGACATCTTGATGACGCGGCCGATCGCGACCGGCGCGCCGTCCGCCTTCAGGACCGCGCTGTCCGCGCCGCGTTCGATCTCGGCGGGGCTGAAATAGACCGGCTGGCCGTTCGCGGGATCGATGCGCGAATAGGTTTCGTGCGTCACCATCCCCTGCGTGAACAGGCTGGCGAACGGCTCCTTCACGTCGATCAGGCCGATGTGCGCCAGCGCGCGGGTCCAGAAGCGGGCATAGAGCAGGTGCAGGATCGCGTGCTCGATCCCGCCGATGTACTGCTCCACCGGCAACCACTGCTTGATGACCTCGGGGTCGAAGGGCTTGTCCGCCGGCTGGCTGGCAAAGCGCAGGAAGTACCACGAGGAATCGACGAAGGTGTCGAGCGTATCGGTCTCACGCTCGGCCTTGCCGCCGCACTGCGGGCAATCCACGTGCTTCCAGGTCGGGTGGCGCAGCAGCGGGTTGCCGGGGATGTCGAAGCTGACGTCCTCGGGCAGGGTCACCGGCAGCTGGTCCTTGGGCACCGGAACGACGCCGCAGGCAGCGCAATGGATGAACGGGATCGGAGTGCCCCAATAGCGCTGGCGCGACACGCCCCAGTCGCGCAGCCGCCACACGGTGGTGCCCTCGCCCCAGCCCTCGTGCGCGGCCTTGGCGATGACCGCAGCCTTGGCCGATTCGACGTCCATCCCGTCGAGCCATTCGGAATTCACGATCTTGCCGGGGCCGGTATAGGCTTCGTTGCCATCGAAGGTGCGGCCCGTTTCATCGCCATCGGCGACCACGCGGGTGACCGGCAGATCGTACTTTCGGGCAAAATCGAGATCGCGCTGGTCGTGCGCCGGACAGCCGAACACCGCGCCCGTGCCGTAGTCCATCAGCACGAAGTTCGCGACAAAGACCGGCAGGTGCCACGACGGCTTAAGCGGATGCTCGACCGACAGGCCGGTGTTGAAGCCCTTCTTCTCCGCCGTTTCCAGTTCGGCCGCGGTAGTGCCGCCCTGCTTGCACTCAGCGATGAAGTCCGCGAGCGCGGGCACGGTTTCGGCCATCTGCTGGGCCAGCGGATGATCGGCTGCGATCGCCACGAAGCTGGCGCCGAACATCGTGTCGGGCCGGGTGGTGAACACCTCCACCCCGTCTTCGCTGGCGGGGAAGCGGAAAGTGCACCGCAGGCCCTGGCTCTTGCCGATCCAGTTTTCCTGCATCAGCCGGACCTTGTCGGGCCACTTGTCGAGGCTGCCCAGCCCTTCGAGCAGGTCGTCGGCGAACTGGGTGATCTTGAGGAACCACTGGCTCAGCTTGCGCTTTTCAACCAGCGCGCCGGAACGCCAGCCGCGCCCGTCGATCACCTGTTCGTTGGCAAGGACCGTCATGTCGACCGGATCCCAGTTGACCGCGCTTTCCTTGCGGTAGACGAGGCCTGCGGCATAGAGATCGAGGAACAGCGCCTGTTCGTGGCCGTAGTATTCCGGCTCGCAGGTCGCCAGTTCCCGGCTCCAGTCGAGCGCGAAGCCAAGCCGCTTCAGCTGCGCCTTCATGTTGGCGATGTTGTCGCGGGTCCAGCCGCCAGGGTGGACGCCCTTCTCCATCGCGGCGTTCTCCGCCGGCATGCCGAAGGCGTCCCAGCCCATCGGATGCAGCACTTCATAGCCCTGCATCTTCTTGGCGCGGGCCAGCACGTCGCCCATCGTATAGTTGCGGACGTGGCCGATATGGATGCGCCCCGAGGGATAAGGGAACATCTCAAGCACGTAGGACCGGGGCTTGGCCGAACTGTCATCGGCCCTGAAGCTCTGGGCTTCATCCCATGCGCGCTGCCAGCGCTGGTCGGCGCTGGCGGGATCAAAACGTTCTGCAGTCATGATCGCCCCTCTAGCCGCTGGGAGCGGCTTGTCGAGAGGGGGAGGGAGTCTTTGCTTAGTGCGCTATCGACATCCGTCGATAGCTAGCAACACCAGCCCGCTCCCCCGGCCCGACCACCCACAGGGTACCATAAATGGGTGGTCGGGCCGGGGGGCGGGCTGGTGTTGCAAGGAAGGCCCGGGCGGGCCTTCCGCACCGCCGCGGGGCGGGCAAGGACTCTGGA
>JAYRMP010000048.1:17335-22910 GCA_041912655.1 Novosphingobium sp. | reverse complement strand
CGTGCGCAGGCCGGCGGGCTGGTCCAGCCGGGCGACTTCGGCGCAGCCATGGGCCAGACCCGTGCCCTGCCCGCGCCAAGCTATTCGGAAGAAGTCCGCAATCGCGGCGGCGAAGCGCTCTACCGGGGTGACGGCCTGCCCGCCGCGCCGCAGGACGTGCGCCCGGAATACCGCGAAAGCGGTCGCTGGATCGCCCAGCCTGGCACCTGATCGCGGCCCTGCCGCACGCCGCCGCCGGTTTGGTTAATTGGCGGAAACCATAGCCCCTCATCAAGCCTTAGCGACCCCCGCGCTAACCGGAGGCTCCCGCTCACGCCAGCTTGTGCAGAAGGCTCATGATGCCCATCCGCTTTGCCGCCGCCCGCCCCGCTCTGCGCCATTCGCTGGCGCCGCGCGCGCGCGCTCGGCTGATCGGCGGGGCCGCAAATGACAACCATGTTGCCGTTCAGGGCCACGACCCGCTGCTGCGCGATGCGCTCAAGCATTTCGCCGCCCACGGCCTGGGCGCAGCCGAAACCGCGCGGGAGGCTGCGGAGCGCGCCTTCTTCGCCGGTGATCGCCAGACATACCAGTACTGGCTGGGCATCTGCCGCACGCTCGATCGCCGCATGGCGGGGGCCCTCGCGGCGCGGATCGACACCTCCGCCAGCTGAAGACTGCGACGCAGTCGCAACCGCTTTAAGGGCCGTGTTAACCAATCGGTGACTTCGCCGCGCTAGGAAGTCGGCGAAGAAAGGGCGACGACGATCCGACGCTGGCGAACCCTCCTGCGGGTGCTGTTCCGCACCAATGCCATCGACGACCGGGTCAGGAAGACTCTGGTCGAGACGCTCTATACCCAGCCCGCGAACCTTGCCGTCGGCGCCGCAACCGGTGTCGGGGCGAGCCTGCTGACCGCTTATATCGCCGCTATCCCTGCGATCTGGCATGTCGCCATCGCGCTCAGCGTTGTCGCGGTCGCGCGCGTGGTGCTGGCGCTGCTGCTGCCGCGCATGGCCAACCGCGATACGCGGCGGCTGGAACTGCTCTACGAAATCGGGGCCTTTACCTATTCCGCGCAGCTCGGCCTGATCGCCGCGCTGGCGATCTGGTTCGAAGTGCCAGGCTCCGCGCAGATGCTGATCGCCTGCTATGCCGTCGGCTATGGCGCGGGGATCGCGGCGCGCAATGCCGGGCGCCCGGTCATCTCGATCGGCCAGATGGTGCTGGTGTTCTTCCCGATGATCGCCGCGCTGTGGGTTGATGACGATCTCGCCGAAAAGGGCCTGGCCGTTGCCATCGTCATGCTGTGGCTGGGCATGATGTCGATCACCATGCACGTGTTCCGCACCCTGCGCGATTCGATCGCGGCGGCGGAAACGAGTGCGCGGCTGGCCGAAAAGATGCAGCATCTTGCCCGCACCGACGTGGTCACCGGCCTTGCCAACCGCGCGGGGCTCAACCACTTCCTGGTCGAGCACCTCTCGCGCAAGCGCACCGCGCCGCGCCTGGCGCTGTTCTGGCTGGACCTCGACAAGTTCAAGGAAGTCAACGACGCGCTGGGCCACCAGGTCGGTGACCGGGTGCTGTGCGAAGTGGCACAGCGGCTGCGCGCGCTGGGCAAGGCCGAAACCCTTATCGGGCGGTTCGGCGGCGACGAGTTCATCATGGCTTGCGACGTCAAGGACCGCCGCGAGGTCGAAACCATCGCGATGGCCGTGCTTGCGGAAATCACCCGCCCGATCAGGATCGACGACGACCGGCTGGAAATCAGCTGCTCGATCGGCGCGGCGATCCTGCCCGACGACGGGCCGGACCTCGAAACGCTGATGCAGGGTGCGGACCTCGCGCTCTATCATGCCAAGGTCAACGGGCGGAACCAGGTCAGCTTCTTCGACCCGTCGATGAGCCGCGACCTCGTCCGCCGCCGCGAGATCGAGAGCGAACTGCGCCTCGCCATCCAGCGCGACGAGCTGTCGGTGTTCTTCCAGCCGATCGTCGATCTGGAGACCGGCAAGATCCGGGCCTTCGAATCGCTGGTCCGCTGGTTCCACCCCGAAAAGGGCGAACTGCGCCCCGACGAATTCATCCCCGTTGCCGAGGAAACCGGCGTGATCATCACGCTGGGCAACTGGATCACCGCCCAGGCTGCCAGGGCCGCCGCGCAATGGCCCGGTGACGTGACCGTTGCGGTCAACCTCTCGCCGCTGCAGCTCAAGGCCCCCGGCGCGGCGCTGGGTATCCTCAGCGCGCTGCGCGAGGCCAAGCTGCCGGCGCACCGGCTGGAACTGGAAATCACTGAAACCGTGCTGCTCGACCATTCGAAGCAGACCGAGGACTTCATGGCCGAACTCAGCGCCGCGGGCGTGCGCTTCGCGCTCGACGATTTCGGCACCGGCTATTCCTCGCTCGGCTACCTCAACAAGTATCCGTTCGGTAAGATCAAGGTCGACCGCAGCTTCGTCTCGGGTGTCAACGTCGGCAAGAAGAGCGACGCGATCATCCGGGCGGTCTCCGAAATGGGCTCGACCCTGGGCATGCAGATCGTCGCCGAAGGGCTGGAAACGGTCGAACAGGTCAACGCCGTGCGCGCCGCGGGCTGCACCCTGGGCCAGGGCTATTACTTCAGCCGCGCCGTGCCCGATTACCTTGCCGCGATGCTGCTGGCGCAGGAGCGCGAGAAGGACGCCGAACCGCGCCGCGCCGTCGGCTGAACGGTACCCTGGATCCACTCTGGACCCGCCGGTTCAGCTGGCGTCCATCCCCTCCCCTCCACACCGTCCCCGTCCATTCGTGTCGAGACACGCTGGCGCCACCGTGTCTCGACAAGCTCGACACGAATGGACGAAAGCACCTGTCGGGTGTTGCGGTTCCCTAACGTCACCCTCGTCGGATCACCCTTATTGCAATTGAGAACCATTCGCACGAATTAGTTGGCGGAGCGTGCTTTTCCCGGGTTGCAATCGTATTCGCCCGGGCCTAGGGCACCCGCATTCGCCGGAACGGGCGGCGCCCAGCGGGATGGGTGCGCGTTCTGTCTGCCTGTTGTCGATCCCGCGTTTCTTTGAAGGACGTCGTCGCACTATGGCTCGCAAGAAGATCGCCCTTATCGGTGCCGGCATGATCGGTGGCACGCTCGCCCATCTCGCCGCCAAGAAGGAACTGGGCGACATCGTCCTGTTCGACATTGCCGAAGGCATTCCCCAGGGCAAGGCGCTCGACCTGTCGCAGTGCGGCCCGGTCGAAGGGTTTGACGCGCAGATCACCGGCACCAATGACTATGCCGACATCGCGGGCGCAGACGTGATCATCGTCACCGCCGGCGTCCCCCGCAAGCCGGGGATGAGCCGCGATGACCTGCTGGGCATCAACCTGTCGGTGATGAAGGCCGTGGGCGAAGGCATCAAGAACCACGCCCCCGACGCTTTCGTGATCTGCATCACCAACCCGCTCGACGCGATGGTCTGGGCGCTGCGCGAATTCTCGGGCCTGCCGCACAACAAGGTGGTCGGCATGGCCGGCGTGCTCGATTCGGCACGCTTCGCCACCTTCCTCGCCTGGGAATTCGGCGTTTCGGTGAAGGACGTGAACGCCTTCGTGCTGGGCGGCCACGGCGACACCATGGTCCCGGTGCTCGAATATTCGACCGTCAGCGGCATCCCCGTCACCGACCTCGTCAAGATGGGCAAGTCGAGCAAGGAACGCCTCGACGAGATCGTCGCCCGCACCCGCAGCGGCGGCGGCGAGATCGTCGGCCTGCTCAAGACCGGTTCGGCCTATTACGCCCCGGCCACCAGCGCCATCGCGATGGCCGAAGCCTACCTCGGCGACCAGAAGCGCATCCTGCCCTGCGCCGTCCATGTTGACGGCAAGTACGGGCTCGACGGCCTCTATGTCGGCGTGCCGGTGGTGATCGGTGCCAACGGCGCCGAGGAAGTGATCGAAATCGCGCTGGACGACGAAGCCAAGGCCAACTTCCAGGTCTCGGTCGATGCGGTCAAGGAACTGCTGGTCGCCTGCAAGGGGATCGAACCGAGCCTGGGGTGATGCGCCGCCTGCTCCTCCCCATGGCAATCGCCGCGCTTGCATCGCCGCTTCACGCGGCCGGCAAGCCGGCGGCTCCGGCCCTGCCGCCGGGCGTGCCCAGCGCCGACGCGATCATCGGCCACGTGCGCGATTGCATGGCGGCGAGCGGCACCCCCTCGCCCAGCTTTGCCGTGCTGACCCAGCGCGGCTGGCAGCAGGGCAGCATCACCACGCAGGACGGCAAGCCGCAGCCTGCCGCCCTGTTCAGCAAGCCGAACGACATGACCATGCTGGTGGTGTTCCAGCAGGGCCCCAACGCGGGGCGCTGCATGGTGATGTCACCGGTGGTCGATCTGGCTGGCGATGCGGCGGTGCGCACCCGGATGGCGACCCTGCTGGGCAAGCCGATCGTGTCCACCGACGGGCTCAAGCAGGCCTGGAAGACCGCAACGCAGATCGTGGTGCTGGAACCGATGGGCACTGAAAAGGCCCGCGGCGTGCGCATCGCGGTCAAGTTCAACGAAGGGCGCTGATCAGCGCCGCCGCCACATTCACCCGCCCGCGCGGCGGAGACGAAATCCAAAGGGAAGGTTAGACGATGTCCATTCTCATCAACAAGAATACCAAGGTCATTACCCAGGGGATGACTGGCGCGACCGGTTCGTTCCACACCCAGGCGGCGCTCGACTACGGCACGCAGATGGTCGCGGGCGTGACCCCGGGCAAGGGCGGCACCGAGCACATCGGCCTACCGCAGTTCGACACCGTCGCCGAAGCCAAGGCCGTGACCGGCGCGACCGCCTCGTGCATCTACGTTCCGCCTCCGGGTGCGGCCGACGCCATCCTCGAAGCGATCGACGCCGAGATGGAACTGATCGTCTGCATCACCGAAGGCATTCCGGTGCTCGACATGGTCCGCGTCAAGCGCGCGCTGTCGGGCAGCAAGAGCCGCCTGATCGGGCCGAACTGCCCCGGCGTGCTCACCCCCAACGAATGCAAGATCGGCATCATGCCCGGTTCGATCTTCAAGAAGGGCTCGGTCGGCGTCGTGTCGCGTTCGGGCACCCTCACCTATGAAGCGGTGTTCCAGACCACCCAGATCGGCCTTGGCCAGACCACCGCGGTCGGCATCGGCGGCGACCCGGTCAACGGCACCAACTTCATCGACGTCCTGGAACTGTTCCTGGCCGACGACGAGACCAAGTCGATCATCATGATCGGCGAAATCGGCGGCAGCGCCGAAGAAGAAGCCGCGCAGTTCCTCAAGGACGAAGCGCGCCGCGGCCGCAAGAAGCCGATGGCCGGCTTCATCGCTGGGCGCACGGCTCCTCCGGGCCGCCGCATGGGCCATGCCGGTGCGATCGTCTCGGGCGGCCAGGGCGGCGCCGAGGACAAGATCGCGGCGATGGAAGAGGCGGGCATCCGCGTTTCCTCCAGCCCCTCGCTGCTCGGCGAGACGCTGGCCGAAGTGCTCAAGGAACTCGCCTGAGTAGAAGTCCTGCCCGGGGCTTCGGCCCCGGGCAACCATGTTACGGGTAATCGCGTTGTCCTCCCCGGGAGCGCGAAGGTC